>DATFOK010000157.1:0-13455 GCA_035265665.1 Solirubrobacterales bacterium | reverse complement strand
ATCTCGATGCCGGTCTTCTGGCTGGCCGCGATCCTCCTGTACTACCTGAGCTTCAAGGTTCAGCTCTTCCCGACGGGCGACTACGTGAAGTTGACCGAGGACCCGACGGACTGGGCCTATCACCTGATCCTGCCCTGGTTCACCTTGTCCGTGCTGTTCATCGGCTTCTACAGCCGCGTACTGCGCTCCAACATGCTCGACGTGATGAACGAGGACTACGTGCGCACCGCGCGCGCGAAGGGCCTGAGCGAGCGCCAGGTGCGGATCCGTCACGTCCTCCGCAATTCGCTGATCCCGATCATCACCCTGTTCGGGCTCGACTTCGGCGCGGTGGTCGGAGGCGGGGCGATCCTCACCGAGACCGTGTACAACCTCCCGGGCGTCGGGCTCTACGCGGGGCAGGCGATCGGGTCGCTCGACCTGCCGCCGCTCATGGCGGTGACGATGTTCGGTGCATTCTTCATCGTCCTCTTCAACACGATCGTGGACATCGTCTACGCCTATCTCGATCCCCGCATCAGGCTGGGGACCGCCGCCGCATGATTCGCGTAGCCCCCGGAAGCGAAGCTGAGGAGGCGGAGCGTTGATGGTGGCAAGCCGGCCGGAGCCGCTGCTCTCGGTGGAGGACCTGCGCGTCAAATTCGCGACTGAGGACGGCATCGTGGGCGCTGTCGACGGCGTCTCCTTGGAGCTGAACCCCGGCGAGATCCTGGGCATCGTCGGCGAGTCCGGCTCCGGCAAGAGCGTCAGCGCCCAGACGATCATGGGCCTGACGCGTTCGCCGAACGCCTCGATTTCAGGCTCGGTGCGCTTTCACGGCAACGACCTGGTGTCGGCGACGGAGGAGGACCTTCAGTCCATCCGCGGACAGGAGATCTCAATGGTCTTCCAGGACCCGATGACCTCGCTGAACCCCGTCTACAGGGTCGGTGACCAGATCGTCGAGCAGATCGAGGCCCATAGGGAGTTACCGAGGGACGAGGCGAAGCGGCGCTCTGTGGAGCTGCTCGCCTCGGTGGGAATCCCCAACGCCGCGGAGCGGGTCGACGACTACCCGTACGAGTTCTCGGGCGGGATGCGACAGCGGGCGATGATCGCCATGGCGCTGGCGCTCGAGCCGCGCGTCCTGATCGCGGACGAGCCGACCACCGCCCTGGACGTCACGATCCAGGCGCAGATCATGGCCCTGATCCAGCGGCTCAACGAGGAGCGCGGCCTGGCGGTGATTCTGATCACCCATGACCTTGGCGTGATCGCCGAGGTGGCGGACAGGGTCCTGGTCATGTACGCCGGCCAGATCGTCGAGCAGGGTAGTCTCGACGAGATCTTCTACGACCCCCAGCATCCCTATACCTGGGGTCTGATGGGCTCGCTCACCCGGCTCGATCAGCCTCCGCCCGAGCGGCTTCCCCAGATAGCGGGACAGCCGCCCTCGCTGCTCTCGCCGCCGAGCGGCTGTCGCTTTCGCCCACGGTGCCCGCATGCGTTCGAGAAGTGCACGGAGCTGCCGGGACTGGAGGAGCGCCTGGCGGGGGCCAGTGGCCACGCCGATCGCTGCTGGCTCGACCCGCAGGACAAGAAGGAGCTCCGTGAGGTCGAGGGACGGATTGGATTGGAGGTACTGACGCGAGGGTCCCCCGCAGGCGCAGCCGAGGGGGAACCCGTTTAATCATGGCCAAGGGCGATCCGCTGCTCGAGGTCAGCCACCTCGTCAAGCACTTCCCGATCAAGGAGGGGCTGCTGATCGACCGGGAGGTGGCCGTCGTCCACGCCGTCGACGACGTCAGCCTGACGCTGCACGAGGGGGAGACCCTCGGCCTGGTCGGCGAATCGGGCTGCGGCAAGTCGACGCTCTGCCGCACGATCATCCAGCTGCTCAAGCCCACCTCTGGATCGGTGCGATACCAGGGGAAGGAGCTGGTTGGGCTGTCGCGCAACGAGCTCCAGCCGATCCGGCGCGACATCCAGATGATCTTCCAGGACCCGTACGCCTCGCTCAATCCGCGCAGGCGAGTGGGGCAGATCATCGGCGACCCGCTGCGCCTGCACGGACTCGCCTCCGGGTCGCAACTGCGGCGCGAGGTTCAGCAGCTGATGGACCGGGTGGGCCTTCAGCCCGAGCACTACAACCGATACCCGCACGAGTTCTCCGGCGGTCAGCGGCAGCGGATCGGGATCGCCAGAGCCCTGGCGCTGCGGCCCAAGTTGATCATCGCCGACGAGCCGGTCTCGGCTCTCGACGTCTCGATCCAGGCGCAGATCATCAACCTGCTCGACGACCTCCAGGACGAGTTCGGCCTCTCCTACATCTTTGTCGCGCACGATCTGGGCGTCGTTCGCCACGTCTCCGACAGGATCGCGGTCATGTATCTGGGCAAGATCGTCGAGCGGTCCCCGGCATCCACTCTCTACGAGCGCCCGATCCATCCCTACTCGGTCGCGCTGCTCTCGGCCGTCCCGATCCCGGACCCGCAGGCGAACGCCGGGCGCCAGCCCTTGGTCCTCGAAGGGGATGTGCCGAGCCCCGTCGACCCGCCGCCGGCCTGCCGCTTCCACACCCGCTGCCCCTGGGCGACCGAGATCTGCTCCCAGGACGAGCCGCCGCTGGCCGAGTACGAGTCCGGACAGGCGGCTGCCTGCCATCACCCCCGCAACGTCGACCCCCGGATGATCTCCGAGGCGACCGTGGCCCAGGACAGTCCCGAGTCCGCCAGCGACACGCTGCCCTCGGAGACGGAGCGGGTCCCAGCCGCTAGTCGCTAGCTTCTTGCGGGTGCTTGCGCTCGATTACGGCACCGCCCGCTGCGGCTGCGCGATCTCTGATCCGACCGGTACGGTCGCCAGGCCGTTGCCCGCGATCGAGCCCCCGGACCTGGCCGCCATCGCCGAGCTCGCCGCCGAGGAGGGCGTTGAGCGGGTGATCGTCGGCTTGCCCACCACCCTCTCGGGGGAGGAGGGAAAGCAGGCCAGGCTGAGCAGGGAATTCGCGGGGGAGTTGAGCCGGCTGCTGGACGTGCCGGTAGAGACATACGACGAGCGCCTCACCACCCGGATGGCGGAGCGGAGCGCCCGGGAGGGCGCCCGCGCCGACCGCGACTCCCTCGCCGCTGCCCACTTGCTCGAGTCCTATCTGGCATCGAAGGGGCCCAGCCTTGGCTGACCGGGACTGGCAGGCCGACACCGAGGGCAATTTGACCCCACCCGGTGGGCGACTGGAGCCGGAGACGGACGAGTTCGGGAGGACCGACCCGGCATCCCTGGAGCGCGAGCGCCGCCGCTGGGAGCGCGAGGCGCGGCGGAGCAAGCAGCGTCCGGATCCGACCTCCACCGCCGAGGCGCCTCGCCCGGAGAGGCCCACGAAGCCGAAAGAGCCCATCGCCCCGCCGCCTCCCGCGGACCCCGGCGGGGACGGCGGGGACCCGGAGCGGCCACCCCGGCTGGATCGAGGCCGACGCGGACCGTACCGGCGCCGTCGGATCTTCGCCCTCGGCCTGCTGCTGCTCGGCGTGCTCGTGGCGTGGTTCTTGATCGCGTTCTTCCAACCGCCCCCCTTCGACCCCGGCGAGGGCTCGGGTCAGGCGATCGTCACGGTCCCCGAGGGTGCGAGCGCCAGCCAGGTCGCCGACCTGCTCACCGATAACGAGGTCGTCTCGAACGGCACTCTCTTCGAGTGGCGCCTCCAACTCGCCGGCAAGGCCGACCAGATCCTGCCGGGGCGCTACGTCCTCGCGCAGGACATGAGCTACAGCGACGCGATCGACCGGCTGACGAGCTCGGGCGGGAAGATCAACGTGACGATTCCCGAGGGAGAGGACCGCACGCAGATCGCCGCAACGGTTGGCGATCTCGGCCTGAGCGGCGACTACCTCGCGGCGACCAAGAGCGTCAACGGCTTCGATCCGAACCGTTATGGCGCGCAGAACCCGAAGTCGCTCGAGGGGTTCCTCTTCCCCGCCACGTACGAGCTCGACCCGGGCGCGAGCGTCGACCAGCTGGTCTCCGAGCAGCTCGAGGCCTTCCGGCAGAACACCGCCGGCGTGAACATGTCCTACGCCAAGTCGAAGAACCTGACCGTCTACGACGTGCTCACGATCGCCTCGATGATCGACAAGGAGGTGATGGTGTCCTCCGAGCGCCGGCTGGTCGCCGCGGTGATCTACAACCGGCTGAGCCGCGGCATGCCGCTGGGAATCGACGCTACGACCCGTTTCGAGTTCCACAATTACACCGACGAGATCACGCAGTCCCAGCTGCAGTCCCCCTCGCCGTACAACACGCGCACCCATGTCGGCCTGCCGCCCACTCCGATCGGCAACCCGGGGCTCGCCGCCATCGAGGCGGCCGCGCGCCCGGCCAAGGTCAACTACCTCTTTTACGTGGTCAACGGCGATGGCAGCGGGAGCCACTGCTTCACCGCCAGCGAGCAGGAGTTCAATCAGCTCGTCACCGCGGCGAACTCCGGCCGCGCCACCCCGAACTGCCGGAGCTGAAGGCCCGCCGATGAAGCGCCTCGCGGTGCTCGGGCACCCGGTCTCGCACTCGCGCTCTCCGGCGATGCAGAACGCGGCCCTGGAGGCGCTTGGCCTGGCGACCGAGTGGAGCTACGAGGCGATCGACCTCGAGCCCGCTGAGTTCTCCGGGGGCGTCAGGGAGCTGCATGGCCAGGGCTTCGTGGGCGCCAACGTGACGATTCCCCACAAGCGAGCAGCCCTGGCGCTGGCCGATCAGGCATCCGAGGCGGCCGAGCAGATCGGCGCCGCCAATACGCTCAGCTTCCGCGACGCGTCCATCCGGGCGGACAACACTGACGCGACCGGCCTGCTCGCCACCCTGCCGGGACCGGTCGAGGCGCGCGAGGCGCTGGTGCTCGGTGCCGGAGGGTCCGCCCGGGCGGCGGCCTGGGCGCTCGCCGAGCAGGGCGCGGCGGTCTCGATCTGGAACCGGACCCCGAAACGCGCCGATGAGCTCGTCCGCGACCTCGCTCGAGTTGGGAGCCGGACCTCGGCCAAGGGGCGGCTCAGGGCGGTCACCGCGGGGCAAATCCGCGCCAATGGCTACGAGCTGATCGTGAACTGCACGGCGATCGGCATGCGCGACGAGGACCCCTTCGATCACCTGCCCCTCGACCCCGAGCGCTTCAGCGCGGACCTCGTACTCGTCGACCTCGTCTACGCGGGGTCCGCGAGCCGCCTGGTACGGGAGGCGCGCGACCGCGGCGCGACCGCGGTGGAGGGCCTGGAGATCCTGGTTCGGCAGGGCGCGGAGTCGCTGCGGATCTGGACGGGCATGGATCCGCCGATCGACATCATGCGCGAGGCCGCTCGGACGTATCTGCGTCCTGATTGCTAACTTTTCGTTAGTGGCCAGGCTCGAGCTCGTCACCGATGGGGCCGCCGATGCGGCGCAATCAGCGCATCGGGAGCAACTGCCCGACGCCGACGCGTTCGATGCCTACTCCCGCACGGTCTCCGGGGTCGCCGAGAAGCTGACCCCGTCCGTCGCCCACCTGGCCGTCTCGCGGCGTACCCGCCGCGGCCGCGCCGAGGGGGCGGGCAGCGGTGTCGCCATCTCATCCGACGGCTACATGCTGACCTCGGCCCACGTGGTCGCGGGGGGCAACGGCGCGAGCGCCACCTTCTCGGACGGCCGCGAGCTTGCCGCCGAGGTCGAGGGCTCCGATCAGCTCTCCGATCTGGCCGTTGTCCGCGTTGACGCCCGCGACCTCGCGCCCGCCCGGCTCGGCGACGCGGACGAGCTGCGCGTCGGCCAGCTGGTCGTGGCGATCGGCAGCCCGATGGGCCTGGCGGGGACGGTGACGGCAGGCGTGGTATCAGCCCTCGGGCGGTCGCTGCCGACCCGTTCGCGCTCGGCGGTGCGCCTCGTCGAGAACGTGATCCAGACCGATGCCGCGCTCAACCCCGGCAACTCCGGCGGCGCGCTCGCGGACGGGCTGGGACGCGTCGTCGGGATCAACACTGCGGTCGCCGGCATCGGACTCGGGCTCGCCGTGCCAATCAACGATGCGACCCGCAAGATCATCTCGGCGCTGATGAAGGAGGGCAGGGTCCGGCGGGCGTACATCGGCATCGTCGGGGGCTCGAGGCCGCTGCCTCCCAGAATCGCGACGAGTGTCGGCCGCGAGAAGGGCATAGAGGTGGTCGAGGTCGTCGCCGGCAGCCCGGCGGCCCGGGTCGGCCTACGTCCGGAGGATCTGATCGTGGCCGTCGACGGCGAGCCGATGGGCGACGTGGGAGACCTTCAGCGGCTGATGGTCGCCGAGCGGATCGGCCAGGGGATCGAGGTCGAGGTCGTCCGCGATGGGACCTTCCTCAAGCTGGACCTGATACCGCGGGAGCTCGAGACCTAGATCTCTCGCTTTTCCTCTTCGCCTTCCCGGCCTTCTTCTTCTGCTTCGCGCCCGGCCGCACGACCACGACTCGCGCGGCCGGCTTCCCCTGGACACCGGGTTTCGGGGAGGCGCCGAAGAGGATGCCGAAGGTCCCGGGAGTGCTGACGAGCAGCTCGAAGCGCGCCGGGGTTCCGGGGGTCGCGAAGCCGACCAGACCGAACTCGGGAATCGCGATCTGGGTCGGGAAGCGGGAGCGGACGAGCAGCATGAGCTGAGAGCCGACCGCGACAGGGGAGACGACCGGAAACTTCTTGCCCCCGACGGTGATCTTCGTCGGCCGCAGGAGGGCGGGGTTCGGCACCGTCGCGTTCGTGGTGGTCGGCTGCGTCGTGGTCGTCCCGGTCGTATCGCCCTCGTTGAGCGTGCCCTGGGGTACCAGCGCGGCCGCCAGCGTCGAGAGGCCGAGCAGGACCAGCATCACGATTAGCAGGCGTCTCGCTGCCATCACAAAGGGGAGAGGTTCGGCGCCAAGGCGCTCTCAACGATATGGCCGCCCGGTTGCTCGACGCCTCGCTCGTCCTGCTGCTGGGCGTGGTCACGGTCAGCGACCTGCGCACGCGGCTGGTTCCCGACGGCCCGCTCCTGCTCAGCGCGGCCCTGGCGCTCGTGGTCTGTGCGCTCACGGACCCGGCCGAGCTGCCCGGCCGCCTCGCCGCCGGGGCCGGCGCGGCGGCTTTTCTGCTCGCCGCGGCCCTGATCCGCCCCGACGGCATGGGCCTGGGCGACGTCAAGATCGCGGGGATACTCGGCATCTATCTCTCCGCCGCCGTGATCGAGGCGATGATCGTCGCCTTCGCGGCCGGCTCGGTCGCCGGGCTCGTGCTGATCGTCCGGCACGGCTGGGAGGCGCGCAGCCGCACCATCCCGTTCGCGCCCTTCCTCGCCCTTGGCGCGCTGGTCGTGATGGAGTTCCGCGTCTAAACGCGCAACCGCCAGACCATGGCGGCCCGGTCCCGGCATTTACGCTGGCGGCGTGACTTTGAGGTTCACGACAGCGGGTGAATCGCACGGCCCCGGGCTGGTCGCGATCGTCGAGGGCCTGCCCGCCGGGCTCGAGCTCGACCGGGCGGCGCTCGATCGCGAGATGGCGCGCCGCCAGCTCGGCCACGGGCGCGGCGGGAGGATGAAGATCGAGAGCGACGCGGTCGAGATCCGCTCGGGGGTCCGGCACGGACGCACCCTCGGCAGCCCGATCGCCGTCCTTGTCGCCAATCGCGACTACCCGAACTGGGAAGAGCGGATGAGCCCCTGGCCGGTTGATGCCGAGGTCGAGGAGACGCACCTGCCTCGCCCCGGCCACGCCGACCTGGCCGGCCTGCAGAAGTTCGGGTTCACCGACGTGCGCAACGTGCTTGAGCGCGCCAGCGCGCGGGAGACCGCCGCCCGGGTGGCGGCCGGGTCGGTCGCGAAGGGCTTCCTCACGGCGGTCGGCGTCGAGGTCCACAGCCACGTGATCCAGATCGCCTCGGTCAGGGCCCCGCAGCGAGACGACCTCGGGCCCGATGACTTTGCTGCGGTCGATGACTCGCCGGTCCGCTGCCTCGACTCCGACACTTCCCAGGCGATGGTCGAGGAGATCGACCGGCTGCGGAAGGAGAACGAGTCGCTCGGCGGCAAGTTCGAGGTGCGTGCCTTCGGCCTCGTCCCCGGCATCGGGTCCTACGCCTCCTGGAGCGAGAAGTTGGACGGCCGGCTCGCCCAGGCGATTTGCTCGATCCAGTCGGTCAAGGGGGTCTCGCTCGGCGAGGCTTGGGATGTTGCCGGCAGGCCCGGCTCCGAGGCGCACGACGAGATCTTCTGGTCCGAGGACCGCGGCTGGTACCGGGAGACCAACCGGGCCGGGGGCCTCGAGGGCGGTATGACGAACGGCGAGCCGCTCGTCGTCCAGGCGGCGATCAAGCCGATCTCCACGATGACGCAGCCGCTGCGCTCGGTCGACACCGAGACGAAGGAGCCGGCGCAGGCGATGCGCGAGCGGACCGATTCCACAGTGGTCCCCGCGGCCGCCGTCGTGGCCGAATCGATGGTCGCACTGGTCGTAGCCGCCGCTTACCGCGAGAAGTTCGGAGGAGACCACATCGACGACGTGCTGTCGGCGCTCTCGGCGTACAAGGAGCGCATCGGATGGCGGCGGTAGCCGCCCATCACGGCCTCGTCTTCATCGGCTTCATGGGGGCGGGCAAGACGCGGGCGGCGCAGGCCGTCGCCGAGCGCCTCGGACTCGGCCTGATCGACACCGACGAGCTGCTCGAGCGTGAGTTCGGCGAGCCGATCGCGTCGTTCTTCGAGCGCGAGGGCGAGCAGGAGTTCCGGCGCCGGGAGGAGCGGCTCGTCGTCTCCGTCCTCGACGCGCTCGCGGCGCAGGTGGGCGGGCCGTCCTCGGTGGTGTCCCTGGGCGGCGGGGCGGTCGAGAGGGTCGCGGTGCAGCGGGCGCTCGTCCAGCACCTGCCGGTGTGGTGCGATGTCGAGGAGGAGATCGCCTGGGAGCGCGCCTCGGGCCCCACACGTCCCCTCGCCACTGAGCGCGAGGAGTTCACCCGGCTCTTCGAGGCTCGCCGCCCGACCTACGAGAAGCTGGCGCGGGTGATCCTGCCGACGGAGGCGCGGATCGCCGCCGAGGCCGCCGCCCCGTGGCTCGCCGCGATGCAGGGCGAGCGGCGCGTCCGCATGGCCTGGGCGAAGTCGCAGAGCGGCTCGTATCCGGCGATGGTCGGCAAGGGAGCGATGGGGCTGCTCGACGCCGCTCGCGAGGCTCTGCCCGCGGGCCTGCCGGCGCGCACCTTCTGCGTCGCGGACTCGGCCGCGCTCGAGCGCCACGCCCGACTCCTGCCCCGGATCGAGGCGACGATCGAGATCGAGGGCGCCGAGAGCTCCAAGACGATCTCGCAGGCCGAGCGCGTCCTTCGCAAATTGGCCAAGGCCGGAGCGCGCGGAGACGATTCCGTCCTGGCCTTCGGCGGCGGGGTGGTCGGGGACCTCGCGGGCTTCTGCGCCGCTACCTACCAACGCGGCATCCCGCTCGTCCAGGCGCCGACCACGCTGGTGGCGCAGGTCGACTCCGCATACGGAGGCAAGACAGGCGTCGACCTGCCGGAGGCGAAGAACTACGTCGGCGCCTTTCACCAGCCGATTGCGGTCCTGACCGATCCCACGGTGCTCGGAACGCTGCCCGGCGAAGAGCTCGCCGCGGGCTTCGTCGAAGTCCTGAAGACCGGGCTGATCGCCGGCGATCCCCTCTGGGATCGGGTGACACAGATCGATGTGCTCGACCCCGAGGCGCTGGAGGACGTGATCTTCGAGTGCGCGCGCACGAAGATCGCGGTCGTCGCCGAGGACGAGCGCGACTCGGGACGGCGCTCCGTGCTCAATCTGGGCCACACCGTGGGCCACGCAATCGAGGCGGCGACCGGGTACTCGCGCTATCGCCATGGCGAAGCGGTCGGGCTCGGCCTGCTGGCCGCTCTGCGGCTCTCGGGCGCGGATGACCTCCGCACCGAGGTCGAGGGCCTGCTCGCCTCCCACGGCCTCCCGGTCTCGCTCGACTCGTCGGTCTCGGTCGAAGACGTCGTCGAGGCGATCGAACGCGACAAGAAGCGGACCAGCGAGGGGCTCGGCTTCGTGCTGATCGAGCGGCCCGGCGAGCCGCGCTGGGGCGAGGCGGTGGAGCCGGATAGGGTGCGCGCCGCCGTGGAGGAGCTCCGGTGACACCAACGACGCGGAATCGCGTCGAGGTGCTGCATGGCGTCAACTTCGACATGCTCGGCAACCGCGACAGGGACATCTACGGCGACTTCACGTTGCCCGAGCTGGAGGTGAGGATCAAGCGCTTCGCCCGGGAGCTCAAGCTGGAGGCGTTCTTCTTCCAGACGAACTCGGAGGGTGAGTTCGTCGAGCACCTGCACCGGCTACCGGAGATCGCCGATGCCGCGATCGTCAACGCCGGCGCCTGGACCCACTACTCGTGGGCGATCCGCGATGCTCTCGACCTTACCGGGATCCCGACCGTGGAAGTCCACCTCTCCGACATCTCAAAGCGCGAGGAGTGGCGCCGCCATTCGGTGTTCGAGGGCCTGGACTTGCTGGTCGGCCAGATCCACGGCAAGGGCCCCGAGGGATACCAGGAGGCCCTCGAGCTGATCGCCGAAAGACTCGGCGTATGAGCAGAGCCGACCGCCTTGTGGAGCTGATCGCCGAGCGCGAGTTCGATCAGCTCTTCGTCTCCGATCTCACCAATGTCCGCTACCTCACGGGGTTCACCGGGACGAACGGTGCCTGCCTGGTGGGCCGGGAGGAGAGGATCTTCTTCACCGACTTCCGCTACACCGAGCGGGCCGAGCACGAGGTGGGGGAGGAGTGGGAGCGGCCGGAGGCCGAGCGCGAGCTCGTGCCGCAGATCGCTGCGCGGATGTCCGGGAGGGTCGGATTCGAGGACGCCAAGCTGAGTGTCCGCCAGCTCGCCCGGCTGGAGGCCGCCGTCGGCGAGGGCGTCGATCTGGTCCCGGCCGGCGATCTGGTCGAGCGCCTTCGCGCAGTGAAGGAGCCCGAGGAGATCGAGCGGATGGCCGCAGCCGCCGAGCTCGCCGACGGCGTCTTCCGCTGGGCGCTCGAGCGAGGCCTCGCCGGGCGCACCGAGCGGGACGTCGCCCGTGCCTGCGAGGCGCGGATCCGCGAACTCGGCGCCGAGCCCTCCTTCCCGCCGATCATCGCCGCGGGGAGAAACGGCGCCCTGCCGCACGCCGAGCCCGGAGAACGCGAGATCGCCTCGGGCGAGCTCGTCGTATTCGACATGGGCGCCGAGCTCGACGGCTACTGCTCGGACGGGACCCGCACCTTCGCCACCGGCGAGCCCGGGGACGAGGCCCGCGAGGTCTACGACCTGGTGGTCGCTGCGCAGCTCGCCGCCCTCGGGGCGATTCGCGCCGGCGCCTCGGGCAAGGAGGTCGATGCCGTGGCGCGGAAGATGATCGCCGAGGCCGGTCACGGGGACCATTTCGGCCATGGCCTCGGTCATGGCGTCGGGCTCGAAGTGCACGAAGGACCCCGGCTCGCGACCACCTCCGAGGACGAGTTGCGCAAGGGCAACGCGGTCACCGTGGAGCCCGGGATCTACCTACCGGGACGCTTCGGAGTGCGGATCGAGGACCTAGTCGTGCTCAGCGCCGACGGCTACCGCAACCTGAGCGGCCTGCCGAAGGAGATCCAGGTGGTGGACTAGTCCGCTTCCTCAGCGGTCCACAACGCTTGCGGCGGCGCTGAGCTGAGCGCGCGCCGCAGCAGCGCCAGCAGTTGGCGGCGCTCAGCACCGCTGAGCCCGCCCAGCACCTCGGCTTCCACTTGCATCGCCAGCTCTCGGGCCCGCTCCAGGGCTCGGCGGCCCTTGGGTGTGATTACAACCTCACGGGCGCGGCGATCCGTTGGGCGGGGCCGGCGCCTGGCCAGTCTTGCTGCCTCGAGCTGATCGATGAGCGAGACCATCGTGCTGGGGTCGATGCCCATCGCTGCGCCGAGCTCCTGCTGAATTGCTCCCTCACGAGTTCCGAGGACGTTGAGGAGGGCGAAGAGCGCCGTCGTCAGACCGAGCGGTTCGAGCGCCTCCGCAAAGCGCGTGTGCGTCACGCGCCAAAGCCGGAAGAAGAGCTGGCCGGCGTACTCGACGACGGCGGTGTCGGCGGACGGGCTCACTGCCACTCGGATATTCTTGCAGAATTAGTGGAATGCAACCAATTATTTGTGCTACAAACTATATTCCCAGTACACATCAGGAGGGAACGATGAGCACAAAGAAGGCCACCCGGAAGTCCGCGAAGAGGACCGCCACGAGGGGCAAGAAGTCCAACGGATTCACGGCCGAGGAACGAGCTGCGATGAAAGAGCGGGCCCGAGAGCTGAAGGCCGCCCAGGGCAAGGCGGACGGGGACAAGGCTGTGCTCGCGAAGATCGCCAAGATGCCGAAGCCGGATCGCGTCATGGCCGAGCGGATCCACGCCATCGTCAAGGCCAACGCGCCGGACCTCTCGCCGAGAACCTGGTACGGGATGCCCGCTTATGCCAAGGACGGCAAGGTCGTCTGCTATTTCCAAGACGCGGCCAAGTTCAAGTCGAGGTACGCGACTTTCGGCTTCAACGACGCGGCGAACCTTGATGCGGGCAACATGTGGCCGACCTCCTTCGCGCTGACCGAGCTGACCGCCGCCGAAGAGAAGAAGATCGGCGCGCTCGTGAAGAAAGCGGTGAGCTGAGGCGCCGCTAGGCGCCCGCGAGCGCGGTTTCCGGGTCGCGGCGCAGGCGAAGCCCAATCAGCGGGTAGACCAGCGTCGAGATGATCGCGGCGCCCACCAAGCCGGCGGCGGTGTCGGAGTGCATGTGCCCGGTATCGATCGCGACGGTGGTGATCGCGACCACCAGCGGCAGCTCGGTGGCGCAGAAGAAGGCGAGCGCGACGCGCTCACGGGCCGCGAGCACGCCGCGGTAGAGCAGCAGCGCGGGGGTGCCGCGTACGACCAGGAAGAGCGCCAGGAACAGAAGCATCTTCAGGACCGCTTCGGTGCTACCGGTGAGCGCGTCGAGGTCGAAGTTCATGCCGCTCGTGACGAAGAAGAACGGGATCAGCAGCCCGTAGCCGACCGCCGTCAGCTTCGAGTCGAACACGCTCACCTCCCGGCCGCGCAGCGCGACGCGCGTGATCATGCCGGCGACGAAGCCGCCCAGGAGCAGGTCGAGGCCGAGCTCGGCGGCGAGGGCGACCAGGCCGAAGACCAAGACGACGGCGAGGCGCACGGCGAGCTGGCTCGAGGTCTCGAAGGTCCGCTCGATCAGCGGCCAGCCCCGCCACGCCGAGCGCACGGCGAGAACGCCGGTGAAGACGGCGAGTGCGACGAAGAGGACCAGGATCAGCGCCTCGTGCAGCGGGTTGGTCGTGGAGAGGATCAGGGTGACGAGCAGGATCGGGCCGAACTCGCCGGCCGCACCGGCTCCGAGCAGATATCGGCCGAACCTGGTGCGCATCTCCCCGGCGTCGCTCAGGATCGGGATCAGCGTCCCGATCG
>DATFOK010000156.1:0-4524 GCA_035265665.1 Solirubrobacterales bacterium | reverse complement strand
CCTAGGAGGCCGAGTGGCCGCGGAGGCCGTTACTCCACGGGTGCGTCGAGCGCGTCCCAGTCCTCCTTGCTGGCGAACTTCGTCAGCTTCGTGCCCTCGTTGACCGCCTTGAAGGCGTAGCGGACCTGGGTCTTGCCATCCTTGCCCTGGCGCTCATAGGTCGTCTTGGTGACCTCTGACTCCGGGATCTGGACCTTCTCGCGCTTCTTGACGTCGTAGAACTCGATCGGCATTCGGGAATCTCCTCTCGTGGCGCCTGCCCCTGCGGAGCGGGGGCTCGACTTGACCTTATTTTGCAGCCTCAGCGGGTCGTGGCTGCAGGCAGGAGGATTCCGACCCGCTCGGACGTTCTCGCGTGATTGCTCGTGGCATCCGCCTCTAGGCGCCGATCAGCGAGATCCCGAAGATCACGCCGAATCCGAGCAGCGTCAGGCCGACGCGGCCCCACGACGCGTGCTCGTGGGCCTCCGGGAGAAGGTCCGTCGCGCCCATGTAGAGGAAGAACCCCGCGTAAAAGGCGAGCAGGTGGCCGAGGGTTGCGTCGGAGACGTTGATCAGCGCCCCGATCGTGGCTCCCACGAGGGGAGCGACGGCGTCCGTGGCCAACCATCGAATTGCCTGGCGCCGGTCCTGGGACTGGCTGAGGATGAAGCTGACCGTGTTGAGGCCGTCGGCGAAGTCGTGCGAAAGGACGGCGATCAGGACCAGCACGCCGGTCGACGTGTCGGCCCCGAAGGCGAGTCCCACCGCGAGGCCGTCGACGAAGCTGTGCGCCGAGAGGCCGAGCGCCCCCATTGCTCCCACCTGACCGTGGGCCCGGGCATCCGCGGGCTCGTCGCGATGGTGCAGCACGAGAATCCGCTCGAACATGAAGAACGTCAGGAAGCCCGCCCCCATGAGCGCGGCGATGGTGCTCGGGTCATCGGGCAGCAACTCGATCGCTTCCGGCAAGACGTCGAAAAGCGCGACGGCGACGACGATCCCGCCGCTGAGCGCGATCACCGTGGGGAGCGAATGGGCCATGCGCAGTGCCAGGACTCCGCCGGCGACGGTGGTGAGCACGGCAAATGCCTTCAGCGGGATCGCGATCAGCTGGGAGTCCAACCGGCTCAGCTCCGGGCGCAGCGCCGGCACTCCCCGTGGATCACGAGGTCGTGACCCCTCATGGAGTGCCGCAGGCGGCCCGCCAGCCGCTCGAGTTGCCGCTCGAGGCGCTCGTCCTCGAAGGGGGTGACCCGGCCGCACTTCTCGCAGACGGCGTGGTGGTGGTGATCGCCTCCGGGGACGACGGGCTCGAAACGCGCGCCGCCCTCGCCGAATTCCACCCGCTGAACCAGGCCAAGCTCTTGCAGGAGCTCGAGCGCCCGATAAATGCTGGCGATCCCGACGTCCTTGCCCGCTTCGTGCAGCCGATCCGAGATCTCCTGCGCCGAGAGGCAGCAGCTCTGCCGGCCAAGCAACTCCACTACCGCCTCGCGCGCGCCGCCGGCCCTGTGCCCGGATTCGGTCAGACGCGTACGCGCGGAGCTCTCCCAGTCGGTGGTCCCGGCAGCGGCCACCCGCGCAGGCTAGCAACTAGATGAGATTGATTCTCATTATCAGAAGCCCGGCTTGCCGGCCAGGGTGCGTCGACGCTAGGCCAGCTGAACCTGACGCTCGCCGAGGATCTCGCCCAGGCGACGCTCGAGGGCGACTGAGACCGCTGCCTTGACGGGACCCTCGTCGAGCCGCTCGACGAGCGCCTCCAGGAAGCCCTCGATGATCAGGCGCTTCGCCTCGTCCTCGCCGAGGCCGTGCGAGCGCAGGTAGTGGAGCTGCTCGGGATCGATCTGGGCGACGGCGGCGGCGTGGGTGCAGCGCACGTCGTTGGCCTCGATCTCGAGGCCGGGGATCGCGTCCGCGTGCGCGGACTTCGAGAGCAGCAGGTTGCGGCTCTCCTGGAAGGCGTCGGTCTGCTGCGCGCCGGGGTCGACGCGGATCATTCCGCGCCAGACGGCCGTGGCTGATTCCTCGAGGACGCCGCGGAAGGCGAGGTCCGAGGTGGTATGGGGGGCGGCATGTTCCTGGGTCGTGTCGAAGTCGAGGTGCTGGGTGCCATTGCCCGCGTAGGCGCCCGTCACCCGGGCGCTCGAGCCCTGCCCGGCGAGGCGGGTCTCCATCCGCACCTTTCCCCGCGAGGAGCCGAAGCCGAGGGCGACCCAGTCGAGGTTCGCGTCCCGCTCGACCTCGGCACGCTGTGTGGCGAAGATCCAGCTGCGCTCGCCGAGGCCCTGGGCAGTCACGTAGCGGAGGTTGGCGCCGGGGCCCACCCAGACCTCGGTCACCGTGTTGAACAATCCCGCGCGTTCGTGGTCGGTCGCCAGCCACTGCTCCCAGACCTCCGCCTCGGCGCCCTCCTCGATCACGATCAGCGTGCGGAAGCCGAGGGCGGCCTGATCGGCGTCGTGGACCGCGGCGATCTGCGCGGGCGCCTCGAGGCGCTGTCCGGCCGGCACGTAGACGAACGCGCCGCCCCGCCAGGCCGCGTCGTTGCGGGCGACGAACGGATCGTCCGAGGCAACCAGTGAGCCCAGCCATTCCTTGACCAGGTCGGGATAGAGCTCGGCCGCGGCGGCGAGCGAGGTGACGACCGGTTCGCTCGGTGCTGCGGCCGCTGCGGGCGGCTCGGCGCCGTCGAGCATGGTCCCGTCGATCTGGACGACGCGAGGGGCGTGCTCGGGCGGGTTGAGCACCGCGTCGGCGTGTTCGCGGGCCGCGGGGTCCGCCTCGACGGGGACGGTGAAGTCCGCCTCGATCAGCTCGGTCAGGTCGGTGAACTCCCAGCCCTTGGTCTTCTGGCTCGGCAGGCCGAGCTCGTTCGCGAGAGCGGCGCCATCGCGGCGCCGCTCGGTCAGCCAGATGGGTTCGGCCGCCGCCGAGGCGGCTGCCGACTCAGCCAATCGAGCCCTCCATCTGCAGCTCGATCAGGCGGTTCATCTCGACCGCGTACTCCATCGGGAGTTCCTTGGTGATCGGCTCGATGAAGCCGTTGACGATCATCTTGGAGGCCTCCTCCTCGTCCAGTCCGTGGGACTGGAGGTAGAAGATCTGCTCCTCGCCGATCTTCGAGACCGTTGCCTCGTGGCCGACGTCAACGTCGTCCTCGCCGATCCGGATCGTCGGGTAGGTGTCGGAGCGCGAGTGCTCGTCGAGCAGCAGCGCATCGCAGACAACCTTGGACTTCGCCTCGACCGCGCCCTTGGCGACCTCGAGCAGGCCGCGGTAGCTGGTCCTACCGGCGTCCTTAGAGATCGACTTGGAGAAGATCGAGGAGGTCGTCTTCGGCGCCGCGTGGATGATCTTGCCGCCGGCGTCCTGGTGCTGTCCCTCGCCCGCGAAGGCGATCGAGAGGATCTCGCCGTGGGCGCGCTCACCGAGCAGGTAGATCGACGGGTACTTCATGGTCAGCTTGGAGCCGAGGTTGCAGTCGACCCACTCCATCGTGGCGTCCTCGTGGGCGACAGCCCGCTTGGTGACGAGGTTGTAGACGTTCTGCGACCAGTTCTGGACGGTCGTGTAACGGACCCGCGCCTTCGGCTTGGCGACGATCTCGACGACTGCGGAGTGCAGCGAATCGGTCGAGTAGACCGGGGCGGTGCATCCCTCGATGTAGTGAACGTCGGAGCCCTCCTCGGCGATGATCAGCGTCCGCTCGAACTGGCCCATGTTCTCGGTGTTGATCCGGAAGTACGCCTGCAGCGGCATCGCGACCGAGACGCCGGCCGGGACGTAGACGAAGGAGCCGCCCGACCAGACGGCCGAGTTGAGGGCCGCCAGCTTGTTGTCGTTGGGCGGGATGATCGTCGCCCAGTACTCGCGCACCAGCTCCTCGTGCTCGCGGAGGGCGGTGTCCATGTCGGTGAAGATCACGCCCTGCTCCTCGAGCTTCTCGTTCACCTGGTGGTAGACGACCTCCGACTCATACTGGGCGCCGACGCCGGAGAGGAACTTGCGCTCGGCCTCGGGAATGCCGAGGCGGTCGAAGGTGTTCTTGATGTCCTCGGGGACCTCGGACCAGTCGCGGCTGTTCTTCTCCGAGGCGCGGACGAAGTAGTGAATGTCGTCCCAGTCGATCTGGTTCAGGTTGCCGCCCCACTGGGGTGTGGGGCGCTCGATGAAGTGCTCGAATGCCTTGATGCGGAAGTCCCGCATCCACTGGGGCTCGTCCTTGTATTCGGAGATCGACTCGACGACCTCGCGGGAGAGGCCCTTGGGCGCCTTGTAGGCGTAGCCCGACTCCGGGTCGTGGAAGCCGAACTTCTCCTTGTAATCGGCATTGATGCCGGCGAGCTCGCGCTCCTCGGCGGGACGCTCGCGTGCGGCGGTCTCGGGCGTGGCCATCTAGGCAACCTCCAGCTTGACTGTGTCGTCCTCGATCGTGACCGGGTAGGTGGTGACCGGTTGGTAGGCGGGGAGGGTCTTCGGGCGACCGGACGTGAGGTCGAACAGAGACCCGTGGCGTGGGCACTCCACGGTACAGGCGTC
>DATFOK010000155.1:0-5755 GCA_035265665.1 Solirubrobacterales bacterium | reverse complement strand
GCCGACGGCGTCGTCCCCTCCAACGAGGACCGCGGCTACGTGCTGCGGCGGATCATGCGCCGCGCGATCCAGCAAGGCCGCTCGATCGACCTGCCGCCGCCATTCATGGAGCGCTTCACGGATCGCGCCCTGGACCTGCTCGAGCCCGCCTACCCGGAGCTCGCCGCCGAGCGCGAGAACGTGCTGCGCTGGGCGGCCGACGAGGAGGAGAGCTTCGGCCGCACCCTGGAGCGCGGCACCCAGATGCTCGCCGATCTGATCCGCCACGCCCACGAGGACCGCACCTCATGGATCGACGCCGAGGACGCCTTCAGGCTCCACGACACATACGGCTTCCCGTACGACCTGACCAAGGAGCTGCTCGCCGAGCAGGGCCTATCCGTCGACGACGAGGGCTTCGAGGAGCTGATGGAGGAACAGCGCTCGCGAGCCCGCATGGGGACGGCGACCGCGCACGGCTCGGAGGACCACCACGGGGCGGTGCTCAGCTTCGCGTCGGCCGCTCCGCCGACGCGCTTCGTCGGCTACGAGAGGCTGCGTGCGGAGACCAGCCTGCTCGCCGCACAGGATGACGACGGGCGCGCGCTGGTGAAACTCGAGGAGAGCCCGTTCTACGCGGAGGGTGGTGGCCAAGTGGCCGACTCGGGCGAACTCCGCTGGGACGGCGAAAGAGCACGCGTGGCCGACGTCTACCGGATCGGCGACGACCAGGCGGTCGAGCTCGAAACGCGCCTCGACGGTCTCGCGCCCGGCACTCGGGTCGAGGCCGAGGTCGACCACCTCGCCCGCTTCGCGACGATGCGTAACCACACCGCCACCCACCTTCTCCATGCGGCTCTCCGGGAGCGCCTCGGCACCCACGTGCGCCAGGCCGGCTCGGCGGTGCGGCCCGACAAGCTGCGCTTCGACTTCACCCACGGCGCCCCGCTGACGAGTGAGGAGCTGCGGGACATCGGAGACCGTGTCAACGACTGGATCAAGGAGAGCCACCCCGTCCGGCCCCTTGAGATGTCCCGGATGGAGGCCGAGCGGCTCGGCGCGATGGCGCTCTTCGGCGAGAAGTACGGCGACTGGGTCCGGGTGATCGAGATCGAGGCCGTCTCGCGGGAGCTCTGCGGCGGGACCCACGTGGCCAACACAGCATCAATCGGCATCTTCGAGATCGCCTCCGAGGGCTCGAGCGCGGCGAACGTCCGCCGCATCGAGGCGCTCACCGGCCCGGCGGCGATCGACTGGTTCCGCCGCCGCTCGCGCGAGCTATCGGAGGTCGGCCGGATCCTCGCTTCTGAGCAGGACCCGGTCGCCGGTGCGCGGCGCGCGGCCGAGCGGATCGCCGATCTCGAGGAGCGCACGAGAAAGGCCGGCTCCGAGGACCTCGGCAAGAAGGCGGAGGAGATCGCCGCCTCCGGCAAGGAGATCGGCGGGATCACCGTCTTCGTGGGGCGGGGGGAGGACGCGAATCAGCGCACGCTGCTCGACCTCGCGGACCGGATCAAGTCACGCGCGGGCGCCGCGGCCGTCGTCCTCGGCGGAGCGGGGGACGGCAAGGCCGCCCTGGTCGCCAGCTTCAGCAAGGAGGTCACCGACCGCGATCTCTCGGCCGTCGACGTGATCAAGGAGGCCGCGCAGGTGATCGGCGGCGGGGGAGGGGGACGCGAGAACGTGGCGCAGGCGGGTGGCCGCGATCCGGCGAAGCTCGATGAGGCGCTGGCTGCCGCCCGGAGGGCGATCGAGGCCAAGCTCACCCCCTGATGCGACCCGATTCATGAAGGGCGTCCGACTGGGCGCCGCGATCATTGGGGCTGTTTGCGCGTTGGGGATCGCCGCATACGCGCTGCTCGACGGCGATGACCCGGATCCGGTCATCGGCGGTTCGGCGCGGGTGGCGATGTCCACCCCGCCCGACTACCTCGACCCTCAGCTCGCCTACACGACCGAGGCCGCTGAAGCGGATTGGATCGCCTACACGCCGCTGCTCACCCACAGGCACAAGAGCGGCGCGGATGGCGCGGAGCTGATCCCGGGACTGGCGGTGCGGATGCCCCGGATCTCCCCGGACGGCCGCCGCTACCGCCTGGCGCTCCGCAGGAACCTCGTCTACTCCAACGGCCGGCCGGTCGCCGCAAGCGACTTCGAGTACACGATCAAGCGGGCGATCCGGCTCGGCTGGCCGGGCAAGCGCTTCCTCACCGACTACATCCTCGGGGCCGAGGCCTTCGAGCTCGGGCAGACGCAGGACATCTCAGGCATCTCGACCGACGACGCGAGCGGCCAGATCAGCATCACGCTGATCCGCCCGTGGGGCGCGTTCGAGAACGTGCTGGCGCTCCCCGCCACCGGCCTGGTCCCGAGCGGCACGCCGATGCGCGATCTGACCGCGAGCCCGCCGCCCGGTGTCGGGGCCTACCGGATCACCGATGTCGTCCCAGGTCGCCGCTGGACGATGGTGCGGAACGACCGCTTCGACCCCCTCGGGATCCCCGACGTCCCCTCCGGGAGCCTCGGGCGGATCGTGGTCAAGGTCGTGCACAGCCCGGCAGCAGCGGCGAACCAGGTGCTGGCCGGCCGCGCGGACGCCTACAACCCGCTGGCGCCACTGCCGCCGGGAATCCAGCCGCGCGCTCGTGCCCTGGACTCCAAGCGGTTCGAGATGATCGGTATCCCCTCGACGCTCTATTTCTTCCTGAACACGACGCAGCCGCCCTTCAGCAGCGAGCTGGCCCGGCGGGCGGTGGTCACGGCCCTGAACCGTCCCTACATGGCGAAGCTGTCGAAGGGCGCACTGGTCCCCGACTGCTACCTGATCCCCGAGGGAATCGCGGGCCACCCGACGGCGACCTGCCCGTTCGGCGACGCCGACGACCGCGGCGACCTGAAGGCAGCCCGGCAGCTCGTCCAGGCGTCGGGCACCGCCGGCCTCCCGGTGGTCGTCTGGGTCGAGGACAGCTCGCCCGAGCGCGCCTACGCCCGCTACTACACGAAGCTGCTCGACCGGCTCGGCTTCGACGCCCGCACCGAGGTCGTGGCGACGGCGCAGGACTTCGGCAGGGTGGGAAAGACGCTGACCGATCCACAGACCGGCTTCGCGAGCTGGTTCAACGACTTCCCCAACCCAATCGACTTCTACTCGGTGCTCGATTCCCGCTTCATCGGGCCGCCGGGAGGCCCGAACGCGGGGCATGTCGACGATCTCTTCATCCAGCAGCAGCTCGAGAACCTCAGCCTGGTGCCGGCGCAGGACCTGGGCTCGACGGCCGGCGACTGGCGGGACCTCGACGAGTACGCGGCGAAGAAGGCCTACCTGGCCGTTTTCGGAACCCAGCGGGTTCCGAAGCTGATCTCAGACCGCCTCGACCCGAGCTCCGCGGTGATCCACCCGCTCTTCCTGAGCGACTGGAGCAGCTGGTCGCTGCGGTGACGGCCGGGCCTGCGAGGCTGATCCAATTCGGCGCACCCCGCGGGCAGCTCTGCTCCCATCCGTCCGCATTGTCTTAAGGAATGCTTGACTTGCCTCCTGCGCCGATATATCAATCCGGGTTGGGTGCAGGAACAATCCCGTTGGGATCCGGAACAACTACAGGAGGGAACAGGGTGAGGAAGCTCCGAAGGGTTGCCCTACTGGGCCTGGCTGCCGCTGTGGCGGCGCTGGTGCTGGTGGCTTGCGGCGGCGACGACGACGACGGTGGCGAAGCGGCCCAAGGCGGCGAGGTCAACGTGACGATGACCTCGTTTCCGGACTACCTCGACCCGCAGCTGACGTACACGCTCGAAGGCTGGGAGGTGCTGTGGAACGTCTACACGCCGCTACTCACCTACAAGCACGAGGCCGGTGAGGCGGGCACCGAGGTCGTGCCCGGGCTCGCCACCGACTTGCCGCAGATCTCCAACGGCGGCAAGACCTACAAGCTCACCCTCCGCAAGGGGATGAAGTACTCGGACGGCCAGCCGATCGTGGCGTCGGACTTCAGGTTCGCCATCGAGCGACTGTTCAACGTCGATTCGGGCGGCTCGGTGTTCTACGAGGACATCGTCGGCGCGGAGGACTTCGCGGACGGCAAGGCCGACTCGATCTCCGGCATCGAGACGAACGATCAGACCGGGGAAATCACGATCAACCTCAACAACCCAAACGGGACGATGCCGAACATCCTGGGGCTGATGTTCGCGGCGCCGATCCCGAAGAACACTCCGAACGCGGACGAGCCGGCCGGCCTCACCGACAACCCGGCGGCGGCGAGCGGTCCGTACATGCTCCAGAACGTGAATTCGCCGCAGACCGCCGAGATGGTACGCAACCCGCAGTTCAAGACGGTTCAGGACGCGGGCGCGGACGAGGTCGCCGACGGGCACGTCGACCAGATCAACATCGCTCAGAACAAGAGCAACTCGGCGCAGGTGACCGGCATCGAGCAGAACAACATCGACTTCATGGTTGATCCGCCCGACGCCGACCGGCTCCCGGAGGTGAGGGCCCAGTACAGCGACCGGTTCCGGATGGAGGAGTCGATCAACACGTACTACTGGTGGATGAACACCCAGACGCCGCCGTTCGACGACGCCAGGGTGCGCCAGGCGGTCAACTACGCGATCGATCCAGAGGCGCTCAACCGCGTCTTCGGCGGTCGCCTGCACCCGACGCAGCAGATCCTGCCGCCCGGGATGCCCGGCTATCAGGAGTACAAGCTCTATCCGGGTCCGGACATGGCCAAGGCGCAGCAGCTGTTGGCCGAGGCGAACCCGTCGGACATGGACATCACCGTCTGGACCGACGATGAGCCCGACCGGAAGCGCCTCGGCGCGTACTACGAGGACGTGCTGAAGCAACTCGGCTTCAACACGACGCTGAAGATCATCGCCGGCGACGTCTACTTCACGACGATCGGCAACGAAAAGACGCCGGATCTGGATACGGGGTTCTCGGACTGGTTCCAGGACTTCCCGCATCCGGACGACTTCTTCCGGCCGTTGCTGAACGGCGAAAGCGATCTGCCGACGAACAGCAACAACTTCTCCAGCGTCAACATTCCCGAGCTGGACCAGAAGATGGATGAGCTGCTGACCAAGCAGATCACCGATGCGGGAGTGGAGGACGAGTACGCCGCGCTCGACAAGGCGTACATGGAGCAGGCGGTGTGGGCTCCGTACGGAAACGAGGAGTTCACGACGTTCGTCTCCGACCGGATCGACTTCGACACGGTCTACCACCACCTGCTGTTCAACGAGGACTACACGAGCTTCGCGGTCAAGGGTTAGCGCTCTCGGGCCGCGTGCCGTGACCGACGTACGGCGAACGGGAGGGGGAGATCGTTCCCCCTCCCGACTCGCCGTTAGCCTGAAATCGATGAACGTGAAGACGGCACGGAACGGTGGCCTCTAAGCCGTACGCCGAACCCAGCATTCCCGGCGAGGTTGCGCCCGCCGGCCAGATCGAACCGAGCGAGCCGCCCGTCCCCGGCGGCCTCAAGGCCGAGGAGATCGAGGGACGGAGCCCCTGGTACCTCGCCTACCTGAGGCTCCGCCGCAACAGGGTGGCGCTCGCCTTCGGCGCCCTCTTCATCGCGCTCGTCCTCTTCTGCCTCGCGGCGCCGCTGTGGGCCAACCTGGTCGCCGATACGGGGCCGAATGAGAACCACATCACCGACACGATCACGATCGGCGGCAAGGAGACCGACGTCGTCTCCCCCGAGGGCACGCCGATCGGACCGGGCCTCCATGGCAAGTATCTGCTCGGCGCGGACCAGAACGGACGGGACGT
>DATFOK010000154.1:0-15047 GCA_035265665.1 Solirubrobacterales bacterium | reverse complement strand
ATGCGTCGGTGGTCACAGCTCGGCCACCTCCTGATCAACGTCGCCCACGAACACCGCCGACGGATCTACAGCCGTCCGCGGCACCGCCAGGGAGAGCAGCGCCGCCGCCAGGAAGAGCCCAATCACGATCTGCGCGCTGTGCTCGAAGGCGTGTGTGGGTGAGTTGGACTCGATCTGGCCGAAGAACACCGTCCCGACCAGAGCCACACCGAGCGCGCCGCCGAGCTGCCGAGCGGTGCTGAAGATCCCACCGGCGCCGCCGGCGATCTCCTGCGGAACCGCCGCCAGGACCACGTTGACGAACGGGATGATCATCAGGGAGAGCCCGGCGCCCGCCACCACCAGTCCGGGCACTACCGGCCACGGATCGGACCCGGTGCCGACGTGACCGGCGCCCAACAGGACACCCAGCATCCCGAGCGCCATCAGAAGGCCGCCCGTGAATAGCACCGTCCGGCCGCGGCGTTGCGCCAGCGGCACCGCGATGGGCGCAAGCGCGAGGCTGCCAATGCTGAATGCCAGCATCGTGAGACCGGCGCCGAGGGGCGAGAACCCCATCCCGGTCTGAATCCAGACGATGAAGACGACCGCAAAGCCCTGGAGGCCCGCCGAGAACGCCAGCTGAACCAGCAGGCCGGCGGTGAACACCGGGATCCGCAGGACGCGCGTCCGCAGCAGCGGCGCCACGCCGGCGCGCGGGCGCCGCTCGGCGACCACACCGAGGACGACGAGTCCGCTGATACCGGCTACGAGCGACACCCAGATGGGCCAGCCGAGCCCGCGGCCCTCGAGCAGCGGATAGGCGATCGCGACGATCGCCGCGGCGAGCAGGCCGGCCCCGACCAGGTCCGGGCGACCGGCCTCGGGATCGCTGCTCTCGGGCACCACCCGGAGCGCCGCGATCAAGGAGACGAGCGCGACCGGCACGTTGACGAAGAACACGGCCCGCCAGCCCCAACCGAAGAGGTCGGCCTCGGTGAGCACACCGCCGAGCACGAGCCCGATCGCCGATGCGAAGCCGAGCACGGCCCCATAGACGCCGAAGGCCTTGGCGCGCTCCTCACCGTCGAAGATCGCCCGGAAGGTCGCGAGCAGCTGCGGGATCATCGCCGCTGCCGCGACACCCTGCACGACCCGAGCCGCGATCAACTCCTCGGGTGCCTGCGCCAGGCCGGCCGCCAGACTCGCCAGGCCGAAGGTTGCGATTCCGCCGCAGAAGAGCCGCTTGCGGCCCAGCAGGTCGCCGAAGCTCCCGGCGACGATCAGGGTCGCCGCGAAGGCCAGCATGTAGGCCGAGATCACCCACTCGAGCTCGGTGCCGCTGGCGCCGAGATCCGCCCGGATCGTCGGCAGGGCGACGTTGACGATCGTCAGGTCGATCAGGTCCATCGTCGCCGCGCCGATCATCACCGGCGCCGCGAGCCACCTGCCGGGGTATTCCTGAACCCTTCCTCCCGCCACTGTGGTTGCCGCTTCCATGAGCTTCTCCTTGTCGAACGTGCATCCCTTGACGAACTTTGTTTGAACTCGAACAGTGTTCTAGCACCCAATCCGAGTCTTCTGCAACGTCGTTCGAGTGGAGTACGCTGTTCGAGTGGCTAAGGAGCCCACCAAGAAGACGACGAACGACGAGGCCGCGGATGGACAGCGGGATCAACTTCCCCCACCGCCCTGGCAGCGCGTCCCCGAGCGGGCGAGAGGCCGGCGGCGAGATCCCCTGACGCGCGCGGCGATCGTGGCGGCTGCGATCAAGGTGCTCGATGCCGAGGGTCTCGACGGATTCAGCATGCGCCGGGTCGCCGAGGAGCTCGATACGGGCGCCGCCTCCCTCTACTGGCACGTCGGCTCGAAGGACGGTCTGCTCGACCTGGTGATGGAGGAGGTGATCGGTGAGCAGGTGGACGAGATCCCCGACCCCGAGCCGGAGCGCTGGCAGGAGCAGTTCAAGGACGTCGCCCGCATCATGCGCGCCACGATCCTCGGGCACCGCGACATCGTCCAGATCTCGATCGGGCGGGTTCCGATGGGCCCCAACGCCCTTCGCCTGTCAGAGCGAGTGCTGGCGATCCTCCGCGCCGGCGGCATCCCGGACGACCTGGCCGTGCAGAGCTACCTCCTGATGATCTCAGTCGTCAACGGGTTCACCATGGACGAGGCCGGATTCGCCGAGCAGGAGCCTCCGAGCGCCCCGCCGGCGGAGGAGGCCGGCCGGATGGTCACCGAGTACCTCGGCTCCCTCCCCGCCGATCGCTTTCCGAACCTGCTCGAGTCGGCCGACCACTTCGCGATGGCCGACCAGGACGCTCGCTTCGAGCTGCTCCTCGACCTGTTCGTCGAGGGGCTCGCCGCGCGAACGCAGGAAGCCTGACTCACTCCTCCCCTCAGCGAGCGAGCTCGCCGATCACGTCACGCCACCAGGCCCGTTCCGAATCCGAGCCGGCATGCGAGAGCCGTCGGCGGGCTTCGGTCTGCAGGGCACTTGCAGGTCCCACCCCCATGATCGGCCCGGTGAACGCGTAGCGGCCGTCCGAGAGGACGACGAGAGCTCCGGGCCGGTCGAGCCGGGAGAGGAGCTGTTCCTCCACGGAGGTGGCAAGCACAGTGGTCGGAAAGGACGCGTCGCCGTCCGCCTGCCCCCATGGCCTCAGTATCAGTATCTGCGCGCTCTGTCCGGCCGTGTGTGGGCGGCGGATGGCGGCCTCCCTGATCGGACCCTCGGTCGTCACGCCAAGGGCATGGGCGAACGGCTCGAAGGTCGCTCCTTGGACCAGGGTCGAGAGCAGCACCGCGAAGAAGACGATGTTGAAGAAGTCGAAGCTGTGCGAGACGCCGTCGATGACCGGGAAGGTGGCGAGGACGACCGGCACAGCCCCTCGCAGCCCGGCCCAGGCCAGCACGGCGCGCTCACGGAGACTGAATCTCTCGAAGGCGGTGCTGATCAGCGTCGCGATCGGCCGCGCCAGGAAGACCAGGACGATCGCCAGGACGGTGCCCTCGAGCGCGACGTCGCCGAGCTGGGACGGAAACACGAGCAGGCCCAGGACCACGAACATCGTCACCTGCGCCACCAGGGCGAGCCCCTCGTGGAAGACGACGACCGCGCGTTTGGCGGGGATCGGCACGGTCCCGAGCACCAGTCCAGCCAGGTAGACGGCGAGGAACCCGGATCCGTGCAGGCTGCTCGCCGCGCCGTACGCCAGTGCGGCGGCACCCATCGTCCCGATCACATAGCCCGCCTCGCTGCCAAGCCACGCGCGACGCAGCCCCTGGACCGCCAGCCAGCCGACGGCGAGCCCGGCGGCCAGCCCGATCGAGAGCTCGCGGACCAGCAGCCAGGCCATGTCGCCGGCCCCGTAGTCGGGCAGCTGGATCCAATCGATCAGCCCGACGACCAGGAGGATCGCCACCGGGTCGTTGAGCCCCGACTCTCCCTCGAGCGTCCGGGTGAGACGCTGGCGCAATCGCGATTGACGCAGCAGTCCGAAAATCGCAGCGCCATCGGTCGCCGAGACGATCGCGCCCAAGAGCATTCCCTCCAGGAAGGAGAGATCGAAGAGCCAGGTCGCCGCGAGGCCGGTGACCGCAGCGGTGACCAGGGTCCCGACGAACGCCAGGGCGGTGGACGGCCTCAGCACCGGCAGGATCTCGCCGAATCCGACGCTGAGCCCGCCCTCGAAGAGGATCAGCGCCAGTGCGACCACGCCGATCGTGCGCGCCAGCTCGTAGTCGTCGAAGTCGATCCAGCCGAATCCGTCGGACCCGACCGCCATACCGAGCCCGAGGAACAGCACCAGCCCGGGGACGCGCAGCCTCCCCGCCAAGACGGTGGCGAACAATCCGGCGATCAGCAGACCGCCGGTGATCAGGATCAGATTGGCGTCGCTCACGGCGCCCGTATAACAACAGCCCGGGCCGCCGCGAGCGCCGCGGCGGACTCAGTCCGGGTATTCGTCCTTGCGCCAGGCGCGCGGCTCCTCGGGCTGCTCCTTCGGCGTGCGGTTGAGGAGGAACGAGTAGTACGGGGCCACGAACGGGTCGGGCGCCGACACGGTGTAGGTGTGGTAGACGGTCCCGTTCTCCCGCGCGAAGGCGATGAAGCTCGGGTTCTCGCGCAGGCCATCCTTGAGGTCAGCGCCGACCTGTTGCGACCACTCCTGGAGCCAATCCGGCGGGTCGCTGACCATCTCCTGGACCTCCGGGATCTGCTGGGCCTGCTCCTCGGTCATCGCCAGCCCGAAGTCGAACGGGAAGCCGGTGTTGTAGGTCGACACGTACGGGAACTGCCAGCCCATGCGTTCCTTGTAGGCGACAAGGCGATCGATCGGCGCCCGCGAGAAGCACATCATCGTCACGTCTCGATGGTTCATGTGGACGACCACGCCGTCGAACTGGTCGCCGAGGTTCGAGCACCCGGGGCAGGCGCCGACCTCGTAGTCGGGCCCGTACATGATGTTGTAGGCGAGCAGCTGTGAGCGCCCGTCGAAGAGCTCCGCCAGGCTCTTCTTGCCTTCTTCAGTGTCGAACTCGTAGTCCTTCTCGACGGGGACCCAGGGCAGCGCCCGGCGCTTCTCCGTGATCTCCTGATTGCGCTCGGCCTGCTCGGCTTCGAGCTTCGCGAGCTCGGCACGGGCCGACTCCCATTCCTCGCGCGTTCCGGTCTTGTGCTCAGGCATCTCGGCTCCTTCCTCGGGTACACCAATCGAGACTCAAGGCAGCGGTGAAACTCATCGTATGCGGATGCCTTTGGTCAGCTCCCTGCCCTGATCGCCAGTTCAGCCGTCATTTGAATCCGCGGAGGAACCCCAGGCCGTCGCGCGCGAGCGCGTCCGGCGACTCCGCCAGCGGGCGCCAGATCGAGGCGGCGGTGGCGATCACCTCGTTCGCCGAGGTGAACGACTCGATGCACAGCGGGCCGGCGTAGCCGGCGTCATCGAGCGCCGCGACAAACTCGGGCCAGTCGAAGCTGTCCGTCCCGGGCGCCCCGCGATCCGTCCCGCAGGCGTGGACGTGGGCGATGTGTCCCGCGGCCCGCCGCGCCGCGTCCGCCGGCCTCTTCTCCTCGATGTTGAGGTGGAACGTATCGAGCAGCAGACCCCCTGCCGGGTGATCCAGCGCTTCGATCAATGCCAGCGCCTGCTCGACGGTGTTCACGAGGCTGGTCTCGTAGCGGTTGAGCGGCTCCACGGCGAGCTTGACCTCCCGCTCCGCGGCGAACTCCGCAACCGGCCGCAGCCGCTCGGCGACGAGCGCGACCGTCTCGCTCCGCTCGGCCTCGTCAAGCCGCCACAAGCGACCCACGGCGGAGTACATCGGACCTGCGACCGTCCCCGAGCCGACGTGGGTCGCGACCTCGACGCAGTGCCGGAGGTAATCCTGGGTCTGAGCGACGACCTCGGAGTCCGCGACCGCGAGGTCCCGCCCGGGCGGCATGACGCAGCACACGCTCGCGCCGAGGCCCGCCCGTGCGATCGCCTCCACCGCGAGGCTCGGGTCCCATGCGCCGGGCTCCTCGACCGGCAGCTCGACCACGTCGAAACCCAGGTCCGCGACGCGCGGAGCGAGCTCGCCGATCACCGCGTCGGTGATCGGCGACTCCCAGATCCAGAGATTCGCCCCGATCCGTCTCATTGGGCGCACGGGGGGGCCACGGGCTGCAGAGGCAAGGAGGTAACGGCCGGGCGCGGCTCGCTGCCGCGCCCGGCCGTCGCCACTTCGAGGAGGGTGGGCACTCCTCGGGCTACTCGCCTACTGCCAGTCGCCCGGGAACCCGGGCAGATCCTCACAGCCGCAGGTCGCGTAGTGGAGCGGCGGCATGTCCGCGTTATCCGCGATGACCGTTTCGAGCTGGTCCTGGGTGATCGGAGGCTGCGGCAGGATCCACTCCTTGGGGACCGGCTCGCCGGAGAGGATCCGCTGCGCCGCGATGATCGGGGTCCTCCACTGGAAATTGGAGTACACCGGCGCGATCGCGGTCAGGCCGTCCTCCTGCCACTTCCGGAGGAAGTCGAGCTGATCCTCGCCGTTGATCGGCGGCACCTCGAGCCCTTGGTCCTCGAACGCCTCCGCCGCCGCGACTCCGACCGCTCCGGCATCCATCCAGATGCCGTCGAGGCCGCCCTCGCGCTCGATGTAATCGGTGACGATCTGCTTCGCGGTCGCCGCGTCACCCTCGGTGAACTCGTCGCCCACGATCTCCACGTCCGCGTCCGCGAACACCTCCTGCGCTGCGGACCATCTCGTCTCGAGCACGTCCACGCCAGGCAGGATTCGCAGCGCGAGGATCTTCCCGCCCGCATCGACGTTGTCGGCCAGGAACTCGGCCCCGTCCGCGCCGAACGCGTATCCGCCGATCGGGTGGATGAACGTCACGGGGCAGTCGGTGTTGACGCCCCGGTCGAAGACGATGACCGGGACTCCAGACGCGCACGCCTGCTCCACCGCCGGCGTCAGCGTCTCCGTCGTGTTCGGCGAGACGATCAGCGCGTCACAGTCGCCGCGAACGAGCGACTGCAGGTCCGAGATCTGCTTGTCGTCGCTCGCCTCGGCGTCGGTCGTGTTGAAGTCGGCGACCTGGTCGCCGAGCGCCTCGACCTGATGCTGCATCGTGTTCCAGCCCACCACTCGCCACGGGTTGTCGACGGCCGCGTTGGAGAAGCAGATGTTCCACGGGCCGGGCTTCTTGTACTGCGCCGTATCGACGAGCTTGGGCTCCAGCGCCTGTACCCACGGATCGTTGCCGGCTCCGAAGTCCTCCGGCTCAACGTCACGCAGGGCCAGCTGCCGGTCCATCTCCTGACGGTCGAAGAAGTCAGGGTTGTGGCTCGGCGTGAAAGACGCAGCACCGTCGCCACCGTCATCATCATCGCCGCCGCAGGCAGCGATCGTGATAGCGAGCGTCATGGCCGCGAGCAGCATCAGCGCCACCCGCGTCCAGCTGTGTCGCCTACTCATGAGTACCTCCTCCTCGTCTGCACTGCACCAATGGGTTTGTGTAAGCCAAGAGTCCGCTCCCCCCTCATGCCTCGCGCGTCCGGAACGCCGCCAGTGCGACCGCGGCGATGATCAGCAGGCCGGTGACGGTCTGCTCGACCGCGTTATCCACGTCGTAGAGGTTCAGGAGCATGAACAGCGCCTGGAGCACCAGCGCACCCCCGATGGCGCCGGTGACGGAGCCTCGCCCGCCGCCGAGAACCGTCCCGCCCAGCACCGCCGCCGTAATCGCCTGGAACTCGAGCCCCTGCCCGACCTGGGAGGTGACGCCCGCGAAGCCGCCCAGCAGAATCCCGGCGATCACCGCCGAGGTCGCGGAGAGCACGAATGCCGCGATCCGCACTCGCGTCACGCTGATCCCGGACAGCGCCGCGGCGCGGTCGTTGTCGCCGACGGCCAGCACGCGCCGCCCGAAGCCGCCCTGCGCAAGCCAGAGCGCAAAGCCGGCGAAGGCGACGAGGACTATCACCGAGTAGGGGATCTCCTCGATAACCGGTATGCCGGTGATTCCCTCGCGCCCGATCGTCCGGAAGTTGTCGGCGAGCGCCCCCCGCGGCGCGCCCCCCGTCCACAGGAAGACGGCGCCGTTGAGCATCAGCAGCATCGCCAGGGTGACGATGAACGACGGGACGCGCAGGATCGTGGTGCAGAAGCCGTTGAAGAGACCGACCGCGACCCCGATCGCGAACAAAACCGCGATCACCGGGATCGTGTTCGCCGGATCGCCGTCGCTGAGGCGCGCCGCGACCACGACCACGACCGTGACCAGGGAGCCGACCGAGAGGTCGAACTCGCCGGAGGCGAGCACGAAGTACGCGCCGATCGCGAGGATCGCCAGCGGAGCCGAGCGCTTGAGATAGGCGAGGATCCCCTCCGGCGTGAGGAAGAACGGGCTGGCGGCCGAGATCCAGACGATCAGCACTGCGAGCACGATCCAGACGACGGGTACGGCGCGGGCGACGGCGATTGCGACGCTCGCCGCCTGCTGGGCGCGGGAGCCACCGAGGCCCGCCGGCGGCTCGGGCGTGGGTGCCGGGCGCGTGCTCACCGTGCCGCCTCCAGCGCCTGCGCCCCGCTGGGGGCCGGCTGCCCCGGCCCCGCACCGACCGACTCGCGGCGCCGGCGCCGGCGCCAACGAACGGAGTAAGCGGCGACCGCCGCGATGATGATCGTTCCGCGGGCGACGTCCTTGGCGAAGGCGTTGACCTCGAGCTGGTTGAAGGTGTTGTCGAGCATCGCGAGGATGAAGACGCCGGCGATCGTCCCGAGGACTCCGCCGCGTCCCCCCAGGAGGAACGTTCCGCCCAGGACGACGGCCGCGATCGACTCGAGGTCGTAGCCGCCGTCCGTGCCGACCAGCGGGCTGCCGGCACCCAGCCGGCTGGCGAGGAAGAGACCCGTGATCGCCGCTGCCATCGCGCAGAGGACGTGGGCGGAGATGATCACCCGGTGCGTCCGCACGCCGGAGAGCTTCGCCACCTGCTCCTCGCCGCCCACCGCGTAGAGGCGGTTTCCGAACCGCGTGTAGCGCAGCAGGAACCAGACACCCCCGACGATGGCGAACAACAGGACGACCGAGATCGGGACCGGGCCCCAGCTCTCGTACCCGAGGTCCTCGAAGCGGTCGGGTACGCCGCCGACCGGGCCCTGATAGCGGCTCTCGATGATCCCTCGGAGGATCAGCGCCACCCCGAGCGTGGCGATGAAGGCGTTCACGCGCAGCTTCGTGATCACGAGGCCGTTCACGAGCCCGACCGCGGCGCCGAAGGCGAGCACGGCCAGGATCCCCAGCGGGATCCTGCTCTCCTGGTCGGCCATCGTCTCCGCGCCGATGATCGACGCGAGGCTGACCACGTAGGCGACCGAGAGATCGAGTGAGGCGCCGAGGATCACCAGCGTCTGGCCGGCCGCGACGATCCCCAGCGCGACCGACCGAATGAGCATGTCGCGGACGTTGTCCACGCTCAGGAACACGCCGCCGTCGATGGAGACGGCGAGCAGGCAGGCGAAGAAGACGACGACGAGCACGAGGTACACGGGGCCGGAGGTCGTGCGGGCGAACGCGCCGATGGCCCCGGCGGCCCTTCCCGGCAAGCTGCCGACCGAGAGCCGAGGCCGTGCCCTGGCCATGACGCGACTCATGAGCCGCCCTCCGCGCTCGGAGCGGCGGCGCCCACCGCGATGTCCTGCTCGCCCGTGGCGAGGAACATGATCTCGGCCTCGCTGGACTCTGGCGAGAGCTCCCCGGCGACCGCGCCTTGGCGCATGACCAGGACCCGGTCGCTCATCCCGAGCACCTCGGGGAGCTCCGACGAGATCAGGATCACGGCGACACCCTCGTTAGCCAGCCCGCGGATGAGCTCGTGTATCCCGACCTTGGCTCCGACGTCAATGCCGCGCGTCGGCTCGTCGAAGATGACGAGGCGAGGCTCGGTCGCGAGCCACTTGGCGAGCACGACCTTCTGTTGGTTGCCGCCGGAGAGAAAGCGCACCTCCTCGCCGAGCGAGCGGAAGCGCAGCTCGACCGCCTTGACGAGATCGCCGATGTTGAGCTCGCGTTCCTGTCGCAGCGAGCGTCGCAGCCCACGCCACGCGAGGGCGACGTTGTCGCGGACGGACTGCGACAGCGCGAGGCCCTCGGCCTTGCGGTCCTCGGTCACGAAGCCGATCCCGGCCGCCACCGCCTGTGCCGGCGACCGGATCGCTCGCTCCCGACCGTCGAGCTCGAGCGTGCCCGTCGTGAAGGGGTCCGCGCCGAAGATGCCGCGCGCGAGCTCGGTGCGACCCGATCCCTGTAGGCCCGCGACGCCGACGATCTCCCCGGCGTGAACATCGAGGTCGATGTCGGAGAGGAAGTCGTTCCCCGCGCCGCGGAGGCGTAGCTTCACGGGGCCCCGCTTCTCGGCGGTGAGGCGTGGCGGGAAGTACTGATCCAGCTCCCGCCCGACCATCAGCCGCACGAGCTCCGGCCGGCTGATCTCGGTGGTGGGGACGGTCTTCACGCGCTTGCCGTCCTTCAGGACAGTGACGCGGTCGGCGACCTCGAACACCTCCTTGAGGCGGTGCGAGATGTAGAGCACGGCGAGCTGCCGGTCCGCAAGGCGGCGGATCCGCTCGAAGAGGCGCTCGACCTCGTGCGCGGCCAGCGCCGCCGTCGGCTCGTCCATGACCATGATCCGGGCGTCGAGTGACAGCGCCTTCGCGATCTCCACGGTCTGCTGGCGATCGACGGCGAGACGACCGACCATCTCACGGGGGGATATCGGGTCGTCCGGGGCGAGCTGCTGCAGGATCTCCGACGCGCGCTCCTCTATCTCGTGGCGGTCCACGAGCAGCCCGCGACGCGGCTCCCGCCCGAGGAAGATGTTCTCGGCGACCGTCCGGTCGGGCAGGAGGTTGAACTCCTGATAGATGATCGAGACCCCCGCGTGCTGGGCCTGGAGGGGATGGGTGAAGCGAACGGGCTCCCCGGCGATCCGCACCTCGCCCTCGCTCGGCGCGTAGGCGCCTGCGAGGATCTTCATCAGGGTCGACTTCCCGGCTCCGTTCTCGCCGACGATCGCGTGGACCTCGCCCGCGCCGCAGTCCAGGTCGACGTCGTCCAGGACCCGAACGCCGTAGAAGTCCTTGGCGATCCCCCGCATCTGCATCAGGGGCGCGTCCCCGGCTTGTGCGGCTTCGGTGCTCACACCACCAACGGCTTCAGGTTGCGGTGCGCGATCTCGAGCCCGTCCTCCACGCGCTCCGGGCTGCCCCCCCACACCGGATCCTCGTGCTCGACCGAGAGCACGCCGTCGAAGCCGCCCTCGTACAGCGTGTCGACATATCGCCGCCAGTCCACTGCCCCCAGTCCCGGGATCCGATACCGCCACCAGCCCATGTCCCATGGGTCCTGCTCACGGGTCGAGGTCCTGCCGAAGAACCCGTAGCGATTTCGCTCCCTGGGGAAGGTCTCGGCGTCCTTAGCGTGGGCGTGAACGACGCGGTCGACGTATGGGCGCAGCGCCTCGACGGGGTCGATCCCGAGCCAGAGCAGGTGGGAGGGATCGAAGTTGAGATAGAGCCCGAGCTCGAACATCCACTCCCAGAGCTCGGGCGAGTACGCGAGATTGCCGGGGTAGCCGTCCGGATGCCACCCCTCCATCACGCAGTTCTCGATCATCAGCCGCACACCCCTCTCGCCGGCGTAGTCGACCAGCGGCGGGAAGACGCGCTCGGCCTCGCGCAGGTTCTCGGCGACGCTCCGCGAAGGATCCCGCCCGATGAACGTCCCGACCGGAACCTCGCCGAGCTCGGCCGCGGCGTCGAGGCAGGCGCGAACGTGGGCATGGATCGCCTCGCGCTCGGATGAATCCGGATGGAGATTGTTGTCGTAGTACGCCAGCGCCGAGAGCTCCAGCCCATGGCCATCGAGCGCGCCGCGGACCCTCTCGACCTCGGCGGCGTCGAACCGGTCCGCGGCGACGTGGCTGGCCGTGAACGGGCGGTCGCCGAGCTGCGGCCAGGCCGCGAGCTCGAGGGCCTCGTAGGCGTTCTCCGACGCCCAGGCCGCGATCTCCTCGAGGCTTCGCTCCGGCATGCAGGCGGTGAGGAAGCCGAGCTTCATCCCGAGAAAACCTCCACCCAGCCTCGTTCGCGGGCCGACTCGAGCACTGCCTCGGTGATCCGCAGCGAGCGCAGCCCGTCGGAGAGGCCCGGCAGCCCGTCGGCCGCCTCGCCGGTCCGGATCGCCTCGTAGGTCTCGGCGACGAACGCGTCGAAGCAGTCGTGGTAGCCCTGCGGGTGCCCCGCCGGCAGCGTCACGTAATGCGCCGCGTCCGCCGCGAGGGTGGCGAAATCGCGCGGGATCACGTCCGCGCGCTCGCGCCGGCCCACCCACAGCGTCTCGGGTCGCTCCTGGTCGAACGCGAGCCCCTCGGCGGCGGTCGAGATCTCGAACCAGAGGCGGTTCTTGCGTCCAGCGGAAACCTGAGACACGACGACCGATCCGAGCGCGCCGCGATCCGTCTCGAACATCACCAGGGCCGCGTCCTCGGTCGTGACGGCGCGGGCCGCGCCGTCCCCGCGGCCGTACTCGAACGAGTGCCGCCCCGCCTCGTGCCTGCGCTCCGGGTGAGCGATCAACGTCCGCGCGACGAGCGATTCGATCCGGTGGCCTGAGACGAACTCGACGAGGTCCGCCCAGTGCGAGCCGATGTCGGCGAAGGCTCGCGAGGCCCCTCCGAGCTCCGCGTCGACGCGCCAGTTGTCGTCGTCAGCGCGAAGCAGCCAGTCCTGGAGATAGCCGCCGCTGATCAAGCGAATGTCCCCGTTGCCCCCGTCGCGCAGCCGGGCGCGCGCCTCGCGGACGGTCGGGTAGTAGCGATAGACGAGCGGAACGGTGGCGACGGTGCCGCGACTCGATCGAGCAGCGTCATGGAGCTCCGCTGCGCCGGCGGCATCGAGCGCTATCGGTTTCTCGCAGACGACGTGCTTCCCCTGGGCGAGCGCGGACAGTGCGATCGGAAGGTGCAGGTTGTTGGGCGTGCAGATGTGCACGACGTCGACGTCCTCGGAGGCGATCAGCTCGTCGGCGGTCGCGAATGCCCGCTCCGCGCCGAGCTCCCTCGCCGCCGCGTCGGAGCGCTCTGGGGACGACGCGACCACACCGGCCAGGCGCCCGCCGGCCAGCCGCGCGCTCCGCGCGTGAATCGTGCCGACGAACCCGGCCCCGACTATGCCCGCACGCACCCCCGTGCCCCTCATGCGATTCATGCCCTCGTCCTCGAGAGCGGAGCGCGCGCTCTCCTCCATATCGGTCGCGAACCTACCTAGCTTTTGCGCGGGTGTCAAGCAAAAGTGCGGCAGGAACTACGCCTAAGCCCGGGCTTTTGTCGCTTGACAGCGATACGCCCGCGAGATTCACTGTGCCGGATGGCGAACGACGCCGACTCCGGGCCCGGACAGCCGTTCGGCCCCGGGGCGATGCTCCACCTGATTCGCGAAGCCGAAGGGGCGACGCGCGCTGACCTGGCCGACCTCACCGGCCTCGCGCGCTCGACGATCGCCCAGCGGATCGAGCAGCTGGTCGCTCAGAACCTGCTCAGAAAGGCGGGGGAGAGCGAGTCGACAGGCGGACGGCCCCCGGCCCTGTTCGCGTTCAACGAGGACGCCGGCGTCGTCCTGAGCGCGGACCTTGGCGCGACCCACTCGCGGCTTGCGCTGACCAATCTCGGCGGCCGCGTCCTCGCGGAGGAGACTGGGGAGATCGCCATCGCCGCGGGGCCCGAGGAGGTCCTCGATTGGGCGGACGAGCGCTTCCACACCCTGCTTCGTGAGTCCGGTCGCGGGAACGCGGACGTCCACGGGATCGGGATCGGGGTTCCGGGTCCGGTCGAGCATGCGACCGGCCGCCCCCGCAACCCGCCGATCATGCCGGGCTGGGACGGCTATCCGATCCCCGAGCAGTTCGCCGACCGCTACAGCGTCCCGGTCCTGGTCGACAACGACGTCAACATCATGGCCCGCGGCGAGCATTGGACGAACTGGCGCGAGGTGAGCCACCTGCTCTTCATCAAGGTGGCGACCGGGATCGGCTGCGGGATCATCGTCGACGGCACGATCCACCGCGGCGCCGACGGAGCGGCCGGGGACATCGGCCACATCCGGGTCGCGGCCGGGGACGAGCCCGAGGAGGTCATCTGCAGTTGCGGCAACGTCGGCTGCCTCGAGGCCCTGGCGAGCGGCGGAGCGATGGCAAAGCGCCTGCACGACGAGGGGTTCGAGACGGCAGATTCGCGTGCAGTGGTCGAGCTCGCCCGCGCCGGCGAGTCGTCAGCGGTTCGTCTCGTGCGCGACTCGGGTCGGCTGATCGGCGGCGTCCTGGCCGCCTCGGTCAACCTCTACAACCCGTCGGTGATCGTGATCGGAGGCGACGTGGCGCAGGCGCACGAGCAGCTGCTGGCCGGGATACGCGAGGTCGTCTACCAGCGGTCGCTGCCCCTGGCCACGAGGGGCTTGCGGATCGTGCGCAGCCAGCTCGAGGACCGCGCCGGCGTGATCGGCGCCGCGGTGATGGTGATCGAGCACGTGCTCTCGCCGGCTCGGATCGACGCCGCGATCGCGGCCGTGCCCCCCGGTGAGCAGGCGTTCGCCCCGGGTTAGACCTAGCCTCCTCCCGGACTCACGCCGCCTGTGGCGCTCCCGCCGGGGCGCCGGTCTCGTCCAGGCCCTCCCGGAGCTCGCGGATCTTGCGCTTGTAGGCGGCCTCGTCGCCGCCGCATAGTTGGGTCCCCCAGCGGGTGCCGTTGTGGACGTGGGGCACCTCATCGGCGAGGAGGTAGTCGAAGACCTGGGCGATCTGCTCCTGCCCGCGCTCGACCAGCACCTTGCGCCGGTGCGAGTGGCGCCACATCGCCTTCTGCTCGGAGGTCGAGTTGAAGAGCGCGAGACGGCCGAGCAGGTCGTGGGCGTATACCGACCGGAAATAGGAGAACCCGACCGGGTAATCGCCCCAGCGACAGTCGAGCTCCTTCGGCATGAGCAGCGAATGCAGCCGCGCGTGCCGCATCTCGTCCCAGGTCTGCCGGGCCATGTCAACGTGGAAGTCCCAGGGCATCTCCGGATGCTCGTGCGAGTTGCGGGCCATCAGCTCGGCGGCGCAGAGCTCGGCGTCCATCAGGGCGTGGAAGAAGTGGCGCTGCTCCTCGCGCTCGACCGGGACGTGGTTCTCCTCCGGGTCGTTGACGTAGAGCTCGCGCGCCAGAAACGGGTCGCCCTCGGCGGTCACCTCGACGAACTCGTCGCGGGCGGGCTCGACCAGGGGCGGCATCACGCGCAGTTCGCGCGGCTCGGCCTTCAGTCGGATCTCCAGGGAGCCCAGGTCGTCGAACACAGGCAGCGGACCGTCGGCGCCGGGACCCAGCTCGGCCAGGTGGCGCTCCTGCCGCTCCACGAGCTGGGTGAGCAGGCGGAGCGAGGGCTCGTCGGAGACCGGGTCGAGGTGCTCGAGGTGGATCCGGAAGGCGCGGAGCAGCGCCGGCTTCGCCTCGCCGTAGGCGAGCGCGATGTACTCGGCC
>DATFOK010000153.1:0-2815 GCA_035265665.1 Solirubrobacterales bacterium | reverse complement strand
GGAAAGCCACCATCCGCGCATGGAGCTCGAGTGGGGACGGGCCGCCTTCACGACCTGGACGCAGACGGCCGCCGGCCTCACCCGTAACGACTTCATCCTCGCCGCGAAGATCGATCAGCTCGCGGGCACCTGATCCGAGCGTCGAAAGCGCCGCTTCTCGTCCAAGCAGTCTCACTAGTTCGAGCTGATTAGCGGTCATCGCACCGAGCTGAACGCTGCACGGAGCTCGTCCGAGAACAGCTCGGGCTCCTCCCAGGCGGCGAAGTGGCCGCCTTTCTCCGCCTCGTTGAAGTAGGCGAGAGTGGGATACACCCGCTCGACCCAGCAAAGGGGGAGGGTGCAGACCCGAGCTGCGCGTCGAAGGACGGCCCGGGTGGCTCTCCGCGAGAAAAACTGGATTAGCGGGACTCCCGCCGCCTCAACTCCTCTGCTCCTCCGCCCGCTCGGTCGTCAGCACCAGCGCGAGCAGCACTTGCCGGATGTCGTCCTCGGGCATCGATTTGAGCGAAGCCGCCACCGCCTGTGGGCCGTCTGTGCGCATCTGTTCGCGGAGTCGGGCGAAGACAGCCAGCGACTCATGCATCGCCCGTGCGACCCGTTCCTGTTCGTCAGTCACATCTGGCCTCGGCGCTTCATCTGGAATGGAGTCTGAGCTAGTCCAGCCCGGCGGCTTTGAGGGCCTCTGCCCTGTCGGTCAGCTCAACGCGAGCGATCTTCCCGTGCCGAAACGTAAGGACAATCGCAGTCTCCGCACTGACCGCGGCGCCGCTCGCACGGCCTCGACCGCGAATGTAAGTCAACGCTACGACCTGCTCGCCCACTTCCACGACTCGGTCGACCCCGGACTCGACCTGCTCAAACGCATCGGTGAACGTGGTCCAGGCATCTAGGGCCTCGGGACCGATCCTGTACGTGCCCGGGTCTGGAAACCAGGAGGCGCTGAAGACGATCTCGCAACTCTCGTCGTAGAACTCTCTGCCGGCGCCCTGATCGCCTCGCTTCCAAAGCTCCAACAGCTGTCGTGCGATCTCGACGTTCTCCTGCGACATCGCCCACGCAGTATCTCTCGGCGGACCGCTGCTTTCCATGCAAATGAGCGTGGCGGGCCTTAGCTCCTGCTTCCACGCGAGGGTGTCGCGCGAATGCCGGTGAGTTGGGGGCTGGACGGCTCCGCGGAGCCGACGACGAGGTGGATCGGCGGCGTTCAGGCCCTGCCGGGGCTACCGCCAGCTCTTCCAGGAGGAGCGGATCCGGCGGTCGAACGCCTTCGGCTTCTCGGCGTAGACGCGCTCGCCGAGGGCGAGGGCATCGGCGGCGAGCTCCTCCTGGCGCTCGGAGATCGAGGTGAGGAGCTTCTCCAAATCGCCGTCAGCGAACAGCTCGCGACGCTCCTTGGTGGCCGCGATGGCGGCACCCGTGCCGACGACCAAGCGCGACGAGTGGCGCTTACTGGCGGCGCTCAGCCGCTAGGCGGGGGCGGATAGCCCTCCCAGTAGCCTGGGAAGTCGGGATTGACCATGGCCGGGTTGTCATCGCCCGTCAGCTTGGCAACCGCTGCGAGCATGTCCTCGGCGAGATCCCAGCCCGCCGTGTTGGTCTCCTCGTAGTGTCCGGCGGCCTCGCCAAGCGCCTGCCCGTAGCGGCAACTCGCGGAGACGAGGGGCGCCGCGTCGGAGGGGTACTGCTCGAGCTGTTCTGGATGTTCGGTGATCGCCTTGCAGGTCGTTCCGGCTACCGCATCGGGGAACTCGATCACCCCGGCTTCGTAAAGCGCCTGGCAGGTGCCCGGCCCCGCCACGTCGTCGCCGACGCATTTCACGCGCCAGTTGCTGATCGGGAAGATGTAGCCCAGCTCGTCGTTGCCGAGGCCGATCGTGAACTTGTAGCGGTCGTGCATCCTGTTCAGCACGTATCCCGGCGTCGTGTAGTCGTCGCCGAAGGCATTCAGCTCCAGGGGCTCCTCGTACCACCGGCCCGGGTCCGAGCGGAATTCGGCGGGCAGGCCGATGACGAGCTCGCCGGCGACCTCGCCGGGCAGGAACATCATTCCGACCGACCCGATCCGCAGGTAGCCGACCTCGCTCTTGAGGTGGTCGCCGGTACGAATCGTGCCCACGAACGGGTCCTCCTCGCTCGACAGTCCCTCGCTGTGGCAGGTCGCATCCGTCTTCGGGCCGGTGGCCGGGCACGTGTACGTCAGCGGCGGAACGTGCCCGAGCTGGGTGAATCCGGTCTGGGGATCCACGACGAGAAGGACCCGGAAGCCGATGTTGGACAGCCGTGAGTAGAACGTCTGGCGCTCGAACTCGATGTTCGGCCGGTTGATCCACTCACCGTGGCCGATGATGTCGAGCGCCGTCTCCGCCGCCTGGTTGCCGATTACGATCGCGCGCCGGAAGTTCTTGTCGGTGTAGGTGAACCCGGCGCCGCCGGGCACCGCCGCGCCGGGCGGAGGATGGAACTGGTCGCCCAGGGGATGGTCCTCGTCGACCTCCCACACGTTCGCGCCGCCGGGACCGACGAGGTGGCCCAGCGCACCGACGTAATAGAGCGCCTCACCGCCCACCTCGCGCTCGATCCTCCGGGAAAGCGCGCCCGCGTAGTCGCTGGTGAAGTACCTGCCTTCGGCATCGCATTCCTCGCCCTCCCAGCCAAGCACCGCGCAGTCGTCGGTGAGGTCGGCCGGCGGCGACCAGTTGAGCGTGGTCTCCGGATGGTTGTTCCACTGCACGACCGTGCCGATCACTCGCCCGTTCGTGGCGACCGCCTGCAGCACGTTCATGCTCGGATCGATCACCTGGGGATCGCCGTCGTC
>DATFOK010000152.1:0-22028 GCA_035265665.1 Solirubrobacterales bacterium | reverse complement strand
CCGTCGGCGCCGCCTTCGGGACCAAGGCCGGCGAAAGCCCGGGCCAGCGGGTCCGCGCCTTCTTCACCCGCAACCCGCCCCTATACGCGGCGATCGCCGGGCTGCTCGCCCCCAGCGCCCTTGCCCCGGCGGTCCTGGTCGACATCTCGCGCGGCTTCGTGATCGCGCTGCTGCCGATCGGGTTCTTCGCCGTCGGTGCCGTCCTCGCCGAGGAGGTGGAGGGACAGCGCGTCCGGCTCGGCTCACCCCTCGATCCGCCGATCGGCGCCGCCATCCTCCTGCGGCTGCTGGTCGCGCCCGGCCTCCTGCTGCTCCTCTCGCTCCCGTTCATCGACCTGCCCGGCCCCTACCTGCTCCTCGCGGCGATGCCGTGCGGGATCAACACGCTGTTGGTGGCCCACGTCTACGGGCTCGACGCCAAGCTGGCGGCGCAGGCCGTGGCGTGGACGACGGCGATCGCGATCGTGGCCGTCCTGATCGCTCAATCGATCTGGGGATAGAGCTAGGCTGGCCAGCCCGTGCGCTACCCAGTCGAGGAATTCACAGAGGAGGAACGCCGCCTCCTCTCTCCACACTTCACCAACCTCGACCGTCCCGTCTTCGCGCTCGTCAATCTGCCCGAGACGATCAAGGGAGCGCTCTTCGCCCGCTATTCCCGCTACCCCGGCACGCTGCGCCGCCTCTATCTCGAGGAGTTCGCCGCCGACGTCCCCGAGGGCGGCCGGCCCTTCGAGGGCGAGGAGGGGGAGCGCGCGGCCGGCCTCTACGAGCGCGTCTTCATGGGTTACGGCGACGACTCGATCGCGCAGGTGGGCGGCGCGCACGTCGCCTGCGAGTGGGTCTCGAACATCCTCACAAAGGTGCTCCAGCGGGGCCGCCTCGCCGCCTACCTGGAGCAGTCCACCCGCTACATCTCCTACGACCAGCCGCTGCCCGACTCGGCGGGAGGGGGCTACCGCTTCTACCGCGACGACGAGCTCGGGCCCGAGTACGCGCAGGCGATGGAGGAGCTCTTCGCGATCTACTCGCGCTCGCTGGTCCAGGTGCGCGGGTGGGCGGCCGAGCGCTGGCCGCGCGGCGACGAGCCGGAGGCGGCCTGGCAGCGCTCGATCAAGGCGAAGGCCCTCGACCTGCTGCGCGGCCTGCTGCCCGCGTCGACCCTGAGCCACGTCGGCATCTTCGCCTCGGGCCAGGCCTACGAGCAGCTCCTGCTCCGGATGCTTGCTTCGCCCCTGCCCGAGGCGCGCAACTTCGCGACGATGATCCTCGAGGAGCTCAAGAAGGTGATGCCGAGCTTCGTCGCTAGGGTCGAGCGGCCGGATCGCGGCGGCGAGTGGATCTCATACCTGGAGCGGCGTCGGGACGCGGCGGAGCGCTGGGTCGCGCGGATGGGCCTCGACCGCTCCGAGGGCGACGAGATGGCGCCGTCGGTCGAGCTGATCGACGTCGACGGCTCCGAGGGCGAGCTGATCGCCGCCTCGCTGTTCGAGTCGGCCGGCAGCTCGGAGCGGGCCATCCTCGATCGGGTTCGCGCCCTGCCGCCCGACGAGCAGGCCGAGATCATCGCCGACCTCGCCGGAGAGCGGCCCAACCGCCGCCACCGCCCGGGACGCGGCTGGGAGGCGGTCCGCTACCGCTTCGAGATCGTCTCGGACTACGGCGGGTTCCGCGATCTGCAGCGGCACCGGATGCTGACCTGCCAGTGGCAGCGGCTCAGCCCGGACCTGGGCGCGGGGATCCCCGACGAGGTCCGCGAGGCGGGGGCGGGATCGGAGTACGAGCGCGCGCTCGAGATCTCGCGCGCCGAGCACGAGCGGCTGGTCGCCGCCGGCTTCCCCGACGCGGCGCCGTACGCGCTCTGCCTCGGCTACCGGATTCGCTACCTGCTCGACCTGAACGCGCGCGAGGCGATGCACCTGATCGAGCTGCGCTCCGGGCGCGAGGGCCACCCCACTTACCGAGCGGTCGCCCAGGCGATGCACGAGCGGATCGCCTCCGTGCACCCCGCGATCGCGGCGGCGATGACGCACGTCGACGCCTCGACGGAGCCGCGCCTCGAGCGGATCATGAGTGAGATCCGCACCCACCGGAAGCGGGTCGCCGCCGAAGAGGAACCCGCCCCCTCTGACGCCCCGCCCGGCGTCAGCGCGCTCGGGTAAATCCGTCCACCCCGGAATCGCGTAACTCCGAAATAGGTGGAGGGCCGTAGGATTCGCGTGATGAAGGGAGCGAGAGCTCTGGCGAGCGGGATGCTCGTCCTGGGTTTGTGTTGCGCGATCCCGGCGATCTCCGCCGCGCAGGACGCTGGGACGACGACGGACGCCACGACGACCACCACGGGGACGACCACCGAACCGGCGAACCCCGTCGCCTCGCCGGCACCGCCCGACGCGCCGCCGGAGGGGGCGTCCGCGGGCGATCCTCGGCGGACACCGTCTGAGGCCTCCGAGGACGGCCAGGCCGCCTCGATCGGAGCTCCCGCGGCCGCCCCCTCCGCCGTCGCGTCGGGCGCCAGTCGACCGAAGGCGGTTAAGTCAGCATCGGCGAGCGTGACAATGGGGGACTTGTTCTTCAGTCCGACGTCGGTGTCGGTCGCGGTCGGCGACACCGTCACATGGCGGAATACCGGCCAGGCCCCACACAACGCCGTCGCAGACGACGGCAGCTTCAGGACTCCCGACCTGAATCAAGGGGAGTCGGCCTCGGAGACCTTCACCAACGCCGGCACCTTCAGCTACATCTGCACGATCCACCCGCAGATGAAGGGGACGGTGCGGGTCTTGAGCTCCAGTTCGGGCGGCGGAGGAGGCGGAGGCGGCGGTGGATCCTCGTCGGGCGACTCCGCGACCTCCGAAGCGTCGGCGGTGGCCTCCCCGGATGCCGCGGGCGACGCCAACACGCTGCCGATGACCGGCATGGCCGTCGGCGGCCTGGCGCTCGTGGGCCTCGGGCTGGTCGCCCTGGGCCTGATCGCACGCCAGGCTGACCGCGAGCGCTCCCGCCGGGGCTGGCTTCCGATCTTCTAGGCGCGGCGGTCTGAGATGCTGGCGGCGTGCTCCATCACGTCTCACTGGAGATCCCGCCCGAGGAGGCGGACCGCTCGGTCGAGTTCTGGGGACTGCTCGGCTTCGAGGAGGTCCCTGCCGCCGACGTGCTCGGTGACTCGGTCCGCTGGCTCGAGCGTGACGCCACCCAGATCCACCTGATCCTCACGGAGGCGCATACCGCTCCAGCGCTCGGGCATGCGGCGGTCGTGGCCTCCGATCACGCCGAGGCGAAGCAGAGGCTTCGGGACGCGGGGTTCGAGGTGGAGGACACGCGACAGCTCTGGGGCGCAGACCGCGCCTTCGCCATCGCGCCGGGAGGGCACCGGGTCGAGCTGATGGCGGCGCCGCCTCCCTCGCGATAGCGGCTCGCCATATACGGCGGGCACAAACACCGCCGCCGAATCTACTTCCGGCGCTTCCGCTTCTTCCGGCGCCGACCCGGGGTCTCGCCGGGTTGGGGCTGCGCCTCTCCCTCGCCGCCGCTCTCCGGCAGCGGCTGCTCCGCGACCTCTCGGCCGCTGCCCTCCACGGTTCCGCCGTCGCCACGCCCTGGCGCCGGACCGATGTCGTCGCGGCCGGGCCAGGGGACCGCCTCTCCCGCATCCCAGGCCGGCGGCAACGGGGCGGGCCACCAGCGGGCCAGCATCAGGCCCACCGCCGCGAACCAGAGCACCAAGCCGAAGATCCCCACCGGGATCAGCAGCAGTGCCAGCCCGAAAGCCAATCCGAGCATCGCCCAGAAGCGAGTCAGCAACCCGACGCGCATGCACCAGAGCGGGATGTAGATCATCGCGAAGACCAGCGAGATCAACCCGATGAAGCGCAGCAGCGACCCGGCCTGGAGTAGCCCCGAGTCGTCGATGACGTCGTTGGCGAGGTCCTCCCGGGCCGTGCTCGCCGCCTGCTCCGGCGTCCTCGGTGTGGTGGTGGTCGACTGGCCGGTGGTCGTCGCCTGGGTGGTGGTCGCGGTGGTGGTCTTCCCCGGCTTCTTCGTGGGCTGGGCAGCGGGCGTGGCGGCCTGCTCGCGCGCCTGGCGCTCCTTCGCCGGTGCCTGCTCGACGAACTTGTCCGCGACGTCGCTCAGCCCCACCGCGACGATGAGCCCCGAGACAGAAAACAGGATCGGGCCGATGAAGGCCAACGCGACCATCCCGCGCCGGACCCGGTCCGTCCGGCCCACCACCGAGCGGATCAGGACGTAGAGCAGCGGAACGAAGAGCAGGAGCGCGACCCCGATCAAGATGCCCTGCCCGACGATCAGCTCGGTCGACTGATCGTGGAACTTGGTGAGGCGCTCGGCGTCGTCGTCGCCCGACCCCGAGGGCTGGAGCGGCAGCGAGGCCGCGAAGATCAGGGCGCCGGCGATCGCGCAAATCCCCGCGGGCCGCAGCCAGCGTGCCTGGAAGTCGAGCAGCTCCTGTTTGCTCGGGAGCGAGGTCGCGGGCGAATTCACGGCAGCTGGGGGGACTGTATCTTGGCCGCGATGCCGCTTATCTCCCGGCAGCGGGGACCGATCGCCGTCTACGGAGCCACCGGATACACCGGCCGGCTGGTCACCGACGAGCTCGTCAAGGCCGGCGCGGACCTCGTGATCGCGGGCCGCAATCGTCGCAAGCTCGACGCCCTTGCCTCGGAGACGGAGGGCGAGGTCGCAGTGAAGGAGGCGACACTCGACGACCCCGCGTCCCTCCGCGCGCTGCTCGCCGATTGCTCGGTCGTGGTGGATTGCGCGGGACCCTTCGTCCGCTACGGCGAGCCGGTCCTCGCGACGGCCGTGGAGACACGCACTCACTACCTCGACACGACCGGCGAGCAGCCCTACATGAAGCTCGCCTTCGAGCGCTACGGTCCGGGCGCCTCGGAGGCGGAGATCGCGGTGATCCCCGCGATGGGCTTCGATTACGTCCCCGGCGACATGATCGCCTCGCTCACCGCGGACGGCATGGATGAGCTGGACGAGATCACGCTGAACTACTGCTGGCAGGGCTTCACCCCGAGCCAGGGCACCGCCCGGACCACTCTCGAGATCGTCAGCGACCCCGGCATCGAATGGCATGAGGGAATCTGGCGCAAGGCGCGCGGCGGACTCAACCGCGGGATCCACGAGTTCCCCGCGCCTGTCGGCCCGCGGCGGATGATCCGCTACCCCGCCGGGGAGCAGATAACCGTGCCGCGTCACGTCCGCACGCGCAACGTCCGCACGAGCATGAACGCCTCGGCGTTCGGACCGGAGCGGCTCGCACCCTTTACGGCTGCGATGGCGCAATCCGCGGGGCTGGCGATGAGGACGCCTCTGAAGCGCCTCGCCGGCGCCGTCATCTCCCGGCTCCCGGAGGGGCCGACGCCCGAGCAGCGCGCGCGGATGCGCTGGATGATCGTCTGCGAGGCCACGCGCGGCGAGATCGAGCGCCGCGGCACGATCAGCGGCAGGGACGTCTACGGGCTGACCGCCGCGGCGATCGGCCGGGGCGCGATGATCGCTGCGGACCGAGGCTTCGGGGGCCGCGGCGCGCTGGCGCCGTCACAGGCGTTCGACCCCAAGGACTTCCTCGGCGGCCTGGAAGGCTTCGACCTCCGCTGGGACGTCGAAGGCGTCGAATCGCCGCTGCCGGTCGAGGTCTGAGCCCGATGCCGATCGGACTGGGAACCCGGCGAGGGCGGGCCGTCAGCCTCGAGCAGGGGGCGGATCCCGAGACGCCGCGCTGCCCCGCCTGCGGTGAGCCGCTCTTCGTCTGGATCGAGACCGACGTGAAACGGGTTGCGCCTGGCGGCGCACCCTCGCATCAAGGGATGCGTGACGATCAGGTGATCGACCGCTGCGAGAACTGCGGCCTGGTCGTGACGCGCGGAGCGGTCCCGACGCCGGACGAGGCAGCGGAGACGCTGCTGTCCGGCGCCAGGCGGCGCGATGGCCGCATCGCCTTCCGCGCGGCGAACGCCGCGAGCCTGCAGACCTGGCTCGGGGCGGAGAACTGGGCCGCGCTTCGACCCGGCGCACGGGCGATCGAACCCACCCCGCGGGCCGCCTCCCTGCTCCTCGCCCGGCGCGGGCTCGAGATCCGGGGGGTCCGCCACCTCGCCGGCCCCGGAATGGCATCGATGTGGCAGACCCTCCTCAACCTCCTCACCTTCCACCGCGACTTCGCCTCCGAGGCGGCCTCTGGGCGGCTGCGGCCGGGGACGGGGCGCGGCCGGGCGGCGTTTTGGATCGACGTGATGGTGACCGTGCTGGCCGCGATCCCGACCGCGTTGCTCGCCGTCCCGCTCGAGGGGGGCGCGGTGCTAGCCCGCCGCGGCGGCGTGATCGAGGTCGAGGCCGACGAGCTCCCGGCTACGGAGTGAGCGCCAGCGCCAGCGCGCCCACCTGATCCGGGGCGCCCACGTGCGGTGGCGCGGTACCGGAGTCGACCTCATGGGCTGAGCTCCCCGCGAGCCGGTCCGCGAGCGCCGCGGCCGCGTCGCGCAGCAGCGGCGACGTCGAGAGGCCGGTGACGATCGCCGACGGGCGCTCGACGGCCGCCAGGCGCGGCAGCGGCACACGCCACGCGGCGGAGATCCCCATCTCGGCGATCACGCTCCCTGGCCGCTCGCGCGCTGCCCCGGCCAGCCTCTCCGGAAGCCGGCTGACTTCCGCTCCGAGCGCCGGCAGGGCTCCGGAGAGGTAGAGCTCGATCATGTCCTCGCCGGATTCGGCGGCCAACTCCAGCCGCCTTCGGTCCTGGGAGAGCGCCTCCGTTGCCATCGGTAGGAGCTGTAGGACCGGCGGCTCGATCAACATCGTCGCCGCGACCAGGTCGGAGCGCCGCAGGAGCAGGTCCAGCGCGAGCGTTGCGCCGACCCCGGCCCCGACGATGATCGCCGGCACGGCCCCCGCTGACTCCAGCAGCGCCGCGGCATCCTCGCTCTGCTCCTCGACCGTGGTCCGCCGGTAGTCCTCCGGTGCGCTCGAGTTGCCCCAGCCGCGGCGGTCGTAGGTGATCGCGCGGGCCCGTCTGGCCACGGACTCGGCCACCGCGTCCCAGACCGATCCGTCAGCCGCGGTCTCGTGAACCAGCAGCACCGGCTGTCCCTGACCTTGCGCGCTCCACGCGATCTCGACGCCGCGGGCCTCGAGGGTGGGCATCTAGATGAGAGACGGCCTGGCCGTGTGCGCCTGGGGGCGCGTGTGGCCAAGCAGGCCGGTGGACGCAGGGCGAAGCCCTTGCTGGCGGCAAGGGCGAGGCCGAGGACGCCGGGATGCGACGGCCACACGCGTCAGCCAGCCGTGCAGGGTCGGGCCGTCGCTCATCTACTAGATGTTGCGCCAGACCCGGCTGATCAATGGCAGCGCGACGGCCCTCGGGCTGTGCTGGCCGGCGAGGGCCGTGACCCGGTTCAGCGTGCCCGGGACGACCACACGCTTATCGTGTTTCGCGCCGTCCACCGCGTGGCGGGCGATCTCCTCGGCGCTCATCCAAACCGCGCCCGGGGTGCGTTCCTCGACTCCCCCTACGCCGGCGACCTCGGTGAACTCGGTCCGGACCGGCCCGGGGCAGACCGCGGTAACGGTGACGCCCGAGCCGCGCAGCTCGGTCCGAAGAGCCTCGCTGAAGGAGAGGACAAACGATTTGCTCGCCGCGTAGACCGCCGAGCCGGGCAGGGGCTGAAAAGCGGCCGTTGAGGCGATGTTGATCACCGAGCCCCGGCCTCGCTCCACCATCGGCCCGATGAAGCGACTCGTCAGGTCCACCACCGCCTCGACGTTCACGCGGACCATCTCGACCATGCGGTCACGCGGGCTCGGTGCGAAATCGGCCTGGTGGCCGAAGCCGGCGTTGTTGACCAGGACCTCGACCGCGCGCCCACGCGAGCGCAGCTCCTCCTGGAGCCGGTCGCGGTCGCCCTCGTCGCCGAGGTCGGCGGTGATGATCTCGGCGTCGACGCTGTGATCGGATGAGAGCTCGGTCGCCAGGCTGCGCAGCCTCTCCTCGCGACGCGCAACCAGGACGAGCGAATAGCCACGCGAGGCAAACTCCGCCGCGATCGAGGCGCCGATCCCGGAGGAGGCGCCGGTGACCAGCGCGGTGTTGCTGACCGAGGGCTCCGGCAATCCCACTGGACCGGTGGGGCGGCTAGTCCTGAAGGCCCTCGCGGGCCTCTCGCACCAGCGTGACGGCCTCGGGGAAGACGATCCGGATCGCGTCGCGGACCTGGACCGCCTGCTCGTCGCTTGACCCGGTCAGCTCCAGCGAGCTGATCGCGGCGACCGTCATCTCGACGGCGAGCTTGATCGCGTTGTCGGCCCAGGCCACCTTCTGAGCCCCGGCCATCTGCTCCTGGAGCTCCTCCATCCGCCGCCGCATCTCCTCCGGATCGCCGAAGAGTCCACCAAAACCTTCCATGCCTCGATCATAGAGCGCGTTACTCGTTGGCCGGGCATTTGCCACGGCTGCGCGTCCGGCGACACAACTCGCGGGAGAGCCTGCGCCGGTGCCGGATGCCGCCACAGCGGGGCGCCGAGGCGCCGCCTCAGTCGAGTACCTGGCGCTCGCCGGGATGATCGGACTGCTGATGGTGATCGCGATCGCCGCACTGGTGGCGTCGCCGCCGCGTCGCGGGAGCCGCGAGCTCGGCGAGATGCTCGCCCGACGGATCGCCTGCCCGCCCCGCTATCCGGTGCCCTGCGGGCGAAACCCGCTCGCCCTGGCCTACGGATTCCCGCTCGGCAAGCTGGTCCGCCACCTGGCGCCGGAGCCGGCGGCCGTCGGCGGCGAGCTGCCGGTCGACTTCCGCTACTGCCGGCGGCCGAGCTGCGCCGCACCGGGCGATCAGCCAGGTCTCACCGCCTCGAACCGCAGGGTCACCGCGTTTACCTCGGTGGACGATCGGCGTCGCGCGGGCGGCCCAGTCCGGATCAGCTATTGGCTCTACCGTCCTGGGCTCCCCTGGGAACGGATCGAGCGCACCGCCGGGCAGGGCGAGATCGCCGCCGCCTCCGGCATCCGCCTCAACCTCGAGGACGACCCGGCCCTTGTCCCGCTGGAGACGCTGCCCGGACGGGACCACTACACCTTTCCGCGTGCCGAGCAGCCTGCCTGGCAGTGGTCGATTCCGCCGCAACCTGCGGACTAGTGGCGCCCCGAATCCATCCGCAACCTGCGCCAGGATCGAGGCATGCTGCTGGTCACGGTGATCTGCTCGGATCCGGATTGCATCGAGGAGCGCGACATCGCGGTCAAGGAGCTCGATGCGCTCGACGCCCACGTGTGCGACTGCGGCCACGGCTTCGTCGTGGTGGCGGTCTCGGAGCTCGACGAGGCGGCTCGGACCGGCTCGCTCGTCTCCCTTCCGGACCGACGAACTCCGCCGACCAGACGCGCGGCCTAACGCACTGCTGCTTAGTGCAAGACAGCAGCGATCAAGCCGACCACAACGATGGCGGTGGCAAGCAAGGCGATCGCCAGCGAGAGGGTCGCGAATCTGAGCGCCTCCCCGTCTCGGGCATGGGCCGCAACCCAGCTCTGCACCTTCCTGGCCACCTGACTAGCCGCTGATTCCTTGTTCTCGGCGGGTTCCACCCCGTCCTCCCCATAAGGGTCGAACGGTCGGGTGGACGCCCGGCCTCGAGCTGGTTCGGCTGCGCTCGTCCCATTGCCTGATACGGGGCTGGACTCGCTCCTGTTGGCCGAGGCGATTCGCTCCGGCAACTGGTCGATTGCGGCCGCAATCCGCAGGAGCATCTCGTCCACGCGCTCCAGCTCTTCCAGCAGCATCTCGTCCACGCGCTCCAGCTCTTGCAGCAGGATCCCTTCCAAGTGCTGGTCAGAAGGCTGCACGACTGCCATGCGACCACTTACGCTGCTCGCGACCTTTCACCTGCATCGCGAAACACCAGTTGCCTGCGCCTAGGCGTGCTGCTCCGCCTCGCGGCTCGCGCTGCGGATCAGGCGGCGCCAGTCGGTGGTCCGGAAGACGAAGATCAGCGCCAGGGCCCCGAGTACGACGGTCCAGGCGGCAATCGCGATCTGCTGGCCGACCGAGTAGGTGAGCACCGCGATCGGGCCGGGCCCGACGAGCGTGGCGACGAGCAGCGCCTGCTGGGCGCCCGCGCCGCCGGGGGTGAGGGGCAGCAGATTCGAGACCGTCTGGACGCTCATCACCAGGAGCACGTTCTGAAACGAGCCGCCGATGTTGAAGGCCTCCAGGAAGAACCAGTAGGAAGCAAAGCGCATCACCCAACCCAAGCCCTGCCAGGAGGCGACCATGCGCAGGTAGAGGCTCGGGGTGGTCAGCACGATCGCGCCCTGCTTGATGTGGTCCCAGAACTCCTCGACCCGGCGCGCCAGTACCGCGAAGAGGACCACTACCAGGATCCCGAGCGTCGTCAGGGTGAAGAGCAGCAGGCTCGGATGCTGAGCCCAGAAGGCGATGTCGAACGCGGGCAGGTCGGGCAGCTCGGGCGGCTGTGGCAGAAGCCCCTGGGTGAGGGCGTAGATGAAGACCAGGATTCCCGCCGTGGTGTCGAAGACCGAGCCGACGAAGAAGGAGGAGACGACCGTCGTGTAGGTCGAGCGGCGGATCGAGCGCTTGGCGAGGAAGATCTTCACCGCGTCGCCCACCCGCGCGGGGACGATGCTGTTCATCCCCGCCCCGACGAGATAGGCCGCCGTGACGCGCCAATAGGGCACTTGTCGGTCCGGATAGGCGGCCCGCAGGGTGTTTTGCCAGGCGCGGCTCCGGGCGAGCAGGTGGGCCAGGTAGAAGGCCAGCGCGATCACCATCGACGGCCAGCCGATGTCGCCGAGCCGGTGGAAGAACTCCTCGGCGCCGTGGCGGAAGCTCTCGAGGCTCTGGCCGAGGTCTACGGCGACCGGGGCCGTCATGAAGTCTCGCCCTTGACCTGCTCCTTCTCGGCGTTGAAGAGCGCACCCAGCAGGAACGCCAGGTTGCCGAGCCAAAGCCAGATCAGCAGGGAGATCAAGGCGCCGAGGGTGCCGTACGTCTTGTCGTAGGCGCCGAAATGCGAGACGTAGGCGGTGAAGAGCAGTGAAACGGCGAACCAGAGCGCCGTGCCGATCACCGCACCCGGAAGCACCGAGCGCAACGAGCGGTCACCGCGGCGTGGCGTACGCCGGGGCCCGAGCGCGTAGACGACCGCGAACGCGGTGAGCAGGGCAACGGCCCCGACCGGCCAGCGCAGGTAGCCGACCAGGCTCGCGACGAGGCCCGAGAAGCCCGCGGCCTCCGCGATGCTCCCGAACAGCGGACCCGCGACGACCACGGCGAGGAACGCGATCAACACCAGCAGGGCGAGCAGCGCGGTCAGTCCCAGCCTCACACCGAGGTTGGGCAGGAACTCCCGGGACCCCTTCGCGCGGTTGATCGCCTCGAGGGAGCGCATCGCCGCCCCCATCGCCCCGGAGGCGGAGTAAAGCGCGAGGGCCAGCCCGACGACCAGGAGAACGCCGGCGTTCCCCCGATCGGAGAGCGAGCTCCGCAGCGCGCTGTCGATCGCGTCGATGCCTGCGCCCGGCGCCGCGTCACGCAGCGTGTCGACGACGCTCTGGTAGGTGCCGGGGTACTCCCCGAGCAGCGCCAGCAGCGAGACGACCACGAGAAGAGCCGGGAAGAGGGAGAGGATCGAGTAGTAGGTCAGCGCCGCCGCTCGATCGGTGACCTGGACCTCGCCAAAGCGGCTGTACATCGCCTTGGCGGCGGCGATCCACTGCTCCCTACCAGACGGCATCGTGCGCCTCCATCACTCCGAGGGCCGACTCGATCGGGAGTCCGTTCAGCGAGCCGCTGAACGTGCCGAGTGGCGCCTCGTAGTCGGATCGCGCCAGCAGGGGGATGCCCTCGTGATGGGTGCGCTGGGTCTCGGCGTTGAAGTTGAGCCGCGACTCGTCCTCGAAGTGGATCGACTCGAGCCCCTGGAAGGTGACTGGCCCGGGCTCGGTGGGCTCGCCCGCGACCCAGATCGCCCGCTCGCTCGAGACGGGCGGGTCGTTGATCCCAGTGACCAGGTTCCAGGCGACCTTGCGGCCGTCCCGAGCCGTCCCCACCCCGGCCGACCAGTGCCAGGACGTGTAGCGGCGGTGATAGCCGGCGGAGTCATCGATCACCCCCAGTCCGTTGAGCGCGTTGGTTCTCCTGCCGATCCGGACCTGGCCATGGACCGGCATCCCGGCCTCCTTGCGCGTCCAGGAATAGCCGCCCTCGCCGTTCGGGCACATGCACTCGATCGGATAGCCCCCCTCGAACTCCAGGTCGAGCTCGATGCTGCCCGCGCGCACGCGAACCGAACGCTCGCGCATCGCCACCTGCCGGCGCCGGCCGGGAAAGTCACGGCGGGTCCGCTCCCAGAGCCTCCGCCGCTCGCGGTCCCAGATCCCCCAGAAGGTCATCGCCGCCGGACCGACCCGGACGATCGCGGCGAAGACGATCAGGTTGCCGGCGAACGCGCCGACCCAGCGCCAGCGCTTGCGAAAGCGCCGCCCGAGCAGGAGCGGCATCGGATCGGGCGGGACCGGGAGCGGAGGCCGGTCTTCGGCGCTACCCCGCCAGGGCAGCCGGTCGACCTGCTCGGAGATCTGCGCGGCCTTCAACCCAGGAAGCGGAGGATCTCGCCCGCGATCTGCTCGCCGCGGTCCTCCTGCAGGAAGTGGGCCGCCCCCTCGATCTTCACCTGCCCGGTGACCGTGGGGATCCACTCGACGAAGCGATCGCCCGCGCGCGGGAAGGGGAAGACCGGATCGGTGTCGGAGAAGGCAACGAGCGCGGGCTTCTCCCAGCGACCGAGGGCGTCCGCGACCTCACGCATCGCAGCTGCGCCCGGCGCGTCCTCCTCGGTCGGCACCAGCAGCGGGAACTGCGCGGCGCCCGCCTTCGACTCCGGCGTCGGGAAGGGTGCCTCGTAGCCCGCGACCACCTCGTCCGGCAGCTCGTTGGTGGTCGCACCCTGGATCACGAACCCGACGGGCAGGTCCGGGTTCTTCTCGGCGAACTCGCGCCAGGCCATGAATCCCTTCGAGACCCGCCCCGTGAAGATTCCTGTGTTGAGGATGACCAGCGCGCCGACGCGGTCGGCATGCTCAACCGCCCAACGCAACCCGATCGGGCCGCCCCAGTCCTGGACCACCACCACCGTGTCGCTCAGATCGAGGCCCTCGAGCAGCCGCCCGACGAGCTCGACGTGGCGGTCGTAGCTGTACCAGCCGCGATCTGTGGGCTTGTCCGAACGCCCGAAGCCCGCATAGTCTGGGCAGATCACCCGGTATCCGTCCTCGACCAGTGGACCGAGCATCCTGCGGTAAAGGTAGGCCCAGGTCGGCTCACCGTGGAAGCAGACGATCGGGCGCCCGCCGTTCTTCGATTCGTCGAGATAGTGCAGCCGCAGGCCGTCGACCTCGGCATAGTGCGGGTCGAAGTCGTAGCCGGGAAGTCCCTGGAATCTCTCGTCAGGGGTCCGGAAGACGTCCATCAACCGGCGAGGATATGCGGCTTCGCGCCGCTACACTGCCCGCCGCCCATGGCTGTCCTCCAATCTCCAGCCATGCCTCCCCCGACGCACGATCCCGCCGACGAGGCGATGTGTCACCGGGCGCGAGAGCGATTCGCCGCCGACCGCAAGCGTGTCGGCCGCGTGCCCAGGCGTCGCCGCCGACACGCCGCGCTGCCGAACCTGATCATCATCGGCGGGCTCAAGTGCGGGACGACCAGCCTCCACCACTACCTCGGGCTTCACCCCGCGATCAACATGTCGAAGCCCAAGGAGCTCAACCTCTTCGTCGAGGAGCTCAGCTGGGACCTGGGCCTCGACTGGTATCGCGGCCGTTTCGACGATCGCTTCCCGGTGCGCGGTGAGTCCTCGCCGCACTACACGAACCTTCCCTACTTCCAGGGCATTCCAGAGCGCATTCACCAGCACATTCCCGAGGCGAAGCTGATCTACATGGTCCGCGACCCGATCTCGCGCATCCTCTCCCACTGGCGTCATGCGGTCGGCGCCGGCTACGAGACGCGGCCGATGGAGGAGGCGCTGGCGCGACCCGACCAGACCTATGTGACGCGGTCGCGCTACTGGATGCAGCTCCGGCCCTTCCTCGAGCGCTTCGACCGCACCCAGATCGAGGTGATCACCCAGGAGGAGCTCCAGACGAACCGGGAGGAGACCATGCGCAAGGCCTTCCGCTTCGCCGGCGTCGACGAGAGCTTCTACTCCGAGCAGTTCTCACGCGAATGGGAGAAGTCGACGGCCAAGGAGTCGGAGCGCTACCAGTTCATGGAGAAGCTGATCAAGCTGCCTGGCTTTCGCTCCTTCGACCGCAACTTCGACCGCTTCCCTGAGCGGCTCCGCTGGATGGTCGAGAAGGTCGTGCACGATCCGGAGGCGCCCTCGGCGCCGAAGCCCGAGTTGCCCGACTCGGTCCGGGATGCGCTGGTCGCGCAGTTCAGCGAGGACGTGGCTGCGCTGCAGGAGTTCGCGGGCCGCGAATTCGCCGGCTGGAAGTCGTACTGAAGTCGTACTGACCTAGGGTTCAGGCCATGAAGATCGCCGTCGCCGCCGACGAGCGCGTGGGCGTCGCCGAGGCAGTCGTGGAGGAACTGCGGAAGCGCGGCCACGACCCGATTCCGCACGGCGCCCTCGCCGAGGGCGAGCGTGACGACTGGGCCTGGGCCAGCGAGGCCGCCGCCCGTGACGTCGCCGAGGGACGCGCGGAGCAGGCGATCGTCTGCTGCTGGACCGGAACCGGCGCGTCGATCGCGGCGAACAAGGTGGACGGCGTCCGCGCCGCCCTCTGCCTGGACGCGCAGACCGCCGAGGGGGCGCGGAAGTGGAACGACGCCAATGCTCTGGCGATCAGCCTGCGGGCGACCTCCGAGGCGGAGCTCGCCGAGATCCTCGACGCCTGGTTGGGCGGGCAGGCAAGCGGCGATGCCGAGGACGCCGCCAACGTCGAGCACATCACCGAGATCGAGGGCAGCGGGTGAGCACCCGCATACCCGGCGAGACCCACCCGGTCCGCCGGCTGCTCCCCGAAGCCACCGAGACGACGATCGCCGAGCAGCTCGCGATGCTCGACCTGGAGCCGCTCGCGCGTCCCGAGCGCCCCTATCTGATCCTCAACTTCGCCACGACCCTCGACGGACGGGCGGCGATCAATGGCCGCTCGGGGCCGATCGGCAGCGCCACCGACACCGAGATGTTGCAGCGGCTCCGCACCCGGGTCGACGCCGTGATGATCGGCGCGGGCACGATGCGCGCCGAGCGCTACGGCCGCATCGTCTCGGACCCGAACTTCCGCGCGTACCGCGAGCGCACCGGACTCGCGCACGACCCACTCGGCGTGATCATCTCCAACCGGCTCGAGCTTCCCTGGGACGCGGGCCTGTTCACCGACGGGGGCGGGCGCGTCGTCATCTTCACGGCCTCCGACCAGGAGCCTCCCGAGACCGCCACCCCAGTGACGGTCGTGCGCCATCCCGAGGGGGTCGACCTCGATCGCGTCATGGAGTGGCTGCGGGTCGAACGTGGCCTCCGCTCGGTCCTCTGCGAGGGCGGTCCCACCCTGCACGGCCGGCTCCGCGAGGGCGGGCTGGCCGACGAGCTCTTCCTGACGATCGCGCCGAAGATCGCGGGCGGCGAGGGCCCTCGCGTGCTCGAGGGGGCCCTCCCCGACGTCGACAACGTCGAGCTCGCGTGGCTGTTGGAGTCGGAGAGCGAGCTCTTCGCGCGCTACCGCGGGATCTCCGGGACACCCCCGGCCCGGTAGCTTTCAGCACGTGGACTTCAAGCCCTCGCCCGAGGTCGAGTCCCTCCTCGAACGCATCCAAGCGTTCATGGACGAGCACGTCTACCCGGTCGAGGCCGAGGCGATCCAGGCAATCGACGATGAGGTCCGGCCGGGCAAGCCGTACCCCGACATCCTCGTCGGGATCCGAGCCACGGCCAGGGAGCAGGGCCTCTGGAACCTCTTCCTGCCGGACGGGGAGTACGGGGCGGGCCTCAGCAACTGGGAGTACGGGATCCTCTGCGAGCAGATGGGCCGCAGCCCGGTGATCGCCCCGATGGCCTTCAACTGCTCGGCGCCCGACACCGGGAACATGGAGATCCTCGTCGACCACGGCACGGACGAGCAGAAGCAGCGCTTCCTCCAGCCCCTGCTCGACGGCGAGATCCGCAGCTGCTTCTCGATGACCGAGCCGGAGGTGTCGGGTTCCGACCCCACGACCCTCCAGACCCGCGCGGAGCTCACCGACGGAGAGTGGGTGATCAACGGGCACAAGTGGTTCACCTCGGGAGCGAACGGCGCGGACTTCGCGATCGCGATGGTGGTAACCGATCCCGACGCGCCGCCGTACACACGGGCGAGCATGATCCTGGTCCCGGTCGACACCGCCGGGTTCGAGCTGGTCAGGAACGTCTCGGTGATGGGCCACGACCAGGGCCCGGGCCACTGCGAGATCCGCTATACGGATTGCCGCGTGCCGGAGGCGAACCTGCTCGGCGAGCGGGGCGCCGGCTTCGTGATCGCCCAGGACAGGCTCGGGCCGGGCCGGATCCACCACTGCATGCGCGCGATCGGGACGGCCGAGCGCGCCATCGAGATGATGTGCGACCGCGCCAACTCCCGGGATTCCTTCGGCGGGCCGCTCGCGGACAAGCAGTTCGTCCAGGACTTCATCGCGAAGTCCCGGATGGAGGTCGACCAGGCTCGCCTCCTCACCCTCTACGCCGCTTGGCTAATGGACACCGAAGGCAAGCGCCGCGCCCGTCAGGCGATCTCGATGATCAAGGTGGTGGCGGCGAACGTGGTCATGGATGTCCTCGACCGCGCGATCCAGGTGCACGGCTCGCTCGGGATGTCCGACGACACGCCGCTCGCCGGCATGTGGCGCTTCATGCGGATGCTGCGGGTCGCCGACGGCCCCGACGAGGTCCACAAGATGGTGATCGCCCGCCGCGAGCTGAACCGCGCCGCGAAGCGGGTTGAGGGCGAGGACGGCGACGGCCAGGCCGCCACCCCCGCCGCGGGCGACGGCTCCGCGGAGCCAGCAAAGGCCGCTTCCTAGCCGATCAACTCCCGGACGGGGGTCATGCCAAAGAGCCCGGATGGGTACTCAGCCGATCCATCTCTCGATGGGCTCATGGGCGAAGCAGGACCTTGATCGCTCGCCTTTGATCCATGGCTTCATATCCCTTGGCCGCCTGGTGCAGTGGGAGTTCGAGATCGAAGACCTTGCCCGGCTCGATCTCGCGCCTCCAGATCAGGTCGATCAACTCGGGCAGGAACCGGCGCACCGGGGCGGGCCCGCCGTGGAGGTGCACGAGGCTCCAGAACAGCTCCATTCCGGGCACCGCGACCTCGTGACCGACGCCAACGAAGCCGACGTGCCCGCCCGGGCGAGTGGAGCGGATCGCCTGGATCATCGACTCTTGCGTGCCAACGGCCTCGACCACGGAATGAGCACCGAGCCCGTTCGTGAGCTCCTTCACTTTGGCCACGCCGTCCTCGCCGCGCTCCTCGACGATGTCGGTCGCGCCGTAATCACGCGCCAGGCGCTGGCGCGTTTCGTGGCGGCTCATGGCAATGATCCTTTCCGCGCCAAGCTGCTTGGCAGCAAGCACGGCGTGCAGGCCGACCGCGCCATCGCCCACCACCGCCACGGTCTTCCCCGGCCCGGCCTCGGCGGCCACGGAGCCGAACCAGCCAGTTCCGAGCACGTCGGAGGCCGAGAGCAGGCTCGGGATCAGATCGTCGGGCGGGACGTCCGGGGTAGCGACGAGGGTGCCACCGGCGAGTGGGACCCGGAGGAACTCAGCTTGGGCGCCCAAGGCGCCCATGGGCACACGGTTGACGCAGGCGCTCTGGTAGCCGGTTCGGCAAACCTCGCAGGTATTGTCAGAGGCCCAGAACGAGCCGACTACGAACTGGCCCGGCTTGATCGACTCCACCTCTCCGCCGACCGCCTCGACGATCCCGGCGTACTCGTGACCCATTGGCGCGGGCCACTCGAGATCCTCGATTCCTCGGTACGGCCAGAGATCCGAGCCGCAGACACAAGCGGCGGACACCCGGACAATCGCATCAGTCGGATCGACGATCTCCGGGTCGGCGCGCTCCTCGATCCGCACGTCGCCCGGGGCTTGCATGATTACCCCTTGCAAGGCGACCTCCTTTCGCTTGCCGCGATACGCCGCCTCGACGAAAAAACGGCTACCCCAAGGGAGTCCGGCTTAGACGTCTGGCGACCCGCACACCCGCCTAGGGCAGGCGGTCGGCCGCCTCCTGCGCGGCGTCCGCCAGACGCTCGACCACCTTCGCGAACTCCTGGAAGCCCTCGTCCGTCTCGCCGTATTGGCCCGACGCGTAGCGGGCGTAGACCCCCTCGAGGATGATCGCGAGCTTCCAGTAGCCGAGGGCGACGAAGAAGTCGATCTCGCCGAGGTCGCGGCCCGAGCGCTCCGCGTAGCGCTGCCGGACGTCGTCCCGCTTCGGGAAGCCCGGCGCGATCGTCGCCGGGGCGAAGAGCGGCATGAAGTCGTCGCCCTCCTGTGACCAGTAGACGAGCAGCATTCCCACGTCCGCGAGCGGGTCGCCGAGCGTGCAGAGCTCCCAGTCGACCACAGCCGACACCACCCCGTCGGCAGAAAGGATCATGTTGTCGAGCCGGTAGTCGCCGTGGACTATGGTCGCCGGCCCCTGCTCGGGGATCCTGGCGGAGAGGCGCTCGTGTACCTCGTCCACCGCCGGCAGCTCGCGGGTCTTCGACTTCTCCCACTGCCCCTGCCAGCGCCGCAGCTGGCGCTCGACGTAGGCCTCCTTCCGTCCCAGCTCACCGAGACCGACCTCGTCCGGTTCGACGTCGTGAATCGCGACCAAAGTGTCCACGACGCGCTCGCCGATCGCCCTCCGCTCCGCCTCGTCGAACTGGTCGGCGTCGTCCGCCGAGCGCATGACAGGGCCCTCCACGAAGCCCATCACGTAGAAGGGCGCACCGTTCACGGACTCGTCCTCGCAGAGGCCCACCACGGGCGGCACGGGAACCGGCGTGTCCTGGAGCGCCGCGATCACGCGGTGCTCGCGCCCCATGTCGTGGGCTGATCCGAGGCGCTTGCCGAGCGGCGGCCGACGGAGCGCCCAGGCGTGCCCGGCCGAATCGCGAACGCCGAAGGTCATGTTCGAGCGACCGCCCGAGATCCGGTCGAAGCTCAGCGGCGGCTGCGCCTCCGGGACGTTCGCCTCGAACCAGCTCTCGACCCCGGCTCGGTCGATCCCCTCGGGGACTTCCGCGGTTGCGGCCTCGTTAGCCTCCTCCGCCATGGCCCCAGCATATGAACCGCGCTTTCGCGCCGTCTTCTTCGACTTCGGCGGCGTGCTGACGACCTCCGTCTGGGACAGCTTCGCCGACTTCTGCCGGGGCGAGGGCCTCGACCCGGACACGGTCAAGAAGCTCTTCAGCACCGATCCCGGGGCGCTCCGGGAGCTCAGGCAGCTCGAGCTGGGCGAAATCACGGAGGACGAGTTCGAGCGGGCGTTCGGGCGGCGCCTGGGGCTGAAGGACCCCGTCCACCTGATCGACAGCATGTTCGCGGGCATGCAGCCCGACACGCTGATGGTGGGCGCCGTCAAGGACCTCCGCGCCGTGGGCGTGCTCACCGGATTGATCTCGAACTCGTGGAGCACCGCCCACTACGATCGCCGGCTGCTGGCCGAGCTCTTCGACACGGCGGTGATCTCCGGGGAGGTCTACATGCACAAGCCGGAGCCCGAGATCTACCGGCTGGCGGCGGAGCGGCTCGGGGTCGAGCCTGCGCATTGCATCTTCGTCGACGACCTGCGCGAGAACTGTGAGGGCGCCGAGGCCGTGGGGATGACCGCGGTGCGCCACCGCGATGCGCCCGAGACGATCGCCAGGCTCGCCGAGCTGACCGGCGTCTCGCTGGCGGCTCCTGCCTGACTCTGAGGCGCCCTACTGGCCGAGCAGGCCGTTGAGGGTGTTGTTGACGCCGCCGATCACGTTGTCGACGGTGCCGTTGACCGCGTCCGTCGCTCCGCCGGTGCTGCCGCCGCCCGGCAGCTGGACGTTCGGAACACTCGGGGTTTGGATCGTCGGAACCTGCGGGGTGGTCGCCCCGCCACCACCGGAGCCACCTGACCCACCGGAGCCGCCGCCCGTGCCGATCCCAGTACCCGCCCCGGAGCCACCGATGCCGTTTGAACCGCTACCGCCATCCACACCGCCGGCGCCACCTGACGAGCCACCACCGCCGGAGACGGAGCTGGGCGAGCTCGACCTGCTGGCGAGGGCCACGACGGTCCGGTTCAAGTCGTTGTTGGGCCCGTCAGTGCGTGCCGAGGCGGGAATAGCATCCGGCCCGTTGGCAACAGCGGAGAGTCCGCCGGCCACACCTGAGAAGCTGGCACCGAACCCGATCAGCGCGGCAACGGCAACTGGGACCGCCAGGAGCACCGCTCCGGCGATTCCCCGCGCCACAATCCTCCGGCGCCAATACGCAAGCAATCCATTACCCATAGCGTTCCCGTTGCGGGCGTAGTGTACGGACTCCAAAGGGGCTACGCAAAAACGATGAGAGTAAACCCATCGCTGACCTCCCGGTTGCGTATCGGCTTTCTGGTGCTGTTCGCTTTACTGCTGCTCGTCTCCTTGCTGGGCGTCGGGCGGCTCTTCCAGGTCCGGGTCGACTACGAGGACGACATCACGCGCTTCTTCCAGCTCGAGCTGGAGAGTGAGCGCCTGCGATCGGCCTTCATCCTCGAGCAGGCCGCCGCGCGCCCGCCGATCGGCCAGCGGCTGCCCAGCCAGGCCGAGCTCAACCGCGCCTCCGCCAACTTCGCGCAAGCCGTCGATCGCGCCCACGACCTGACCGGCGACGAGGCGGACCTGTCGACGAACCTGTCCCAGCTGGTGGCCAACGAGAATGCCTGGCGTCAATCGGCCGCCCAGCCGCTGGTGGGGGGGAATGTCCCCAAACCCGGGGTCGAGCAGCGCCTGACCCGAGCGGTGACGAACAGCGGCGATGCGCTGGCGACCGCCGCGCGGGACGCGCGTGACAACTCACGCGAGGACGCCCGTACCGAGACGCGCAACACGACTCTGCTCGTAGCAGCTGGCCTTGCGGGCGCGCTGCTCGCCGCGCTCATCCTCTTCTCGGGCCTGATCAACTCGATGCGCGCCCCACTCGGCCGCCTCGTCGAGGGGGCCAGGCGGCTGGCGGGCGGGGACCTGAGGACCCGGGTCGAGATCGGCGGCCCAGTCGAAATCGCGACCCTGGGCCGCGCCTTCAACGAGATGGCGAACGCCCTGGAACGAGATGCCCGCGAACGTGACCGGGTCGAGCGTATGAAGGACGACTTCGTGCTCACGGTCTCGCATGAGCTGCGCACCCCGGTGACCGTGGTGAAGGGGTTCGCCGAGATGCTCACGGCCCAGCGCCAATCCCTCAACTCGCGGCAATACGAAGCCGCCGAGGTGATTGCCGAGAGCTCCGCGCAGCTCCAGAAGATGATCAACGACCTGCTCGACCTGGCCCGCAGCGACGCGGGCAAGCTCCGCATCGAGCCGAAGCCCACGCCCGTGCGGCCGCTGGCTCAGCGGGTTGGCCGGCAGATGCGGCCACACTTCGAGGAGAAGAACCAGCGGTTCACGGTCACCGTCGAGAAGGACCTGCCTGATGTCGAGGCCGACGCCGACCGGGTCGCGCAGGTGCTCGCCAACCTACTCACCAACGCGAACAAGTACGCGCCCGATGGCGCCCAGGTGAGGATGTCGGCGACGCGGGTGGGCGACGAGGTCGAGTTCGCCGTCTCCGACAACGGGCCCGGCCTGGGCGAGGAGGAGCTCGACCACGTCTTCGACCGTTTCTGGCGGGCGCAGAGCGGCGAAACCCAGGAGGTGGGCGGAACCGGCCTCGGGCTCGCCATCGCGAAGTCGCTCGTCGAGCTGCACGGTGGGGCGATCTCCGCGACCTCGACTCAG
>DATFOK010000151.1:0-9002 GCA_035265665.1 Solirubrobacterales bacterium | reverse complement strand
GTACTCCTTCGAGTAGCCGTAGCCGCCGTGGATGCGGAATGACTCCTCCACGACCTCCTTGCCCGTCTCGGAGGCGAGCAGCTTCGCCATCCCGGCCTCGAGGTCGGAGCGCTCGCCGGCGTCCTTCATCCGCGCGGCCTTGCGAGTGATGAGGCGGGCGGCCTCGACCTTGGTCGCCATGTCGGCGAGCTTGAACTGGATCGCCTGGTGCTGGGCGATCGGCTTGCCGAAGGTCTTCCGCTCCTGGCTGTAGCGGAGCGCGAGCTCAAGGGCGCGCTGGGCGATGCCGACGCCGCGAGCCGCGACGTTCACCCGGCCGACCTCGAGCGCGTCCATCATCTGGACGAATCCCTTCCCGAGGCCCTTCTCCTCGCCGCCGAGGATCCGCTCCGGCGGGCACTTGTAGCCGTTGTAGACAAGCTCGGTGGACTCGACGCCCTTGTAGCCCATCTTCTTGATCTTTGGCGGGATCTCGAGGCCTGCGAACTTGCCCTCGTTGGTCTCCTTCCAGGGCTCCTTCTCCGTGATGAAGCAGGTCATCCCCTTGTAGGGCGGGTCCGCCTTCGGGTCGTTCTTCATCAGCACGAAGACGACGCTCGAGCCCAGGCCGTTGGTGACCCACATCTTCTGGCCGTTCAGCTCCCACTTGCCGTCGTCCCCCTTGGTGGCCGTGGCCTTGATCCCTTGCACGTCGGAGCCGACCTCGGGCTCCGACAGCGAGAAGGCGGCGCGAATCTCGCCGGTCGCCATCTTCGGCAGAAAATGCTGCTTCTGCTCGTCGGTGCCGAACTTCATCAGCAGGTAGGAGCCGATGAAGTGCGTGTTGACGACGCCCGAGATCGAGATCCAGCCGCGCGAGAGCTCCTCGACGATCATCGCGTAGGTGGTCAGGTCGAGGCCCATCCCGCCGAACTCCTCAGGGATGGTCACCCCGAAGAGGCCGAGCTCCTTCATCTGCTCGACGATCGGCTCGGGGAACTTGTCCTCGTGGTCGTACTCCTCGGCGTTGGGGAGGATCTCGTTGTCGACGAAGCTGCGGACCATCTCGACGATGGCCTGCTGCTCGTCGGTCATCTCCTGGTAGGTCGTCTGCTGCTGCTCGGTGGCTACGGCCATGGCTCCTCTGAAGTCGTTGGTTGAGGCCCCTCCTCCGGTACGTGATTATTGCCGGTATGAGTGATCAGGCGCTCGCGGTAGTCGAGCGGCTCTGGGAGGTGCTGAACGCGGACGACGTCGTCGCCGCCCTGGGTGACGAAACATTGAGCGCACAGGTCCGCGCGACCCTGGCCGAGATCGCCGAGCCCGATTTCGAGGTGAAGATGCATGCGCCGGCCGAACTCGGTGGCACCGCGTTCGAGGGCCGCGGCGCCGACGGGTTCCGGGCGGTCTGGGAGGAATGGGTCGAGCCGTTCGAGGCCTTCCGTATCGAGCTCGCGGAGCGGATCTTGTCCGGAGACGACGTCGTCGATCTCGTCAGGCTGATCGCGACCTCGAAGACGGGCGGCATTGAGGTTGAACACGATGGCGGCGCCGTCTGGACCGTGCGGGACGGGAGGCTCGCCCGCGCCATCTTCTATCTCGAACAGGAGGACGCGCTCGAGGCGGCCGGGCTCGACCCCGACCGCCCCACAGGCAAGTAGCTACTCCTCGGCCAGCAGGCCGTAGAGCTTGCGACGGGTGTCCTTGAGGATCTCCGCCGCCTTGGTGAGCTGCTCGTCGTCGTCCGCGCGTGCGAGCTGCTTGGCGGCGCCCATGAGCTTGAACATCTCCTGCCGGGCCACGAAGCGGGGCGAGTCCTCGTCACCCTGCTCCCACGGGCGGCCACCCTCGCTGCGCTTCGGCGCGGCCTCCTGCCCCGCCTCGGTCAGCGAATAGACCTTGCGCCCGTCGACCTCCTCGGCCGTGACCAGGCCCTCGTCCTCGAGCAGCTGGAGGGTCGGGTAGATCGAGCCGGCGCTCGGCGTCCAGCGGCCGCCTGTGCGCTCCTCGAGCTCCTGGATCATCTCGTAGCCGTGCATGGACCGGTCGTCGAGCAGCGCCAGGATCGCGCTGCGGACGTCGCCCCGGCGAACGCGATGGCGCCCCCCGCGGCCGTATCCGCGACCGCCCTTCATCTCGTGCCGTCCATATCCGTGACGGCCTCTCTGTCTGTGCATCGGGAATCCTTTCGATCAATCATGATCTAACGCGATATATCGTAACGCATCGCGTCAGAGCTCCCAGGCGAAGCAGCGCGAGGTCCAGGACGGGCTCTCCCGCTGGTAGAAGCGATGCGCGTCGAGCCGGTCATCGCCGCTGTCGAGCTCGAGGTGGGTGGCGCCGCGTTCCCGGGCCCAGTCCTTGGCCGCATCGAGCAGGGCCTTCCCCACGCGCTGCGAGCGATGGTCGGGGCTGACGGCGAGGTCCTCGACCCAGCAGCGCGGGCCGAAGCGCACCGAGTTCATCTCGAGGTAGGCGGTGCAGAGACCGAGCAGCTCGCCCCGGTGCTCCGCGACGAGAACCGCCGAGGAGGGATCCTCGATCGCCTGGACGATCGCGGACCGAGCGTGCTCGGCGTCCCAGCGAGGCGGCACTGAGCCGGGCGGGGCGAAGAGCCACTCGTACATGCCGAGGACGCGCTCGACCTCCACCGGCTGTGCCTCACGGATCTTCGCCATACGGTGAGGCTATCCACGGCGCGGCGGGGGCAGCCGCCCAGGTAGCGTTCGGAGCATGAGAAATCCACGCGACTTCTTCCAGCCCCTGGCGATCGATGCCCCCGAGCCGCCCCGCGAGATCCCCTTCAAGCCCTCGCGGATGATCCACTTCTTCGACGCCTCCAACGAGAAGATGCGGGCCAAAGTCCCCGACATGGCCAAGCAGGCCGACATCCTGCTCGGCAACCTCGAGGACGCGATCCCGGTCGACAAGAAGGTCCCGGCCCGGGATGGACTGATCGAGGTCGGCAAGGAGGTCGATTTCGGCGAGACCCAGCTCTGGACTCGAGTGAACGCGCTGGAGAGCCCCTGGGTGCTCGACGACCTCACGCAGCTGGTCACCGAGATCGGGGGCAAGCTGGAGGTGATCATGGTCCCCAAGGTCGAGGGGCCCTGGGACATCCACTACGTCGACCGCCTACTCGCCCAACTCGAGGCGAAGGCGAAGCTCGAGAAGCCGCTCTTGATCCACGCGATCCTCGAGACCTCGCTCGGCGTGGTCAACCTGGAGGAGATCGCGACAGCGAGCCCACGGATGCAGGGCATGAGCTTCGGGCCCGCCGACCTCGCCGCATTCCGGCGCATGAAGACCACGCGCGTCGGGGGCGGCCATCCCGCCTACCGGGTGATCGAGGACCCCGACCCCGACAACCCCGACGCCCCGCGAGCGACGGCGCAGCAGGATCCCTGGCACTACTCGATCGCGCGCATGGTCGATGCCTGCACCTCCGCCGGGATCCTGCCGTTCTACGGCCCCTACGGCGACATCAAGGACACCGAGGGCTGCGAGACCCAGTTCCGCGCCGCGTTCCTGCTCGGGTGCGTCGGCGCCTGGTCGCTCCACCCGGTTCAGATCGAGATCGCCAAGAAGGTATTCAGCCCGCCGCCGGAGGAGGTCAAGTTCGCGATGAAGGTGATCGAGGCGATCCCGGACGGCGCCGGCGTCCACATGATCGACGGCAAGATGCAGGACGACGCCACCTGGAAGCAGTGCAAGGTGATGGTCAACCTCGCGGAGATGCTTGCGAAGAAGGACCCGGAGCTCGCGGAGGCCTACGGGATGGCGAACGGCAAGCCCGCCGAAACCGAGGCCGAGGCCCAGCCCTCGGGGTGACAGAGCCCTTTCGGTACAGCCAGCGGGTCCGATACCACGAGTGCGACCCGCAGGGCGTCGTCTTCAACGCCAATTATCTGACCTACTGCGACGTCACGATGACCGAGCTCTGGCGAGAGCTCGGCGGGTATCAGGCGATGGTCGACGCCGGTGTCGACATGGTCGTCGCCGAAGCCCGGCTGCTCTATCGGGCGCCGCTGCGGTTCGACGACGTGTTCGAGGCTCGCGTCACCGTCGGCCGGCTGGGAGAGACCTCGATGTCCGCGGCGATCGAGCTCGCCCGAGACGGTGAGGTCGCTGTCGAGGGCGAGCTGCGCTACGTCTTCATCGAATCAGGCGGCGGGCCCAAGGCGCCGATCCCAGAGCCGATCCGCGCCGGGCTCAGCCGGTACCGGGAGCCCGGCGAGCCATCGTGAGGCGAGGACTGGACCGATGTCCTAGGCGGGCGCGTGCAAGCCCTAAAGGACGGCCCGCCGTGCCCGATGAGGTGAGTGATGCGGCTTCGACTCTCATCGCTCGTCCCTCTTGGCTTGGCTGCCGGCCTGCTGGGAACACTGCTGTTCGCGAGCAGCGCCCAGGCCCTGAGCATGCAGAGCCAGACCTACGTGATGAGCGGCACCGACGCAAAGCAGAGGCTCACGGTTCGCTGCGGGGGCAAGAAGCAGCTGCCCTATAGCGGCGGCATGATCACCGATCCGGTGGGACCGAACGGAGAGGGCGTCTATCCCCACTCCTACGAGCGCCTGGGCGTCCAGCGCGGGTGGCACGTCACCCCCGTCCTCTACGGAGGGAGCAGCAGCCGCTCCGTCACCCTGCAGGTCGTCTGCGGACCCCGGCTCGGGCCCGTGAGCTCCCCCCACTCGACCGTCTTCGTCGCACCGGGACAGACCCGCACCGCGGTCGCCACCTGCCCGCGCGGTAACCGGCTCCTCGCCGGCGGCTTTCAGCGCACCAACTTCGTCTCGCGCGGGGGCAACTACGTCACGGAGTCCCGCGCCGCGTCCGACCGGTCCTGGCAGGTCTCGGGCAGCGCCTTCGGGAACTTCGGCGGCGAGCTCACGGCAATCGCCTACTGCCTCCGCTCCCGCGCCCCGCTCCTGAGCGAGGTCTCCTCGCAGACCGCCCTTCCGCACGAGGATTCGGCCACGACCATCACATCGTCTTGCCCGCCGGGAGCGACGATGGTGGCCGGCGGCTTCTCGACCTCGCCCTCGGGCGCGGCACTGGTCTCATCGGCGTACTTCAATCCCGACGGCAGCTGGTCCGCGACGGCGTTCAACGAGTTCGGACCCGATGCGGCGCTCAGCGCCCATGGCTACTGCATGTCGCGCGCGATGATCAAGCGCCGGCAGAAGATGCGCCACGGGACGCGCGCCTCGCACGAGAGAAGTATCAAGGCGCCGCCGGTGCTGGACCGGGCCCTCAAGGTGGCGATCTCCGAGCGGGTCTCGAACAATGGCTGCTTCCCGGCCCCGGGTGGGCTCGTGTCGGCGCTCCGCGCCAACAAGATTCAGGCTCGTGAGGCCGGGAGTCCTCGCGCCGTCGCCGCCGGCGTGGTGAACGTGCTCAGCGACCAGGCCTCCTGCGAGCGCGTCCGGCTGGCCATGCGGCGAGGAGGGGACGTGATCGTCCTCGACTCCGCGACGGGCGAGGTCACCAAGCGGAGTTACCGCAAGCGCTAGCTAGCTCAGCCGCTGTTTCAGAGCCTCGAGCTGTGCCTGCAGCGGGTCGGGCAGACGATCGCCGAAGCGCGCCAGGTGCTCCTCGACTTGCGGGAGCTGCGCCTTGACGGCCTCGGGGTCCACCTCGAGCAGGAGCCGCATGTCGTCCGGGCTCACCGTGGTGCCCTCGATATCGATCTCGCCCACTGCTGGGACACGGCCGATCGGGGTGCCGACGGCTTCGCCCTCGCCCTCCGTGCGGCGGAAGACCCACTCGAGCACGCGGATGTTCTCGCCGAAGCCGGGCCAGACGAAGTTGCCCTCGTCGTCCTTGCGGAACCAGTTGACGAGGAAGATCTTCGGCAGCTTGGCCCCCTCGCGCTCGGCGATCTTCAGCCAGTGCCCGAAGTAGTCGGCCATGTTGTAGCCGCAGAAGGGCAGCATCGCCATCGGGTCGAAGCGGAGCTCGCCAACGGTGCCGTCCGCAGCCGCCGTCTTCTCGACCGACATCGTCGCGCCGAGGAAGACTCCGTGCTCCCAGTCGAACGCCTCGGTGACGAGAGGCACGACGGTGGCGCGGCGGCCGCCGAACAGAAACGCGTCGATCGGGACGCCCGCGGGGTCCTCCCACTCCTCGGCGATGCAGGGGCACTGCGCCGCCGGAGTCGTGAACCGGGCATTAGGGTGCGCCGCGGGCTCGTCGGAATCCGGCGCCCACTCGCTGCCCTTCCAGTCGATCGCGTGCTCCGGCGGCTCGCCGGTCATGCCCTCCCACCAGACGTCGCCGTCGTCGGTGCGGGCGCAGTTGGTGAAGATCGTGTTCCTCTCGACCGTCTCCATCGCGTTCGGGTTGGTCTTGTGGCCCGTCCCGGGCGCGACGCCGAAGAAGCCGGCCTCGGGGTTGACGGCGTGGAGGCGCCCGTCCTTGCCGAACTTCATCCAGGCGATGTCGTCGCCGACGGTCTCGACAGTCCAGCCCTCGAGCTTCGGGATCAGCATGGCGAGGTTGGTCTTGCCCGAGGCCGACGGGAAGGCGCCGCTCACGTACTTCACCTTGCCCTCGGGCGAGGTGAGCTTGAGGATCAGCATGTGCTCGGCGAGCCAGCCCTCGTCACGGGCCATCACCGAGGCGATCCGCAGGGCGAAGCACTTCTTGCCCAGCAGGGCGTTGCCGCCGTAGCCCGAGCCGAAGGACCAGATCTCCCGGCTCTCGGGATAGTGGACGATGTACTTCGTGTCGTTGCAGGGCCAGGAGACGTCGTCCTGTCCCTCGTCGAGGGGCATGCCGACCGAGTGGACACAGGGGACGAAGTCCCCGTCCTCGCCGAGGACCTCAAGCGCGTCGGCGCCCATGCGAGTCATGATCCGCATCGAGACCGCGACGTAGGCCGAGTCGGTGAGCTGGACCCCGACGTGTGAGATCGGCGAGCCGAGGGGGCCCATCGAGAACGGCACCACGTACATGGTCCGTCCGCGCATGCAGCCGGTGAACAGCCCCTTGAGGACGTCCCGCATCTCGACCGGCTCGCGCCAGTTGTTGGTCGGGCCCGCGTCCTCCTCGCGCTCGGAGCAGATGAAGGTGCGGTCCTCGACCCGCGCCACGTCCGAGGGGTTGGACCGGGCCAGATAGGAGTTGGGCCGCTTCGCATCGGAGAGCTTCTCGAAAGTCCCCGCATCGACGAGCTGCTGGGCGAGGGAGTCGTACTCCTCGGCTGAGCCGTCACACCAGTGGATCGCGTCGGGCTGTGTCAACTCGGCGATCTCGTTGACCCAGGAAACGAGCTTGGCGTGCTTGGTGGATGCCTCAGTCGTGGCGCTTGTCTCACTCACCGGTGCGTTCAACTCCTTGCTGGTTGTCGATGACCCCCCTGCCCTGCCAGGCGCGAGATGCTTTCACATCACCCGGCGAGGAGGCCGCGATGGCTTGTGAGGGCTGTTACGGATCGTAGGGGGTCGACCCCGGTCGGGGCACGACCAGGACCGGGCACGGCGCCTCGCGAATGACGCGCGAGGAGACGCTGCCGATGAGCAGCCGCAGCACCGGTCCAAAGCCGCGGGACCCGAGCACCAGCAGGGCGACACCCATCTCGGCCGCCTCGAGCAGCTTCTCGACCGGGTCCCCGCGCTCGAACACGGGCAGCGCGCGCAGCTCCGGCGGGAGCTCCGCGACGGCGTTGTTGAGCTGTGTTTGGAAGTCGGGACCGGCCTCCGCGCCCGCTTGCATGGCGGCGACCGTTCCCGTCGCGGGGACCGGTGTCCCGACGCCGATCACCCGCAGGGAAGCACCGAACTTGGAGGCGAGCTTCGCCGCCTCATCGAGGGCGGCCAACGACTCGGCCATCCCGTTGAACCCGACGGCCGCAACCCTCATGCGGTCCTCGGAATGATCGGTTTGGCCATATCCCTTCGGGGCGATGGCCAACCGGCAGCGCGCGCCATGCAGGAGGTGCTCCGCGACGCTCCCTGGGGAGATGGATCCGACGTGTGCGTGGTGCGTCGAGCCGAGCACGATCAGGTCGGCCTCGCCCTTCTCGGCGAGCGCCTGAAGAGCGTCGGAGGGCGACCCCTTCTCGACTTGGACGATCTTGAGCTCGCCGCCGTCGCGCTCGACGATCCGCCCGGCTAGAGCGCGCGCATCCTCCCCGCGCTCGTTCTCCACATAGCCGACGACGACCTGCGGGTAGATGGGTGGCGCCTTGGACATCGGCATGTCGAATTGTGCGCTCCCCGTTCGTTTACGTCTTGAGGGCGGCGAAAGGCGCCGCCGGAGATTCGAGGGTGCGCCGAGCGAAGCGAGGCGCAACCCGTGTTATGGCGAAGCCGTCAACCGACAGCGACAGAATCCGAGCTGAGGACCGCGTCGATCAGGCCTGGGAAGCGTGCGTCGAGGTCCTCACGTCGCAGCTCGGTCAGCTTGCTGGTCCCCTCGCGCTTCTGTCGAATGACCCCGGACTCCCGCAGCACGCGGAAATGATGGGTCATCGTCGACTTGGAGACGCCGAGCTTGATCGAGCCGCAAGCGCACGGCTCGTCGCTCCCAGCCAACCGGCGCACGATCTCGAGCCGCTGCGGATCGCTGAGGGCGTGCAGCACACCCGGCAGCTCGATCTCGTCGCGCTCCGGGTGATGCAGCTTCGTTGTGTGATCTACTCCCATAGTTCGATTGTACGACGATGATCGTACTTTTGGTACGATGTTCATCGTACTACTACCTCACGGGGGAAGCAAGATGACCGTTCTTGAGCAGGTGCACGACGCGCAGACGGAGCAGCCGGCCGAGGAGCAGGCCCAGGAGAGCCCCTCGCGGGTTGCCGCGGTCGTGGAGGCCGCCTACATCCTGGAGGCCGTCCGTAAGTGAACCCGGTGACCGCAGTCAAGGCGGCCGCGGGGCGCAATTCGAACGGGCTCCTGTGGGTCGTCTGTCTCGGCCAGTTCATGGTGATCCTCGACGTCTCGATCGTGAACGTCGCGCTGCCCGCGATCCGCGAGGACCTCCACTTCTCCCAGACCGGCCTCCAGTGGGTGCTCAAC
>DATFOK010000150.1:0-9801 GCA_035265665.1 Solirubrobacterales bacterium | reverse complement strand
GAGCAGGTCCAGGGCGCGATCCGTGAAGCGCTCCATGAATGGCGGCGGCAGGTCGATCGAGCGGCCTTGCTGGATCGCGCGGCGCATGATCCGCCGCAGCACGTAGCCGCGGTCCTCGTTGGAGGGGACGACGCCGTCGGCAATCAGCGCGGCCGTGCCGCGCGCGTGGTCGGCGAGGATCCGCATCGCGCGGGTGGTCGCGCCGCCGTCCGAGTACGAGCGGCCCGAGAGCTCCTCGGCCAGGTCGATCAGCGGCCGGAGGGAGTCGATCTCGAAGACCGAGTCGACACCCTGGAGGATCGCCGCCATCCGCTCGAGGCCCATGCCCGTGTCGATGTTCTTCATCGGCAGCTCGGTGAGCGTCCCGTCCTCGGCCAGGTCGTAGGTCATAAAGACGTGGTTCCAGTACTCGACGAAGCGGTCGGTGTCGTCCCCGGGAAGCTCGCCCGGCCTGCCGAACGCCTCGCCGCGGTCCAGATACATCTCCGAACACGGCCCGCACGGCCCGGTCGGTCCCGCCTGCCAGAAGTTCTCCGAGCGGGGCAGCCTGACGATCCGTTCCTCGGGCACGCCCACCTGGCGCCAGATCTCGATAGCTTCGGTGTCCGGGCCGAGGCCGAGCTCGTCGTCGCCCTCGAACACGGTCACCCAGATCTGTTCGGGGTCGAAGCCGAAGCCCTCGCGGGAGAGCTCCCAGCCCCAGGGGATCGACTGCTCCTTGAAGTAGTCCCCGAAGCTCCAGTTGCCGAGCATCTCGAAGAAGGTGAGGTGCCGCCTGGTGTTGCCGACCTCCTCGATGTCGGTGGTGCGGAAACAGCGCTGCACATCCGTGACCCGCGGCGCCGGAGGCTGCTCCTGTCCGGTGAAGTACGTCCTGAAAGGCTGCATCCCGGCCGTGGTGAGCAGCACCGAGGGGTCGTGCACTGACGGGACGAGCGAGGCCGAGGGCACGATCCGATGCCCGCGCTCCTCGAAGAAGGAGAGGTAGGTGTTGCGGATCTCCTCGACTTTCACGCCGGGGAGTCTAGGAACGGTGGGCGGCCGGCGAGGAGATCGCCGGCCGCCCGGACGTTTCGTGCTTCAGTCGGCTATCGGATGATCGCCGCGGTCACGGTCGTCGGCCCGGCGAGGCGCTTCGCCCGGACCTTGAACCTCACCTTGCCTTTCTTCAGGCGGGAGAGACTGACGGCGACGAAGCTCGCCCCGCGTGAGGTGCGCACCTTCGGACCCCGGCGCTTGGCGATGCTGGCGGCTGAGGACTTCCCTCCACCCTTGCCCTGCGCGAAGCCGAGCACCTTGAACTTGGCGCCGGTCGGCCAGCTGATCACGACCTCGGCGGCGTTGCCATCCGGCTTGAAGCCGAGCCCCTTCACCTGACCCACGCGCTTGAACGCCTTGCTGATCACGATTGGGTCGGGCTCGCAATTGATCCGAGCGTTGAGGATCATCGCCACCGTTCGCAGCTCCGAGCTGTTCGTGATGTTGAACGGCGCCGGACCCCCGGTGTCAGCGGCGATCTGGTTGAGCACCGCCGGGTCAACGGTCCCGAACCCGACCACATAGGTCTTGATGTTCGGCGCCCTCCAGACGTTCGGATCGGGGTCGAAATTCGGCGCCCCGTCGCTGAGGAAGATGCGGGCGTTCGCATTCGGGTTCTGGCTGTTGGCCAGGTTGAACCCGGCTTCATAGTCCGTTCCCCCGTCGTCGCCCTGGATCAGTCCCAGCGCACCTCGGATCGTGGCCAGATTCGGCGCGACCGGAGCCGGCGCGAACAGCACGCTGGCGTCGGTTCCGAACTGGACAGCACCCATGCTCTTGTCGGGGTTGAAGGTGGCGAGGATGTCCACCAGGTCGGCCCGGAAGCGATCGGGATCGGTTCCCGCCATCGAGCCCGAGTCGTCGATGATCGCTTCGAGGTTCGTGGCCGGCGTGCAGTTCGGCAGCGGCGCAGCTCCGGCGCTCGATGCAGCGCCACCGGCAGAGAGCGCGATGAGCAAGCCGGCGCTTGCAGCCACCGCCGCTGCGGCCTGAGTCGTGAGTCGAGATGCATGTGAGCCTCCCTCGGTCCCTTAATTGCAGACGGGAACCTATCCGCCCAGGGCCGCTGAGGGAAGGGATCTAGACGATCGTGCCGTGACCGACGACGAGGTCGCCGTCCAGCAGGCAGGCGACCTGCCCCGGAGCCGCACCGTCGACGGGCTCGGCGAGGGCGACGATCGCCTCGCTGGGATCGCCGTTCACCTCAAGCCGGCAGTCACGCCTCGGCGAGTGGTAGCGGAGCCGGACCCCGTCGACCCGCTCGGCGGGCCGCAGCAGCTTCGCGCCCCGGATCCGTACCCGCCGTGTCGCCAGCTCGCTTCGCGGCCCGGCGATCACCGTGTTGGTGGCGGCATCCGTGCCGAGCACGTAGAGCGGCTCGCCCCCGCCGACCCTCAGGCCGCGCCGCTGGCCCACCGTGAAGTTGTGCTGGCCCTCATGCGACCCGAGGCGGCGCCCCCGGCGATCGACGAGGTCTCCTGGCCGCTCCTCGAGACCGGCGTGGCGCCGCAGGAACTCCCGCTTGCCCTGGCCGGCGAGGAAGCAGAGGTCCTGGCTCTCGGCACGGCCCGCCACCTCGAGGCCCGCCCGGGCGGCGATCTCCCGCACCCGCGGCTTGCTCAGCTCGCCGAGGGGGAACCTGAGGCGGGCGAGTGAGCCCGACCGGAGGCCGGAGAGCATGTAGGTCTGGTCCTTGGCCGAGTCCGCGGCCGCTGAGAGCAGCGGGCCGTCCCCGTCGTCGACGATCCGCGCGTAGTGCCCGGTGGCGAGCTTGGCGGCACCCAGACGATCGGCGAGCGAGATCATCGCGTCGATCCGCAGCTCGCCGTTGCAGAGCACGCACGGGTTCGGCGTGCGGCCATCCTTGTAGCCCTGGATGAACGGGCCGACCACCCCGGCGCGGAACTCGTCCTCGAGGTCGAGCGTGAAGTGCGGGATGCCGAGAGAGTGCGCGACGCGGCGGGCGCCGAGCACGGCCTTGGGCGAGCAGCAGCTGCGCTCGCCGTCGGTCCGCTGGTCCGCCCAGAGCTTCAGGGTGACCGCCACCACCTCCCGACCCGCATCACGCTCCCGCAGGGCTGCGACCGCCGAGTCCACACCGCCGCTGAGTGCAACGAGGACACGCTCGCCATCGGATGGAGACCCGGCGAGCCGCCGACCCGAGCCGGCCAGGTGGGAGAGCGCGCGATGAAGTGCGTCGGCGGCGAGGACGGCGGCGTGGCGATGACTCGGCCCGAGGCCGCCGAGCTCGGTGGAGATCCGCTCGGGACCGATCAGAGCGGCCTCGAGCACCGAGGCCCCTTCGGCGAGCTCCGCAGTCGCCGCGGCGGCCGCCGCGGCCGCCGAGCAGCCCTCGTGGTCGAAAGTCACGGACCGGATCCGGCCCTCAGAAACCAACAATGAAAGCCGCACGAGATCGCCGCAGGGGGCCCCTCCTGCCGATCCGCTGAAGGCGTCGTCCGGCGCAGGGCCGCGCCGCGAGTCGTCGGCGAGGTACTCCTCGAATAGCTCGCGATTCGTCGCGGAAGCGTCGTGGTTGGTGTGCATCTCGGCCACGCGCCGAAGGGTAAACGCGGCCAACTCGGGGACTGTCCTGACTTTTGCGGCCATGAGACGCGTTAGTCAGGACAGTCCACTCCAGAGCCGCGCGCCACCGCCGGCGCCCGCGGCGCACCTCTTCATTGCCGGTTTCAACGAGAAACGGCACCCAGCGGGGCGCCGTTCACGTTAAGAGGCTCCAGCCTGCCGTTTTCCGCTCCGGCTTGGTAACCCGTGTCGCACAGGTGGTGGTCTACCGGCCGCCCCGAGGGACCGCCGGAAATCGACCCCCAAGCCAGTTGTGTTGGGTCAACGTTTGAAGCGGTTCGCGTACAGGCTCGGGCCTGCGTTCAACCCTAGCACCGGGATTGAGCTACTCCGGCTGGCTGGGTCCAGCCTGCTCCGGCTCGTCGAGCAGGTACCAGGAGGAGATCAGCCCGTCACGGATCCCGAGCTCGATCGCGACCCGGGAGCTGTCTCCGACCTTGCCGTTGTGCCGCCAGACGTACTGGAGCTCGGCGTGGACCAGGACGCCGCACGGGGTCTCCTCGATCTCCACCGGGACGTAGCGGCGCACCAGGTGGTCGAAGACCTTGCCTGCCCACTCGACAGCCGCGGGGCGGCCCCGGTGGACCGTCCGCTCGGTCCGGATCTCGACTTCGGGGTGCACGAGCTCGCCCACCGCCGCCTGGTCACCCGCGCTGAGCGCGGCCAGGAAGCGGCGAGCGAGCTCGGCCGAGTCCGTGGTGCCTCAGTTCCTTCGCCGTAGGTTCTCGACGAATCGCCGCGGCTGGGCGCCGAGGCTCGCCTCGCGGGTGAGACTGAGCCCGATGGCGATCAGCCCGAGGATGAGCAGCACCCAGGGCCAGACTCCGAACTTGAACGGATTCGGCTCCGCTGAGTTCAGGTCCAAGCCCGCGATCACGAGGAACAGAACGAGGCCGATCCCGCCGACGTAGACCGGGCCCCGCGTGCCGATCTGCGAGCCGATCGCCACCAGCCCGAGCGAGACGAGCAGCAGCATGATGTCCCAGAAGTTGCTGGTCTCGATCGGCGGGGTGCTCCCGCTGAGCGGGTTGAGATTGCCGAGCGCCGTGATTCCCAGCGCACAGCCGATCACCGCCGCGATGCCGGCACCGGTGAGGAGCTCCGACGCCTTCCACAGGCCGAGGTCCCCTGAGGGGGCTGTGGCGCTTGCCCCGACGTCGTCGCCACCCGGGTTGTTGCGCCATACGTAGAGCCCGGCCGCGAGCAGCCCGATCGCGAGGATGCCGAGCAGTCCGCGGTAGACACCCCAGTGAGCGGTGATGCCATCGGAAAGGATCTTGTCCCAGAGCGCGGTCCAGGAGATGATCACCGCGATCGAACCGAGGAGGAACTGCACCCTGACCCCCGCCCTCGCCCCTGCATAGAACGCCAGCGCAGCGGCGGCGGCAGTGATCCAGAAGACGTTCAGCGGGGCGGTCGGTGTCCCGCCGATCACATCGACGAACTGCCCCAGTGCCAGCGGCACGAAGATCAGGCCGAAGACGTTGTGCACCGCCTGCCAGGGACGCAGCTCGCCAGTCTGCGGCCGAGTGAGGACGCTCCCGTAGAGATAGATCGCGGGGAGCGCGAGCACCAGCAACATCGGGAAAGCCGCCCACTGCTCGTTGTTCGTCCCCAGGATCGGGCCCTTGCGGATGTAGATCATCAGCGCGGCGAGCCCGATCAGTAGCCCGCCGAGCTTGCGCAGCGCGTCGCGCGTGTCGTCGGGCTGAAGCAGCTCATTCATGGGTCTCCCTCCCGTCGGAGAGTGGACAGAAAATTCGCGGGGACCCTACCCATCCCGCAGGACCGCAGGAAACGGGACTCAGGTCGTGGGCTTGTCCTTCAAAGAGGTGATCCGGTCGTAGGCGTCCTCGAAGAGGGAGCGGTTGAGGTTGCCGGCCTTCACCGCGCGGACGAGTGAGCGGAACGCTCGGTCGGAGGCGCTCGCGCTCCGGCCGTAGAGCAGCATGTCGTCGCCCGCCTTGATGGCGCTGATTGCCGCCACGACCGGCGCGGTCGTGTCGGTCACCGCCGGCGCCTCGAGGTCGTCCGTGATCACCACGCCATCGAACCCGAGTTGGTCGCGCAACAGGCCGTCGACGATCGCGGCCGAGAAGGCGGCCTGCTTCTCCGAGCCCAGTGTCGGATAGCCGGCGCTGGAGACCATCACCATCTCGACCCCGGCCTCGACCGCCCCCCGGAAGGGCTCGAGATCAGCCTGGAGCTGGTCACTGGTAGCCGCGATGTCAGTGGGTCGATCGTCCGTGTTGACCGTCGCGCGGCCGAGACCCGGGAAGTGCTTGGCCGTGGCGACCACCCCGCCATCCTGAAGTCCCTGCGCGAACGCGACCCCGATCTCGGTGACGACGGCGGGGTCCGAGCCGAAGGTCCGGCTCTTGATCGTGTTGGCGGTGTTCTGATGGGCGACGTCGAGCACCGGCGCCAGGTTCACATTGACCCCGAGGCCACTCAGGTAGGAACCGGTCTCCTCTCCCTGCTGCCGGGACTGGCTCTCGTCGTCGCTCTCGCCGAGTTGGGCTGGCGAGACGTTCGGCGGGCCCTGCGGCAACCGCCTCACGTCGCCGCCTTCCTGATCGATCATCACCAGCAGCGGCGAGCTGTCGCCGGCGCTCGCGGCCTGCTGCAGGGTGGCGATGTCGGCCTTCAGCCTCGCGGCGTCCTCGTTGAAGGCGATCACTCCGCCGACCCGCCCCCGTCTGACCCTCTGGATCAGAGCCTGGTCCGGCCCCTTCGGTCCGAGCCTGGCTACGATCGACTGGCCGACGAGCCGCTTCAGCCCGACCTCGGGCTCGGTGCTTCCTCCTCCCCCGCTGGAGATCGCGGCGATCAAGCCGATGATCACCAGCGCCGCGAGGCCGCCGATGATCAGGTCTTGGCGACGACGGACCCTCGCCGGGAGATCGCGCCTTCGCGCCCGGCGACCCGGCGGAGGTCGCCGTCCGCTCCGCTCGAACTCTCCCGTCTCGCCCCGCCGGACCCGACGCCTCTCCTCCGTGTCGCTCAGGCGGCCTACCCGCTCGCGCTCCGCGGGCTCGTCTTCGTCCGCCCCCGGCTCGCGCTCCCGGCGCGGCGGCCGGGCGGGCGCATCGGTCCACTCGAACAGCTCGTCGTCGTCGGGAGGAAGGCGGCCTTCCATCGCGTTATCCCTTCCTACCCCCGCTTCTCGCGGAGATCCCCAGATCGCGCAGCTGGCGCTCGTCGACGGGAGCGGGGGCGCCGGTCAGCGGATCGGTGCCCGACGCCGTCTTAGGGAATGCGATCACGTCCCGGATCGAGTCGGCGCGATGGAGCAGGGCGACGATCCGGTCCAGGCCGTAAGCGATGCCGCCATGCGGCGGGGCGCCGTAGCGGAGCGCGTCGAGGAGGAAGCCGAAGCGCTCCTCGGCCTCCTGCTGGTCGATCCCGATCGCTCCGAACACCTTGCGCTGCACCTCGGGGTCGCTGATACGGATCGAGCCTCCACCAATTTCCCATCCGTTCCAGACGACGTCGTAGGCCTTGGCGCGAGCGGCGCCCGGGTCGCCCGGATCGAACTCACCGTCGGGAGAGGTGAACGGGTGGTTGTGGGGGTCCCAGCGCTCCTCGTCCGCGGCCCAGCTGAGCAGTGGCCAGTCGACGATCCAGGTGAGGTCATTGGCCTTCGAATCGATCAGCCCGAGACGATCGCCGAGCCGGCGCCGCAGTTCGCCGAGCACCTCCGCCGAGAGCAGCGGCGCATCCGCGACGATCAGCACCACGTCACCGTCGTTCGCTCCGAGCTCCTTGTCGGCGGCGGCGATCTCGTCGGCCGACAGGAACTTGGCGACGGGCGAGCGCCAGCCCTCGGCCTCGACCACGGCCCAGACGAGACCCTTTGCGCCCAGATCCGTCGCCTCGGCCACCAGGCCGTCGAGGTCCGCCCGCGACATCTCGTGCGCGCCGGCGTTCAGGCCGCGCACCTTGGCGCCGCCCTCGATCGCCTGGCGGAAGGCGTTGAAATCCGAGTCCCGGAAGACCTCGGTGAGCTCGTGCAGCTCGAGGCCGAAGCGCAGGTCGGGTTTGTCGGTGCCGTAGCGGTCAACCGCCTCGTCGTAGGAGATACGACGCATCGGAAGTGTGACCTCGACGCCGCACCGCTCCAGCACGAACGCCAACAGGCGCTCGTTCAGATCGATCACGTCGTCGGTGTCGACGAAGGACATCTCGATGTCCAGCTGCGTGAAATCCGGTTGTCGGTCGGCGCGCAGGTCCTCGTCCCTGAAGCAGCGCGCGATCTGAAAATAGCGCTCGAAGCCGCTGATCATGAGCAGCTGCTTGAAGAGCTGTGGGGACTGCGGCAGGGCGTAGAAGGAACCCCGCTGCAGCCGACTGGGGACGAGGAAGTCGCGCGCTCCCTCGGGGGTCGATCGCGTCAGGACGGGCGTCTCGATCTCGACGAAGCCCTCGCCGGAGAGGAACTCGCGCATCGCCGAGCTCACCTCGTGGCGCAGCTGGAGCGCCTCTCTCATCCGGTCGCGACGCAGGTCGAGGTAGCGGTAGCGGAGGCGCATCTCCTCGCTCACTTCACCGGAGAAGGACTCGATCTCGAAGGGCGGGGTCTCGGCGTCGGAGAGCAGGCGGGCGTCACTCACCCGGATCTCCACCTCGCCCGTGGGGAGATCCGGGTTGACGGTGACCGGCGAGCGCTTCACTACCGGCCCGGCGGCGGTGATCACGTCCTCGGCGCGCAGCCTGTGGCCGAGCTCGAATGCCTCGCCGGCCTGGTCGGGGTTGAAGACGAGCTGCACGAGTCCCGTGCGGTCCCTGAGGTCGATGAAGACGAGTCCGCCGTGGTCGCGGCGGCGGTGCACCCAGCCTGCGACGCGCACCTCGGAGTCGACCCGGTCGGGCAGCACCTGGCCGCACCAGGCATCTCGGTACTGATTGGACCGCAGGGCCGGGAAACCGTCGCTCATGGCGAGCGCAGTTTCCCGATTTCCTCCACCACGCGGGAGGGATCGACCTCCCGCTCCTCGCCCGAGCTCATGTCGCGGAGGGTGGCCCTGCCGCCGCCGGAAAGGATCACGGCATAGCGTGCGCCGACCCGGTCGGCCTGCCTCATCTGGCCCTTGATCACCCGGTCCGCGAGGTCGAGGTCGGCCGTCAGGCCCGCGCGGCGGAGCTCGGTGACGAGGGCCAGGGCCGCTGCGCGGCCCTCCGCCTCGGTGACCACGAAGACGCCCTCGCGCGCCCGCACGCCATCCCTTCCTTGCTGGTTCAGGGCGATCGCAATTCGATCAACCCCGAGTGCCCACCCGCATCCCGGCGTCGGCGGGCCGCCGAGCTGCTCGATCAGCCCGTCGTACCGCCCGCCCCCGCCGATGCCCGACTGCGCGCCCAGCTGTTCGCACTCGAATTCGAAGACCGTCCGGGTGTAGTAGTCCAGCCCGCGCACCAGGGTCGGGTCGAGGTCGTAGACGAGTCCGCTCCGGTCGAGCGCCTGCCGCACCGCGTCGAAGTGCTCGGCGTCGGCCTCATCGAGGCGTTCGAGCAGCGTCGGAGCCTCGTCCATCACCCGGCGGGTGCCCTCGTGGTCAGCGTCGAAGGCTCGCAGCGGGTTGACGTCGATCCGGTTCTTGACCTCGTCGGAGAGCTCGCCCTCCCGGGAGCGCAGGTAGCGGCGAAGCTCGTCGAGGTAGGCGCTGCGCGCCGCCGGCGTGCCCAGGCTGCCGAGGCGAAGGCGAACTTCCTCGACTCCGAGCTCGATGAGGATGTCGTTCGCCACGATGATCATCTCGGCGTCCACCAGCGGCGAATCCGAGCCGATCGCCTCGGCGTCGACCTGGGTGAACTGCCGGTAGCGGCCCGCCTGAGGCCTCTCGTGCCGGAAGAAGGGCCCCTCGGTCCAGAGCTTCACCGGCTGCGCTTGCTTCTGCATGCCGTGCTCGAGATAGGCCCGGCAGATCGAGGCGGTCGCCTCGGGCCGCAGGGTCAGCGAGCGCCCGCCCTGGTCCTCGAAGGTGAACATCTGCTTCTGGACGATGTCGGTGGACTCGCCGACACCCCGGGCGAAGAGCTCCGTGTCCTCGAAGGCAGGCGTCTCGATCTGGCCATAGCCGGCGGCCTCCAGATTTCGCTGCGCCACATTCGCGATCAGGCGGCGGACCGGCTCCCGATCGGGCAGGACGTCGAAGGTGCCCCTCGGGGCTTTGAAGT
>DATFOK010000149.1:0-13164 GCA_035265665.1 Solirubrobacterales bacterium | reverse complement strand
GCGGGACGATCAGCTTTGCGAAGCGGCCCTTCGGCAGATTTGCGGCGTCCTCGCGGCGCGCGCTGATCACCGGCTCGAGCAGGGTGCTCTTCTTTGGGTCCAGCTTGCGCATGCTGGCGCGCAGATACCCGCTCTGGACGTAGGTCTCCTGGCCGTCGGGGCGCACCTCGGAGACCGTCACCTGGAGGTCGACGTCGGGGGCCTTGGCCCTGACCCAAGCGTGCACGGCCCCTGCGCCGATGATCGCGGCGTCCGCACCGAGCGGCGGGGTGACGAATGAGGCGGCCGTGCCGTCGGGAGGCTGGCGCCAGTCGTAGCCCGGATGAGTCGTCCAGAGATCGCCGCTGCCGGTGTCGGTGCCGGCGAAGTTCGTCGGCGGGCGCGCGGTCTTGTCCCAGGTGAAGCGGACCTTGCCGCCCTTTCCGCCCTTCTTGGCGAGCTCGCTCGTCATCAGCCCGTTCGGCCTGAAGAACCAGGACCGAGCCTCGGTGTTCGGGATCGGGAAGCGGTCGAAGAACCGCTCGAAGCCCGGATAGGGGGTCGCGGGCGCGCCGCCCGCGCCGTTGTCGAACAGGATCCGGACGGAGGGCTGGCTCTCGAAGAGGTTCAGCGCCGCCTCGTAGCTGGGCTGGTTCTGTATCGGATCAGGTGGCAGGGTGACGCCGGGCACCCCCATCGCCGTCTGGTAGAGGACCGGCGCGAGGGCGGCTGCCCCGGGTGGCAGCTGGGGTCTTCGTCCGGCGACGTAGAGCTCGAGGAAGTCGAACCAGCGGTTGAAGGTCTCGGGGTCGAGCGAGTCGATGTGCAGGCCGTTGGTGAAGGTGAACCACTTGCGGCTCGTCCCGGTGAAGCGATCGGCGAGGTTCGGGCAGTGCCCGCCCGTCTGCTCGTCCTCGAACTGGCAGGCCAGGAAGACCGGCACCCTGATCTTGTCGACGAAGGTCGCCGGCGAGAGCGGATCGGCGACCTCGGGCTGATAGAAGCGGTTGGCGTTGATCTTGGCGATCAGGTCCGCCGCGGCCGTGTGCAGCGTCTGGTTGGCCTTGCAGATCTGGTCGCCCTCCTGGATCCGCCGCCAGGCCCACGCCTGACCTTCGGTGGGCGACGCCGGCTTCGCGTCGTCGACCCGATCCTCTGCCCACGGCACAGCGAATCCGGTGTTGAGGAAACCGCCGGGATAGAGCGTGGTGGCGGTGTCGTCGATCACCGACAGCGGCGTGATCGCGGCGAGGTGAGGCGGTGCGGTGGCGCCGACGAAGAGCTGGCTGATCCCGCCATAGGAGACCCCCGCCATGCCGACCCTGCTGCCGAGGACCCAGGGCTGACGCGCGACCGTCTCCACCACGTCGTAGCCGTCGAGGCTCTGCAGCCGCTCGAAGTAGTCGAAGGCGCCGCCGGAGCAGCCAGTGCCGCGCATGTTCACGTCGACCACTGCGTAGCCGAGCAGGTTGAGAATCGGGCTGATGCCGCTCTCGGCGCCCGCGGGATTGGCGTAGCCGTAGCCCGAGTACTCGACCAGCGTGGGGTAGGGCCCGTTCGCGGCGGGACCGGGAAGCCGCACGTCGATCGCTAGGCTAGTGGCGTCGCGCGTGTGCATGTAGCCGTAGCCGCCGGCTGGCAGGGTCTGGTTGTAGATCGAGGGATCGTTCGGCGCCGGTCGATCCGGCATGACGCCGACGGCAACCGAGAGCGATCCGTCTGCTGCGCGCACGCGGTAGCCCTCGCCGGCGGGGACCTGACGGAAGACGACCCCTCCCAGGGTGCCGACCGGCTCCGTCGAGACGACCTCGCCCTCGCGGACCAGGCGCAGGCTGGTCCCCGGCTGCGCGCCCGTGACGTACACCTGGTTGACGCTGCCGTGGACGGCGAGGGAGTTGGCGGCCGAGGCGCCGGCGGGCGAGCTCGCCGCGATCGCCAGCGCGACAACAACGAATCCGATGACCCGCTTCAGGTTCCTCTCCTTCCCGCGCAACCCATCCCGCCGCCTTTCCTTGGCCTGCAGTCCTCGCGGTAGGCCGGCAAGCATAATCAGAACATCGAGATAGCGACTGCTGATCAGCCGACCGCCCCGATCACCGCAGAACCCGAGCTGCCGCCCGGGCCCGACTGGTCGCTGCCGAGGATGACCTGGCGCTGGTGGAAGCAGCCGCTGCAGACGCTCGAGGAGTGCCAGGCCCGCTACGGCGACATGTTCACGTTCCGGCTTCCCCACGAGGGCACCTGGGTGTTCGTCTCGGACCCGGAGGCGGTCAAGCAGGTCTTCACCGGCGATCCCAATCTGCTGCATGCCGGCGCCGCCAACATCGTGCTGCTGCCGCTGCTCGGCCAGCATTCCGTCCTCCTGCTGGACGAGCCGGAGCACATGGTCCAGCGCAAGCTGATGCTGCCGCCATTCCACGGCAAGCGGATGCAGGCCTATCGGGAGGTGATGTCGCGGGCGGCCGCCGAAGAGATCGAGCGCTGGCCGACCGACGCCCCTGTACGGGCGCGCCCCCGCATGCAGGCCGTGACGCTTGAGGTGATCCTCCGGGCGGTCTTCGGGGTTGACGAGGGAGAGCGCCTTGCCCGCCTGCGCGGCGAGCTGCGCTCGACCCTCGACCTCCCGAACAATCCGCGGCGCGCCTTCTTCATGGTGGTGCTCGGCCCGGAGCGGCTGAAGCGTTTCCCCCCGTTCAGGCGCAAGGTCGAACGGGTTGACCGGCTGCTCCTCGAGGAGATCGCCTCCCGGCGCCAAGCCGAGGACCTGGCAGAGCGAGACGACATCCTCTCGCTCCTTCTCCAGGCCACCCACGAGGACGGCCGCCCAATGAGCGACCGGGAGCTCCGGGATGAGCTGATGACGCTTCTGGTGGCGGGCCACGAGACGACGGCGACCGCGCTCTCCTGGGCGATCGAGCTGCTCGCTCGCCATCCGGCCGAGCTCGAGCGCCTCGAGGCCGACGTCGCGGGCGCCGACGGCGCCTACCTCGACGCGGTGATCAAGGAGACCCTCCGGCTCCGCCCGGTGGTCGCACTGGTGTTGCGCAAGCTGGTCGAGCCGATGGAGATCGGCGGCCGCCTGCTCCCGGCCGGCGTCTCGGTGGCGCCCTCGATCTACCTCGTCCACCGGAACCCTGACGTCTATCCGGAACCGGCGCGCTTCCGGCCCGAGCGCTTCCTGGAACAGCCGGCCGGGACCTACACGTGGATCCCGTTCGGAGGCGGGGTCCGGCGCTGCCTCGGCGGCGCCTTCGCGGAGTTCGAGATGTCAGTGGTCCTCAGGGAGCTGGTCACCCGGCGCAGCCTGCGGCCCGCCGGCGATACCCCGGAGCATTCGGTGCGCAGCACAATCACCAACGTCCCGAGCAGAGGCGCCGAGGTGATCGCGGCCTCACGGCCGAGCTGAGCGCATCGTTACCTTGAATAGATGGATCGTCGGTCCTGGTTCTGGCTGCTCGCGCTCGGGGCGATCTGGGGTGCCTCCTACATGTTCATCGCGATCGGCCTGCGCGACCTGTCGCCCGGGATGGTCGCCTTTCTCCGCATCGCGCTCGCGGCCGCGGTTCTGATCCCCGTTGCCGCCGCCCAGGGTGCCCTTGCCGGAGCTCGTCCCTACCTCGGTTGGCTCGTGCTCGTTGGCGCCATTCAGGTCGCGGGCCCCTTCGTCCTGATCTCCGCCGGCGAGGAGGAGATCAGCTCCTCCCTCGCCGGGATCCTGGTGGCGGCGGCCCCGCTCTGGACCGCGGTGCTCGCGATCTGGGTCGATCACGAGGAGCGCTCCCAGGGGCTCCGCCTGGTCGGCGTGCTGATCGGCTTCGCCGGCGTCGGGCTCCTGCTCGGCGTCGACCTCGGCGGTGGTGGCGCCGAACTGCTCGGCGGCCTCGCTGTAGTGGCGGCGGCGCTCGGCTACGCGATCGGCGGCCTCCTGGTCAAACACCGGCTGGCTGGGATGCCACCGGTCGGCATGTCGGGGCTGGTGATGACCGCGAGCGCACTGCTCCTGCTGCCGCTCGCGGTCGCGACGCCGCCGGACTCATTTCCGAGTCTCGGCCCGATTGCGGCGGTCGCAGCTCTCGGGGTGGTCGGGACCGGGATCGCCTTCGTGATCTTCTACGGGCTGATCTCCACGGTCGGCCCGGCGCGGACGTTCATCGTCACCTACATCGCCCCCGGCTTCGCGATCGTCTACGGCTCGGTCTTCCTCTCCGAGGAGATCACGGCGGCAACGATCGGCGGCCTGGCCCTGATCCTGGCCGGCTCCTGGCTCTCGGTCGAGGGTCGCTTACCGTGGCGCCGCCGCCGCTTCGCGGGCGAGGAGCTAGCCGCCGGCGAACTGACGCAGTAGCGGCGCCGGCCGGTAGGCCTCCCCCTGCAGGTCCCTGAGCTCCTCGAGGACGCCGAGCGCGCGGCTCCAGCCGAGCCGCTCGCCCCACTCGAGCGAGCCGATCGGCCAGTTGTAGCCCAGCCGCATCGCCGTGTTGATGTCGTCCTCCGAGGCCACCCGCTCGCCGAGCGCGAAGCAGGCCTCGTTGGCGATCGTCGCGCCTAGTCGGGTCAGGACCTCTGGCGCGTTCGGTCCGGCCACCCGCTCGAGCTCGTCCTCGTCGAAGATCGGTCTCTCGCCGTCGACATCCGGATCTCGTGGGCGGTGCTGCTCGCCCTTCTCATAGGCGTAGAAGCCCCGGCCCGTCTTTCGCCCGAGCCGGCCCGAGGTGACCATCCGCTCGTGGAGCGGCACGGGCCGCCAGCGCGGCTCGCCGAAGGATTGCTCCCAGAAGGAGCGGGCCACCGCGAAGTTAACGTCGATCCCGATCAGGTCCATCAGCTCGAAGGGCCCCATCCGAAGGCCGGCGCCGAGGCGGACGATCCGGTCGATCTCGTCGTGCGGCGCGATGCCCTCCGCCAGCATGCGCAGCGACTCCAGGAAGAACGGCCGCACGCAGCGGTTGGCGACGAAGCCGACCGAGTCACGCGCACGGATCGGGGTCCGGCCGATGCCGCGACCGACCTCGGTGGCGAGCTCGAGTGCCCGCTCGCCGCTCTCATCGCCGGCGACGATCTCGACGAGCCGCATCAGGGCGGGCGGGTTGAAGAAGTGCATGCCGACGATTCGCGGCGGCTCAGGCACCGCCGCCGCGATCGCGGTGACCGAGAGGGACGAGGTGTTGGTGGCGAGGACGGCGTCGGGCCCACAGGTCGTGGCGAGGCGGCCGAACAGGTTGCGCTTCAGGTCGAGGTCCTCCGGCGCCGCCTCGATTACCAGCTCGCAGTCGCGGAGCAGCTCGATGAGCGTGTCCGTACGCAGCCTCTCGAGGGCCTCGCCCGCCTCCGTTTCGCTCCAGCGCCCCCGTTCCGCGCCGCGGCGCATTCCGTTGCGGATCATCTCCAGCCCGCGCTCGAGCTGCTTCTCGTCGATCTCGTAGAGGAAGGTCTCATAGCCGCCGAGTGCGGCGATCTGTGCGATGCCGGCGCCCATCGTGCCGGCGCCGACTACGCCTACTCTCACTGGTCGGCGGAGGGGGGCACCATGGCGTTGATGCCGGTCGCGTCGCGGCCGATGATCAGCTTGTGGATCTGGGAGGTGCCCTCGTACAGCGTGGTGACCCGGGCGTCACGCAGGTAGCGCTCGACCGGGTAGTCGTCGACGTAGCCCGACCCGCCGTGCACCTGGATCGCTTGATTGGCGCAGTCCACCGCCGCCTCCGTCGCGTAGTACTTGGCGATCGAGGTCTCGACCGTGTTGCGGACGCCGCGGTCCTTGAGCTCGCCGGCGCGGTAGACCAGCAGCCTGGCGGCGTCCCTCTTCACGATCATGTCGGCGATCAGCTCCTGGACGAGCTGGAAGCTCGCGATCGGCACGCCGAACTGCCGGCGTTCCTTCGCGTAGGCGACCGAGGCGTCGACACAGCCGTCGCAGATCCCGACGCAGCCGGCGGCCACGCTGTAGCGGCCGTTGTCGAGAGCGCTCATCGCGACCTTGAAGCCATCGCCGATCTCGCCCAGCATCGCCTCTTCTCCGACCTCGATCTCGTCGAGCGAGATCTCCGCGGTGTCAGACGAGCGGAGACCGAGCTTGCCGTGGATCTCCTGGGAGCTGTACCCAGTGTTCGCGGTCGGGACGAGGAAGCAGGCCAGGCCCTTATGCCTCTTGCCGGGATCGGTCTGGGCGAAGACCAAGGCGACGTCGGCCACGTTGCCTATCGAGATCCACATCTTGTTGCCGGTGATCGTCCAGCCCGAGTCCGTCTTGGCGGCGCGGGTGCGTAGGCCCGCCGGATCGGAGCCGGCGTCCGGCTCCGTGAGGGCGAAGCAGCCGAGCGCCTCGCCCGAGCAGAGCCGCGGCAGCCATTCGTGCTTCTGCTCCTCGGTGCCCCAGCGCTCGATCGATCCGGCGACCAGCGAGGTCTGCACCGAGACAACCGTCCGGGCCGACGAGTCGACGCGCCCGACCTGCTCGACGATCAGCGCGTAGCTCAGGTAGTCGAGGCTGCGCCCGCCGTACTCCTCCGAGACGGTCGCGCCGAGATAGCCCATCTCGCCCAGCATCGAGGCGAGCTCCCGGTCGAAGCGGCCGGCGCGATCGTTCTCGCGCACGCGCGGGGCGATCTCCTTGTCGCAGAATTCGCGGGCGCTCTCGGAGATCAGGCGCTGCTCATCTGTCAGCTGGAAATCCAACTCCGGGTCAGCTTGAGGCAGAGGCTGCGAGCTCGCGATCGAGGATCGCGGCGAAGGCCTCGGCGGCTTCCTGGGTCCGACTGCCGGGGCATTCTGCCAACTCCGCCTCATTCACCGCCGAGATCGCCTGGACCTCCCGGACGGTCGAGGCGAGGAAGGCCTCGGTGGCGCCCTCCAGGTCCGCCAGCGGGAATTCGCCCTCCTCCACCTCGAGCTCGCGGAGCAGCCGGTCACGAGTTATCGAGGCGAGGATCCCGGCATCGAGGCTCGGCGTGCGGAGGGTGCCCTCGGTGGTCACCCAGAAGACGGTCGATGTGGGTGCCTCCAGGACGATGCCGTCGGGTCGCACCAGGACGGCGTCATCGGCGCCCTCGGACTCCGCGAGCCGGATCGCCTTCATGTTCGCCGCATAGGAGAGGGACTTGACGCCGTTGAGCATCACGCTCGGGGCGTAGGTCACGCTGATCACGCGGATCCTCTCCTTGGCCGCGTAGGGCGGGAGATTCTCCGTGAAGGCGAGGCGCCGGCCGCCACGGGTGGCGACCAGCCTGAGCTGGGCATCGGCGGCCCCATGCTCGGCGAGCAGCGCGGCGATCTCGGCCTCGAACTCGGCCCGGTCGAGAGGTAGATCGATGGCCGCCCCCGAGCGCTCCATGCGGTCGAGATGCTCCCCGAGCGCGAAGGGTGTTCCGCTATAGAGGCGGATCACCTCGAACACCCCGTCGCCCCGGAGCAATCCGTCGTCCGCGGCCGGGATCCGCGCCTCCGCTCTCTCCGTTATTCGTCCATCGACACTGGCCAATTCCGCTGCGCTCATGCCTGAGCGAGGCTATCGGAGGCTGCAAGCGCCTGGACACTCGGCTAAAGCCTGGCGGGGACCTGCCGAAAACTAGGTATAAGCAACCATCGCCGTGGGCGAGCGGGATCTTCCGCATCGCAACCTCCAAGGGGGACATCCGGACCGCGGTGGTGACGGGATGTAGTGGATCCAGGAAGTCCAACCGAGGAGGCGTCGATGTATAGGAAACGCAGGAAGTTGGTCCGCAGACGGAGGCGCGCGACTGTCGTCGCGGCCTTCGCGGCGGTCCTTGGCATGGTGGTCGGCGTGCCCACGCTGGCCTCCGCAAACCAGGTCGATGACCTGTTGAACGGTCTCGGCGTCGGCAACGGCGCCGGTAGCGGTTCCGGGTCGAGCGGTGGCGGCAGCACCAGCGCACCCGCCGACACCAGGGCCGGAGTACCAGACACCTACACACCGCCCCTGCACGGGACGAGTCCGCACGGCCAGGGCACCGATGCGGTGGTCGACTTGACACCGGAGACGAGCAATCCCTATTCGAGCGACCCGTCCGAGAGCGGCGAGGAGGTCGTCGTTGGCGACTCTCGCGGCGAGCGGGGCACGAGTGGATACAACGGCAATGTGACGCTGCTCAGCCTGTTCGGGCAGCCGATCGTGCAGGTGACCAGCAACCCGGGCGAGTCGAACGACGGCCCGCTGCAGCCGATTCAGGACGGGCTGGACCAGCTCTGTAGCGCGAGCGGTGACCAGCTCTGCCTGACCGTGCTGGGTATGCACTCGTCGACGACGAGCAATTCGTCGACGAACTCATTCGAGGCGGTTGGAGCTCACATCGCCGGCGACGAAGGCATCAATGCCGACGTGCTGACCTCCAACGGCAACATCTCGGATGACGGCACCTGTCAGACGGCGCACGGCGACTCGTCTGTCGCCGCCGCCAATGTCGGTCCGCTGACTGCGGACGCGCTCCAGGGCAGCTCCACGAGCACGGCGTGCAACACGGGCTCGCAGTCGGTCGACCAGAACTCGACGGTCGTCAATCTCGCCGGGACGGGTATCCCGCTGCCGGCGGCTGGGTGCGACAACGGCACGCCGAACACGAATTTCTCGGCGCTGTCACCGCTCCTGGCGACCGTCTGTGGTGCCAATGACAGCACCAGCGGCCAGACCGGCGCACCCTACGGCGTGCGTGAGGCGCTGACCGTGTTCGCCCTGATCACCGGGGACACCGCGCTGATCAAGGCGGCGACCGCCGGTCCGGAGAGCCACGCCGTGGCGCCGACCGCGGCGAATCCGCCCACCCCGCCCGGTGGTGGCGGCGGCGGCACCCAGGGTGCCGGCGGCAAGGGCGGCAACCAGGGCGGCGGTGCCGGCGATGGTGCCGGCGACGACGGTGCCGGTGACGGTGCCGGAGCGGTTGCCGGTGCGGCGGCGGCCGGGGACGGCCAGCTGGCCTTCACCGGTGCCGACCTGCTGGCGCTCGGTCTGGTGGGAGGCGCGCTCATCCTCGGTGGGCTCGCCCTGACCACGGCAGGACGCCGTCATCGCCAGGCGGTCTAGCGGCTCAAGCGCAGGGGGGGACGCCACTAGGCGTCCCCCCTCGCGCCGCCGCAGAGGAACGACGGAACCGGGCGCCAAGCGGCGCCCGGCTTCGTCACGTGCTCGATCCGGGGCGACTGATAACCAGTCCCGCATCGCAGAGCGATCCGAGAGCCGCAAGCAGTCCAATAACTCCAAACAGTCGGGACCCGGCAAGCCGCCGGCGCGGCGCGCGAGGCTCGTGCGGCCCGGCGAGATGTGGGGGCGGCGGAGCGTCGCGGTCGGCGCCCTGCTCGTCGCGATCGCGTTGATCGGCGGGCTCGTCCTGCTGGTCACTGGCGGCGACGACGACTCTGGCTCCGATTCCGGTTCCAAGCCCGCACCCGATATATCCCAGCTTCAAAACCAGTTCCTGGACCGCACGGTGGTCGACGCCGACAGGGGCATCTCGATTCGCCGGCCGGCGAGCTGGAAGGTCACCAAGGAGCACGGCGTGACCAACGTCCAGAGCAAGGATCGCTGCCTGGTCATGCAGCTCTCGGCGCCAGTTCCGGCCGGCAGGGCGGACGAACTGCGAAGGGACGGCATCACCGTGCTGCGCGACCAGTTCAAGAACGCGAAGGTGCAGCCTGGCTCCCGATCCCAGATAGGCGGCGTTCCGACCAGGTCTGACGCGATCACGTTTCAGGATCAGAAGGGGAACAACCTCCGGGTGCTGCTCAGCGTGGGTACGGGAAAGCGAAACGCCTACCTGACTCAGGTGGTAATTCGCGATCCCGCCTGCCAGGGAGACCTCCAGCTCGCCCAGCTGATGCTGGGCACCGCCGAGTTCACGAAATAGCCCTTTCCCCGGGCAGCGGCGATCCAGCGGGTTGCTAGAGCGCCTCGATCACCGTGGCGACCCCCTGCCCGACTCCGACGCAGAGGGTTGCGATCCCGTAACGGCCGCCCCGTCGTCGCAGCTCCCAGACCAGGGTGGTCATCAGGCGGGCGCCCGAGCAGCCCAAGGGATGCCCCAGCGCGATGGCGCCCCCGTTCACGTTGAGGCGCTCCTCGTCGATGCCGAGCCCCTCGGCGCAGGCGAGGACCTGGGAGGCGAACGCCTCGTTGAGCTCGATCAGGTCGATCTGGTCGAGCTCGAGCCCGGCGCGCTCGAGCGCCTTTGGGATCGCGACCATCGGTCCGATTCCCATATAGGCCGGATCCACGCCGGCGACGCCGATCGAGACGACGCGGGCGAGCGGCTCTTTGCCGAGCTCCCGCGCCGCCTGCTCGGTGCCGAGCACGAGGCAGGCCGCACCGTCGTTCAGGGTGGAGGAGTTGCCGGCGGTCACGGTGCCGCCCTCCCGAAAGGCGGGTTTGAGCTTGGCCAGCTTCTCCGTCGACGTGTCCCCGCGCGGGCCTTCGTCCGTCTCCAGGGTGCGGGGCTCGTCGCGCCTGCTGCGGGGAGGGATCTCGATCGGCACGATCTGCTCGGCGAAGCGGCCCTCCTTCCCCGCGGCGACGGCCCGCTGGTGGCTCTGCAGCGCGAAGCGGTCCTGCTGCTCGCGTGAGATCCCGTATTTCTCGGCCACGTTCTCGCCGGTCTCGCCCATCGCCTCGGTCGAGTAGCGCTCCGCCATCCGGGGGTTGATCATCCGCCAGCCGAGCGTCGTGTCGTAGAGGGTCTGCTCGCCGCGCGGCAGGCCGTTCTCGGGCTTGGGCAGGACCCAGGGCGCGCGGCTCATCGACTCGACGCCGCCCGCCAGGTAGAGATCTCCCTCGCCGAGGCGGAGCGCGCGGGAGGCCTGGTTCACCGCCTCGAGGCCGGAGGCGCAGAGCCGGTTGACCGTCACCCCCGGAACGCCGACGGGGAGGCCCGCGAGGAGGGCGGCCATGCGGGCGACGTTGCGGTTGTCCTCGCCCGCTTGGTTGGCGGCGCCCATGTAGACGTCATCGATCCGGGAGGCATCGATGCCGTTGCGCTCCACGGCCGCGGAGACGACATGGGCGGCGAGATCGTCCGGCCTGATCCCGGCGAGGGAACCGCGGTAGCCGCCCATCGGCGTGCGCAGGGCGTCGATGATCAGTGCCTCGGGCACGGCCGATGAGAGTAGCCTCACAGGCGGGAGATGGCTCTCATAGCCCTAACCCTCGGGCTTCTCGTCCTGCTCTTCGTGATCATGGTCGCGCTCACGCGCGCCTTCGAGCGGCACAGCGTCGCCGAGATCATCGACTGGAAGCCGACGCGCTCCCCGGAGGTCGAGGCCCAGAACGAGGTCGATGACGTCCGCCAGATGATCGAGGCGCAGAACGAATACCGCCGCAAGCGCGGCGCTTCCGAGATAACCGAGGAGGACGTTGAGCGACAGGCTCGTGAGGACCAGGCGTTCCGCGCCCGTGGTCGCGGACCTTTCGCGCAGGAATCCGAAGACGAGTAGTAGTTGGCCCGCGCGTTGATCGTAGGCTGCGGCTGCCACGGCCGTCAGCTCGGTCGCGAACTCGCGGGGCTCGGATGGCAGGTACGCGGGACGAGCAGGAGGCCGGACGCGCTGGGGGAGATCGAGGCAGCGGGGATCGAGGCGGCACCGTCGGACCCGGACCGGGCGGGGACGGTGCTGGAGCTCTGCGGCGACGTCGCGGTGGTCGTCTGGCTGCTCGGCTCAGCCGCCGGCGAGCCCGCGGCGACCTCCGCTATCAACGGTCCCCGCCTTGGGAGCCTGCTGGAGAAGCTCGTCGACAGCCCGGTGCGCGGCTTCGCCTACGAGGCGACCGGGTCGGTCGCCCGGAACACTCTTGCTGAGGGGGCGCGGATCACCAAGCGAGCGGGGGAGAGGTGGCGGATCCCGGTGACGCTGCTCGCCGAGGATCGAGGGGCGCCCGGCTGGGCGGAGCGCACGGCCGCCTCGGTCGCCGGGCTACTTGCCGGCTGAGTTGCCCTGGAAGGCGTTCGCCTTCGAGGGCGGGGCGCAGGGGCTGTCCGGCGGGATCGGGTACGGGTTTCCCGGCTCGCCGCAGGGGTCGGCCGGAGACACCGGCTTGGCGTTCTGCTGCGCTGCGAGCGCGGCGTTGGCGGGAGTCGCCGACCAGGGCGCGCTGTCCTTGAAGTTGGTCGGCGGCTTGTCGAAAACCGAGACCAGGGCCAGCCAGCCCCCGACGATCACGACGAGCACCGCACCGACCGCGACGAAGAACATGATCTGGCTGCGGGCGGACGGGCCGTAGGAATGGCCCACGACCTCCCGGCGCTTGTCCTGGCCCATCGCATCGACCGTCGAGGGCTTGTGACGCTTCGCCTCCTCGGAGGGCTCGAACTTCTCGAGCTTCTCGATGTCCGCGGCACTCGGGGCTGTGCCCCGGATGGGCTCCTCAGAACCGGATTCCTTTGAGCCCGAGGGCTTCGCCCTCGCTTTGCGCCTCTCCGCCATACCCGCTGGCAACCATAGCGCCGGTGCTCGGGGCCCGCGTCACCTGTCGAACGATCGCCGGCGGGTTCGATACGTAATTGGATAAAGTCTGATCAGGATTACAGAGTTAACTTGAGAGCCACGAGAGAGAGGCGAAGCGATGGCTGACTACGCGAACGACGTGCTGGTGGAGACCGACTGGGTCGCCGACCACCTCGACGACGACGACATCCGGATCGTCGAGGTCGACGAGAACCCGGCGCTCTACGCCGAGGCTCACGTCCCCGGGGCGATCGGCTTCGACTGGAAGACGGATCTCCAGGACCAGGTGAAGAGGGACTTCCTCGGTCCCGAGGAGTTCGGGAAGCTGATGGGCAGCCGCGGGATCTCGAACGACGACACCGTCGTCCTCTACGGCGACCGCAACAACTGGTTCGCGGCGTACACCTACTGGTACTTCCGCTACTACGGCCACGACAAGGTGAAGCTGATCAACGGTCCACGCGAGAAGTGGATCGCGGAGGACCGCCCGACGAGCACCGACGTCCCCTCCCACCCCGAGGCCACCTTCGAGGCGAAGACCGGCGACGATGCGATCCGGGCGAAGCGGGACGAGGTCCTGCAGGCGCTCGACTCGGATACGAGCCTGGTCGACGTCCGCAGCCCGCAGGAGTTCTCCGGCGAGCTGATCGCGATGGCCGGCTACGAGCAGGAGGGTGCGCAGCGCTCGGGCCACATTCCCGGCGCCGCCTCCGTGCCCTGGGCGCAGGCCGTGAACGAGGACGG
>DATFOK010000148.1:0-2315 GCA_035265665.1 Solirubrobacterales bacterium | reverse complement strand
GACAACTGCACCAAGGTCCAGGGCGAGGTGCGGTGCTTCGACGGCCCAGGCAAGAACCAGGGCGGCGTCGGCACCACCACTGAGACCCAAGGCAACACGTCGAATACCAGTCCTGAACCGCAGGATCTGGGCTCGACGTGTAGGCCCCCGCAGTCGGAGGGGGTCTGCGGCGGCTAACAACGCCGACCTCAGTTAGTCCGGAAAGGAGACCGGCCGCGGTCTGCGGCCGGTCTCCTGTACGGCCCCAAGGCTGGCGGAAGTGGGCGGAGGTTTCGCTACTGACCCTCCCAGTCCAGCGGGCGTTGGGTCGGCCGTTCGCGCGGCGAGCGAAACGCCGTGCCCCTTAGTCCGGTCAGGTGCTCGCTGTCGCTTTCCATTGAGACTGTCGCATAAACCCCCCGCTGTCCGGCCCGTTTTGGACCATCCGGGCATGCCACAGAACTTCCTCACAGCCGACCGAGACCAACCGCTGCTCCTGCCCCCGGACCTGCGCGACTGGCTCCCCGAGGACCACCTCGCCTGGTTCGTGATCGAGGCGATCGAGGAGCTCGACCTGGAGCCCTTCTACACCGCCTACCGCTCCGACGGCCACGGCGCGGCCGCGCACGAGCCGAAGATGATGGTCTGCCTGCTCGCCTACGCCTACTGCGTCGGCGAGCGCTCCTCCCGCGGGATCGAGCGCCGCTGCCGCGAGGACGTCGCCTTCCGGGTGATCTGCGCCAACCAGGCCCCCGACCACGCCACGATCGCCCGCTTCCGGGTCCGCCACCAGGCCGCCCTCGCCGATCTCTTCGGCGGCGTGCTCGGGCTCTGCGCCAAGGCCGGCCTGGTCGAGGTGGGCGTGCTCGCCGTCGACGGCTCCAAGTTCGAGGCCTCGGCCTCAAACCACGCCAGCCGCTCCTATCGGCGGATCGCGGAGGAGATCCTCGCCGAGGCGGGCCGGATCGACGCCGCCGAGGACGAGCTCTACGGCGATGCCCGCGGCGACGAGCTCCCCGAGCAGCTCACCACCCGGCACGGGCGCAAACAGTGGCTGCGCGAGGCGAAGGAGGAGCTCGAGCGCGAGCGCGCCGCCAAGGAGGAGCCGGTGCCCCGCGATCGCGCCGAGCGCCTCGAGCTCTGCCGCGAGCGCCTGGTCGAGGACTGGCGCGCCGAGCACCGGGCGAACCGCGCCTATGAGGCCTGGCGGGCTCGTGGAGTCGCCGCCGACGGCTCCCGCCGGATGGCCTCGGCCTCCCCCAAGCCCTACCGGCCGCCGGCGAGGCCCGAGGGCAAGATCAACCTCACCGACCCCGACTCGAAGAACATGAAGGCCTACCGCGGCTACGTCCAGGGCTACAACGCGCAGACCGTGACCACCCGCCAACAGGTGATCGTCGCCGCCGAGATCGCCCCCGACGGCATCGACTTCGCCCAGCTTGACCCGATGGTCTCCGCCGCCGAGCGAGAGCTCGAGCGGGCCGGGGTCACCGAGCGCCCCGAGGTGGTCCTCGCCGACGCCGGCTACTGGTCAAACGAGCACATCGACTCGCTCAGGGAGCGCGGGATCACCCCGCTGGTCGCCGCCGACGCCGAGCGCTCCACCGGCCCGCGGAAGACCCGCCTCGGCGGGCCCTACGACTTCATGCGCAGGGTGTTGCAAAGCGCCAAGGGCAGGGAGCTCTACTCGCAACGGCAGACGATGGTCGAGCCCGTCTTCGCCGATATCAAGCAGAATCGGCGGGCGGGGCGCTTCAAACGCAGGGGCCGGGCTGCGGTTCGCTCCGAGTGGCGTCTGATTGCCGCCACCCACAACCTCCTGAAGCTCCACCGCCACCGCGTGGCCCTGGCCGGGGCCTGAGGGCCGACATCAACCAGCTCGCCGGCGGTTCCGCGGAACCGTCAGCCCGCCTCGATCGGAGCATTTGCGCGACAGCCTCCATGGAAAGCAGCACTCCATCGAGAGATACTGCTGGGCGATGTCCGAGGAGAACGTGAAGACCGTCGCTGAGGCCTTCAACCGCGGCGACCTAGATACCTGGGTCGAGTACTTGGCGGACGACATCGACTACCGGGCGGTAGAGGGCGCACCCGATGACCACGGCCCAATCCACGGCAAGGACGCCTTGCGCGCCTACGTGCAGGACTGGCAAGACACCTTCGACGATTTCGCGAGCAAGCCGGTCGAGCTGATCGATGCGGGCGAGGACAACGTCATAGCTGTCATCCGAATCAGCGGCCGCGCCAAGTTGAGTGGCGTCGAGACGGATCTGACCTACGCCGCCCTCTACACGTTCAGAGACGGGAAGGTTGCGCGGGGCCGCGAGTACTGGACA
>DATFOK010000147.1:0-10405 GCA_035265665.1 Solirubrobacterales bacterium | reverse complement strand
GACATGCTGCGCTCCGCCTTCGACGAGATGGGCGACGACGTGAGCACGGACGACGAGGACGCCAAGTGGCGCAAGTTCGCCCGCGAGGTCTGGGCCGGGATGGACCAGGATCGGATCCTCGGTCCCTGCATCGTCTGTCAGGAGGCCGGTCGCAAGCAGGAGGACGGCTCTCCGAACATGCTGCGGATCATCAAGGCGCGCAAGTCGGGCAAGCGCTTCGTCGGCTGCCAAGGCTGGGACGGAGACAACCCGGACTCGCCGGACTCCTGCGACCAGACCTTCCCGCTGCCCCAGCGGGTCCGCGGTCTCTACAAGATCGAGGAGGTCTGCTCAATCTGCGGCCGCACCCCGCGCCTGCAGGTGATCCCCTGGCGCGGCCGCCCCTGGAAGCTCTGCCTGAACGACGAGTGCCCCTCGATGGCCGAGATGAAGCGCCGCCGCGAAGAACGCGAGAAGGCGAAGTCCGCCAAGGAGGCGGCGGAGGCCGCCGAGAAGGACGGCAAGGCAGCCGAAGGCGACGCGGCGGAGAAGGCCGAGGCGATCAACGAGGCGGAGAGGATCGCCGGGCAGGCCTCGGCGACGAAGGTGAAGCGGGCGCGGAACGGCTCGGGCTCACGGTCGGGCAACGACACCCGTGCCAAGAACGGATCGCGCTCGAAGCCGCGCACGAAGAGCTGACGCTGCCAAAAGACCGAAGGGCGGCCCGCAGGCCGCCCTTCTCCTCGCGCGATGAGCCGGTGGATCAGGCGCTCTCCTCGCCGCCTCCGCCCTCGCCGCCTTCCTGGCCACCGTTACCGTCGCCGCCACCCTCTTCGGTGCCGTTGCCCTCCTCGACGTCAGTTCCCGGTGTCTCCGGTGTCTCCAACATCCATCGCTCCTCTCATCCGGGTGTGTGGTGCTCCCCCGCTACCCAACCAGGGGTCGGAAATAAACGCGGAATGCAGGTAGTTCGCGCACACACCGCAGACTCGGGTAGGACGGCGTTTAGCCTGGGACGCCGATGTTCATCTCACTCGAGGGAATCGACGGCTCGGGCAAGACCACCCAGGCGAAGCTGCTCGCAAAGACGATCGGCGGCGACGTCGTGCTGGTGCGCGAGCCGGGCGGCACGGAGACCGGCGAGCGCATCCGCGGCCTGCTCAAGGACCCGGAGCTCGAGCTCGGCCCACTGGCCGAGCTCCTCCTCTTCTGCGCCGCGCGGGCCGAGCTGGTATCCCGGGTGATCCGTCCTGCCAGCGAGCGGGGCGGGGATGTGGTGTGCGACCGCTTCAGCGATTCGAGTGTCGCCTATCAGGGGGTGGCGCGCGGGCTCGGCGCCGAGCGGGTTGAGGAGATCTGCGACCAGGCGACGGGCGGCGTCTGGCCGCACCTCACCATCCTGCTCCGCATCGACCCCGAGACGGCGGCGGCGCGCATCGGCCGGCGCAAGGCCGACCGCTTCGAGGGGGAGGGCATCGAGCTCCAGCGGCTGGTCGCCGAGGGCTATGACGAGGTGGCCCGCCGCCACCCCGGGAGGGTGCGGGTGGTGGACGCCGACGGCGATCGGGACGCCGTCCACGCGGCGGTGCTGGCCGAGGTGCAGGGGGTCCGCGCGTGATGGAGGCGAAGACCGCGGCGATCCCCGCGGCCCTCGCCGAGGCGACCCGGCACCAGCCGCGGGCGGCCTTCGCGCTGAGCGCTGCCCTCGCGGCGCCCGGCCACGCCTACCTCTTCCGCGGGCCCCGCGGTTCCGGCAAGGCGGCGGCGGCCCGCGCCTTCGCGGCCGAGCTGCTCGCTGAGGGGTCGGCCGATCCTGAGGACGCCCGCCGCCGGGCCCTGCTCGACCCATCCCCGCACCCCGACCTCGTCTGGCTCAGGCCGCCCGGCGCACAGCACCTCGTCGAGGACGTTCGCGAGCAGGTCATCCGTGCCGCCAGCCTCAGCCCCGCGGAGGGGAGCCGCCGCGTCTTCGTGATCCAGGAGGCCGAGGACCTGCGGGACGAAAGCCAGAACGCGCTGCTCAAGACGCTGGAGGAGCCGGCACCTTTCGCCCACCTGATCCTGGTCTGCTCGGAGCCCGAGCAGCTCGCGGAGACCATCCTCTCGCGCTGTACACCGATCGAGTTCGGGCCGCTTTCTCCCGACGCGGTGCTCGAGGCGCTGGGGACGGGCGATGAGACGGATGCGGCGGCCCGGCTCAGTGGCGGCGACGTCGAGCTCGCCCGGGTCCTCAGCGGCGAGAGCGGAGTCGCGCTCCGCGCCGTCGCGGAGGAGGCGGCCCGTGCACCCCGCGCGGGCGCGGGTACCGCCGAGCCCTGGCGCGAGCTGTTGGCGGCGGCGAGCGAGGCCGGCGAGCGGGCGGGCGCGGAGGAGGAGCGGCGCCTCCTCGAGGAGGCTGAGACCACAGCGCGGCGCGGGCGCAAGGGGAAGCTCACCCGCGAGGCGATCGAACAGGTCCGGCGCACCGAGCGCCGCGCCCGCACGCAGGCGCTCGACCTGGGGTTGGCCCTCTGCTGCTCCTGGTACCGGGACCTTGCGGCGATCGCCTCCGGCGCCGGCGACGTGGTCCTCAACACCGACCGCCTCGACCAGCTTGCGGAGGATGCCGAGGGGCTAGATCCGGTCGGGGCCCGGGCAGCACTCGAGTGGGTGCTCGACACCCGCCGCCGCCTTCGCGTGAACGTTTCCGAGGAGCTCGCTCTGGAGGCACTCTGGCTGCGCCTCACCGCCGCGCTTGCACCAGAAGTGTGAGCAAGCGGTAACAATCTCCTCCACGATGGCCAAAGGGAGTGTGAGGGGCGCGGGGAGAGGCCGCCGGATCCCGATACGGCTCTGGCTCGGTGCCGCCTTCGCGCTGGTCAGCCTGATCACTGCGGCGGCCGTCTACGTCTTCGTCGACGACTCCTCCGGCCGCACCCTGCAGAGCGAGTCGGCGGACCTGGCCGTCGGCAAGACCGCCAGCCTGGCCGACGACCTCGGCCGGGTGGACAAGCTCCACGCTGCCAACGTGCTCGCCCAGGCGAGCACGGGGACCTTCAAAGCCTGGGCGCTGAACCGGCATGGAAATCCCTTCGCTCCCGGCCAGGAGTTTTCCCAGCTCGACGCCGTACAACAGAGGCCCGAGGCTCTCCGGGTGGCGCAGAACGGCCGCCGCTACCGGGCCAGCCTGCCCGACAACATCACCGTCGCCGCCGCGCCCATCTTCGGCAGCGGCAAGGTGCCCATCCGCGGGGTCGTGATCGTTCGCGCCGAGCCGCCGCCCGCGCTCACTCATGCCTTCGACGAGCTCCGCGGCGACCGGCTCCGCGCCCTCCTGATCGCGATCGTGATCGGCGTCCTTGTCGGCTTCCTCGCCTCCTCGCTGATCGCGATTCGCATTCGCCGCCTGGCGCGCTCGGCGGAGCAGATGGCCGCCGGCGACTTCGAGGCTCCGCTGCCCCGCGGGGTGGGCGACGAGATCGGGGACCTGACCCGGTCGCTCGACACGATGCGGCGGGAGCTCCGCGAGACCTTCCGCATGCTCGCCACCGAGCGCGACCGGCTCTCGGCGATCTTCCACGGGATGACCGAAGCCGTGATCGTCGCCGGCGAGGACGGACAGGTGCGCTTCACCAACCCAGCCGCCGGCCGCCTCGTCCGGGATGGCAGGCCCGCACCGGCGCTGGCTCCGTCTCTGCGGCGCGCAGCCGAGCACGGAGCGGACGAGATCCCGCTGCTCTCCATCGACGGGCGGCTCTATGGGGTGCAGGCGCGCCGGGTGCCGGCCGAGCATGCCGTTCTCCTGATCGTCCGCGATCGAACCGAGGAGCTCAAGCGCGAGCAGGCCGAGGCGGAGTTCGTCTCCAATGCGGCGCACGAGCTCCGCAATCCTCTCGCCGCGATCAAGAGCGGGATCGAGGTGCTGGAGAGCGGGGCGAAGGACGATCCCGAGGTTCGCGACCGCTTTCTCGGCCGCCTTGCCATCGACGCCGAGAGGATGACTCGGCTCATGCAGTCGCTGCTCATGCTGGCGCGCGTCGAGGCCGCCGGGGAGCGCGATCCGGCGCAGGTCGTGGACGTGAGCGTCGCGGCGGAGGAGGCGATCGACGCCGTCGAGAACCCCGATGGTGTTGAGCTTCGCGACGAGATCCAGCCGGACCTCGTCGCCGAGGGCGACCCGGTGCTGCTGCGGCAGGTCATGATCGGCCTGCTCAGCAACGCCTGCGCTTACACCCCCGCGCCCGGCACGGTTACCCTTCGCGCCTCGCGCCGGGCAGAGAACAGCGTGACGATCGAGGTACAGGACACCGGGAAGGGAATCCCGCCCGACGAGCAGGACCGGGTGTTCGATCGCTTCTACCGCGGCTCCGGGATCCTCGAGGGAGAGGGTTTCGGGCTCGGCCTCTCGATCGCGAAGCGGATGGTGGATGTGATGGGCGGCGAGATCGGCCTCGATTCGAAGCCCGGCGAGGGCAGCACCTTCTGGGTCCGGTTACGGACCGCCGAGCCGACCCCCACACCGGTCGCATGAATCCGGCGCCACCCGCAGCCAACCGCATCCTGGTCGTGGACGACGAACTCTCCGTCCGCGAGTCGGTCGGCTACGCCCTCGAGCAGGAGGGCTTCCAGGTGACCCTGGCGGCGAACGGCGAGGAGGCCGAGGGACAGATCACGGACGACTCCTTCGACCTGCTGATCCTGGACATCATGATGCCCGGCAAGAGCGGGCTCGACCTCTGCCGCGAGGTCCGCGCGCACAGCCCGGTGCCGATCATCCTGTTGACCGCCAAGGACGCCGAGGTCGACAAGGTTGTGGGACTCGAGGTCGGCGCCGACGACTACGTCACCAAGCCGTTCTCGGTTCGCGAGCTGCTGGGGAGGGTGAGGGCGCAGCTGCGGCGTCGCGAGCTCGACCGCTTGCCCGGCACCGAGGGCGCGGAGATCAACGCCGGGCCTGTCTCAATCGACCTCGCGCGGCATCTCGTCACGGTCCGCGGGGAGCCGACCAACCTGACCCGCTCCGAGTTCCAGGTCCTCCGCCTGCTCGCCGGCAGCCCCGGTCAGGTCTTCTCGCGCAAGGAGATCATGGAGGAGCTCTGGCAGACCGAGTTCCGCGGCGACGTCCGCGCCTGCGACGTCCACATCTCGAACCTGCGCCAGAAGGTCGAGCGCGACCCGCAGAACCCCGAGCTGGTCGTCACTGTGCGGCGGGTGGGATACCGCTTCGCCGAGGCCGCGACGTAGTCCCGTCAAGCGGGACGGTCGACTTCGCCTGCCAGAAGGCGATCTCGCCGCCGTCCGGCGAGGCCACCACGCTGCGCCAGCCGGCAGGTCCCTCGCGTGGCCCGAGCAGGACCGATCCGCCCAGCCGCTCAGCCTGCATCGTTGCCGAGTGGACCTCCGGGACCGAGACGTAGGGCAGCCAGAGCGTGCGGTCGGTGCCGCACTCGACGATCCCGCCGCTCTGGCCCTCCCCGAGGTCGAGGGCGAGGTAGGAGCGATCCCCCGCCTCGATTCGCTCGGGCCGCCAGCCGAGCAGCTCCGTGTAGAAGGAGCGGGCGATCGCCTGGTCGGTGGTATGCAGCTCCAAGTGGGCGACGGGTCGCGGTTCTCTGGGTGGCATCTCAATCAGTTGGATCCCCGTCCCGTTGCAAATCCATCGTCCCAGCGATTGATTGGGCGAGTCACGCGGGTCTCAATGGGTGAGGGATGAGCTCGGAAGCCGACAAACCGCGCGGTTCCACGCGGGAGCGCGAACTGCTCGCGGCGGCGCAGGGAGGCGATGAGGGCGCCTTCGAGCGGCTGATCGAGCCCTACCGCGGCCAGCTTCAGGCCCACTGCTACCGGATGCTCGGCTCGCTCCACGACGCGGAGGACGCGATGCAGGAGACGCTGCTGCGAGCCTGGCGCGGGCTCGCGCGCTTCGAAGGCCGCAGCTCGCTGCGCTCCTGGCTCTACACGATCTCCACCAACAGCTCGCTGAGACTGATCGAGCGCCGGCCGAAGCGGGTGCTGCCGATCGAGTACGGGCCGCCGGCCGATCCGCATGACGAGATCGGCACGCCGCTGGTGGAGTCGACCTGGATCGAGCCCTACCCGGACGAGCGCCTGGTGGCGGACGAGGGGCCCGCCTCACCCGAGGCCCGCTACGAGCAGCGCGAGAGCGTCGAGCTCGCGTTCACCGCGGCGCTCCAACACCTGCCCCCGCTCCAGCGCGCGGCCCTGATCATGACCGACGTCCTCGGCTTTGCGCCCGGTGACGTCGCCCAGGCCCTCGACGCGACGCCCGCCTCGATCTACAGCGCCCTGCAGAGGGCCCGGAAGGCGGCGGAGGAGACTCTTCCCGAGCAGAGCCAGCAGCAGACACTGCGCGCGCTTGGCGACGATCGCGTGCGGGAGGTGGTCGAGCGCTTCGTCGAGGCCTGGGAGGGCCACGACGTCGACGCGATCCGCTCGATGCTGACGGAGGACGCGGTGTTTGCGATGCCGCCCTGGTCGACCTGGTTCCGCGGCCGGGACGCGATCGCCTACTTCCTGCCCCGAGGACCGCTGCGATCGGATCGGCATAGGAGGCTTCTGCCGACGAGCGCAGCCGGACAGGTCGCACTGGGCGACTACCGGAGCGACGGCACCCGCCCACCGGTCGCCGAGTCGATCATCGTCCTCACCCTCACCGAGGACGGCCGGATCAGTGAGTTCACTGCCTTCCGTGACTCGAAGCTCTTCCGCAGCTTCGATCTGCCTCCAGCGATGGATCCGGGGGACTCGCCGGATCTCTAGTTGCAAAGGGTGGACACACGCCCGGAACGGAAGGAGATCCGATGAGTCCGCCGGCAACCAACAGCAGAGGATCGATCACTTGGGTAGTCGTCCTGACGGCGATCGGATCCTTCATGGCCGCGCTCGACACGCTCGTCGTCTCGACCGCCCTGCCGACGATCCGCCTCGACCTGGGCGCGTCGATCTCCCAGCTCGAGTGGACCGTCAACGCCTACAACCTGAGCTTCGCGGTGATGCTGGTGACCGCGGCGGCGCTGGGCGATCGCTTCGGCCGGCGGCGGCTCTACGCCGTCGGTCTGGTCGGCTTCGCGATCGCCTCCGCGGGCAGCGCGCTCGCGCCGAGCGTGGGCTGGCTGATCGCCGCCCGCGCCGTTCAGGGCGTCGGCGCCGCCTTCATGATGTCCCTGGGACTGGTCCTGCTCAGCGCGGCCTTCCCGGCCGAGAAGCGGGGCATGGCCATCGGCCTGTTCAGCGCGGTCACCGGGCTCGCCGTGGCGAGCGGCCCGCTCATCGGGGGCGCGGTCGTCAACGGGCTCGACTGGACCTGGATCTTCTGGCTCAACGTGCCGATCGGCCTGCTCGCGGTCCCGGTCGTCTTCGCCAAGATGCGGGAGAGCTACGGCCCCAATACGGCCCTCGACCTGTCCGGGCTCGCGCTGGTTTCCGCGGGCGCCTTCGGCGTCGTCTGGGGACTCGTGCGAGGCAACTCGGTCGGCTGGGGGAGCCTCGAGGTGGCCGGGACGCTGGCGGTGGGAACGCTGCTGGTCGCCGCGTTCATCGCCTACGAGCGTCGCACCGCCGAGCCGATGATCCCGATGAGCTTCTTCCGCTCACGGGCGTTCTCGGCCGGCAACGCCGCGATCTTCTTTGTCTTCGCCTCCCTGCTCGCGGAGGTGTACTTCTTCTCACAGCTGCTCCAGACGGGCATGGGCTACGACGCACTGGGCGCCGGGCTCCGGTTGATGCCCTGGACCGGAACCTTCCTGCTGGTCGGCCCGGTCGCAGGGGCAATGGCGGACCGGATCGGGGAGCGTCCGCTGATGGTCGGCGGCCTCCTGATCCAGGCCGCCGGGACGATCTGGATCGCGCTGATCGCCTCGCCCGACCTGGCGTACTCGCAGCTCGTGATCCCGCTGATCGTGGCCGGCGTCGGCATCTCGATGGCGATCCCTTCCGCGCAGAACTCGGTGCTCGGGTCGATGTCCGAGGAGGCCGTCGGCAAGGCGGCGGGGACGAACAGCGTGATGCGCGAGCTCGGCGGCGTCTTCGGCATCGCGGTGGCGGTGGCGGTCTTCGCCGGAGCGGGGAGCTACGTGTCGCCCCAGGCGTTCGTCGACGGCTTCGGGCCCGCGGTTGGAGTCGCTGCGGGACTGGCCCTGATCGGCGCCCTCGCCGGCAGCCTGCTGCCCAGCCACGGGCAGCAGGGCGAGCTGGTCTCGGCCTCCGTCGGGGCGCCCGCTCTCGAGCCGGAGCGAGCGTGAATCCGGCGATCAGCGATAGCCGTGCAGGAGCCGCGACGTCACCCCGGTGATCGTCGCGGCTCCGTATTCCAGGTTCGGGCTGCCGCGGCTGAGGACGGCGATCGCGATCCGGCGGCCGCCCCTGCGGAGGAGCGCGGCCTGGTGGACGCGCCAACCGTCCTCGTCGCGGAACCAGCCCCCCTTGAAGAAGGGCACCCATCCTCCGGGAGCTCCGGGCGGGATCCCCCAGCGCTCGTAGGAGACGATTCGCCGCAGCAGGCCCATCGCGTACTTGCGGTGGAGTTTGGGCAGGAGCGCGCGGATGCGCAGGAAGAAGCGGGCCTGGTCGCGGGCGGTGACCTGGCAGCCACCCCAGACCGGGTAGGCGACGAAGTTCCTCATGTCCGCCCGCCGAGCGAGCCGCGTCAGCCCGTCGGTGCCGACGCGCTCATGGATCGCGCTGGCCGCGTCGTTGTCCGAGATCCGGATCATCGGCCCGAGCAGCTGCCGCTCGGCGGGACGCAAGTGGCGCCGCCGGACCTCCCTGCGGTCCAGATAGGCGACCAGCACCATGGCCTTCACCAGGCTGGCGGAGGAGTACTGCACGCTGCTCCGGTGCCCGTGGACCCGGCCGCGCTCATCGACTACCGCGTACGCGGCGGTGCCGGCCCGGCCGGCGAGGAAGTGGTTCGCCTCGCGCACCCGCTTCTCCCATGGGAATGCGCGCGGTTTCCCGGCTTCGCCGCGAGGGCCGGCGAGGCAACCGAACCCGCGGCGAGCGCGCAGGCGGCCAGGAGCAGGAGGCGGGATCTCATCGGGCGCATCCTTGCGCCTGACGAGCTCCGGCCGTTGCGCGAGGGTCCTCCGGGCGAAGCGAGTAGGAACCCGTTAGGCGATGGTCAGGTGGTAGCCGCCGCGGTACTTGCTCGCGCCGCCGACGATCTTGATCTCGGGCGCGGTGCTGTGGATCGGCGGAGGGGCGAAGCTCGGGGCGGGCCCGCCGGCGCGCTGCTCCCAGACCGGCGTGAGCGAGAGCTTCGCGTTCAGATTCTGAGTCGAGTTCGGTGGCATCCGGTCTATTTCTTCGCCGACTTTCACTCACTACCTTCGTCCTTTCACGCGCCGGATACCAGCGGGCAAACCCCGCGATCTGCCCGCCTCAAATCACGAGATCCGCCTCAGTGGTTTCCCCGGATGATCGTTCGGCTAGATCTATTCCTGAAAGCGCGATGATGTCGAACGCGCAACCTGGAGGAGGGTGACGATGAGCGCGACCGAGTCCCTCACCTACGAGCAGGCGTGCGAGGCGCACCGGTGGCAGGTGCCCGAGCGCTACAACATCGCCGCGGACGTCTGCGACCGCCAGCCCGGCGAGAGGACGGCGATGATCTTCGAGGACTTCCGCGGCAACCAGCGGGAGGTGAGCTGGGCTGAGCAGCGCGCCCTTGCCAACCAGGCGGCCAACCTGCTCGCCTCGCGCGGGGTTGAGAGGGGCGACCGCGTCGCGGTCTGCGCACCGGCGTCGCCCGAGACGGCCGCGATGTTCCTGGGCACCTGGAAGGCCGGTGCGATCCTCCTCTCGCTCTCGGTGCTCTACGGCGACGAGGGAATCGAGCACCGGATCCGGGACTCCCAGCCGCGGGTGATCGTCACCGACGCGGACAACGCCGGCCGCATGCCCGGGGATCTGGTCGAGGAGGTGATCGTGCTCGACGCCGGCCTGCTCGCCGAGCAGGCCGACCGGTTCGAGACCGTCGACACCTCAGCCGAGGATCCGGCGCAGATCTACTACACGTCCGGCACGACCGGAATGGCGAAGGGCATCCTCCACGCCCACCGCTACATCCTCGGTCACGAGGAGTTCGTCTACTGCCATCAGGTGCAGGAGGGCGAGCTCTTCCACGGCATGGGGGAGTGGGCCTGGGCTGCCGGGATCTGTCCGCTGATCGGGCCGTGGCGCTACGGCGCCGTCCAGTTCGTCTACGCGCGCGAGGGCGGCTTCGACCCGCACGAGCAGCTCTCCGTGCTTTCCAAGCACGGGGTGACGAACGTCTTCACCACCCCCACTGATGAAGGAGGGCGGCAGCGTGGTGGGCCTCGACTTCGACGCCTCAGTCGCCTGGCCCGCCTACGACTGGATGGGGGTCTCGAAAGCGGCCCTGGAGGCAGTCAACCGCTACCTGGCTCGCGAGCTCGGTCCGCGCGGC
>DATFOK010000146.1:0-12355 GCA_035265665.1 Solirubrobacterales bacterium | reverse complement strand
TGGCGGCGCCGCGCGGCTCCCCCGCGAAGCCGGTGCCGAGGATCGCGTCGACGATCACCGTCGCGTCGTCGAGTGCCCCGGGCGCGAACGGCTCGGCCGCACCCTCGAGGCGGCGCAGGTTCTCCGCGGCGTCCCCGCGATGCTCGTCGGCCGGTGCGAGCATCAGGACCCGCACCTGCCGTCCCATCCCGCGCAGCAGCCGGCCGGCGACGTAGCCGTCGCCGCCGTTGTTGCCCTTCCCGCACACGATCGCGGCCCTGCCCGGTCCAGCGGCCTCGGCGGCCGCCTCGGCCACCGCCCGCCCGGCCGTCTCCATCAACTGCAGGGATGGAACGCCTTGCTGCTGGATGGCCCAGCGGTCAGTGGCGCGCATCTGATCGGCGTCGAGGCACGGATCCAGCCAGCTCTCCATGACCGCGCCAGCCTACCCCCGGCGGCTTTCTCTACCGGGTGCTAGTTGGCGACCGCGACGGCGGCCGCTGCATCACGCGAGTGGGTGAGGGAGATGGCGATCTCCGCCTCGCCGGCTGCCTCCGCGGCCTGGCCGTGGAGCTGCAGCCGCGGCGGCTCGCCGCTGACGACCTCGATCTCCCGGGGAGGCACCGGCCGGCCCAGAGCCTTGATCACCGCCTCCTTTGCGGCGAACCGGGCCGCCAGATGGCGGCCCGGACGGGAGCGCTCGCGCGCATAGGACAGCTCGGCGTCGGTGAACAACCGCTCCGCGAGCCGCGGACGTCGCTCCAGGGCGCGCTCGACCCGCTCGATCTCGATCAGGTCGATGCCGACGCCGAGCGCCACGACGCCCGCGCCTACTTGAGCCCGACGACAGCCTTCAGCTCGGCCTGGTCGCCCTTGCTGCCAGAGCCGGTGACCAGGTAGCTGAGCGCATCGATGTAGGGCTTGGCCCGCACGTAGCCGGGATCGGACTTGGCGCCCTCGGACTCCGCCAGCCGGAAGACGGAGGGCAGGTCGAGGAAGAAATCGGTGCCCAGGTCGGAGACCTGGCCCCTGGCGGCCGAGAAGGTCGGGGAATCCGAGAGCTTCTGCGTCGGCGCCAGTGACTGCGCCGCGGAGTTGGTGCCGTAGCCGAACACAATCTTGTCTCCCTGCTGGGCGATCTCGACCGGCTGCGGGATCTCCGCCGGGTCGTTGATCTGGAATCCGGTGCCACCGCCGCTCAGCTGGAGCGGCTTCGCCGTGCCCTGGCTCCCGAGCTGGACCAGGGTCTGCAGCTGGGTCAGCAGCCGGCCGGTGAGCTCCGGATCATTCGTCTGAACGACGAGAGCGCCGTTCAGCGTCGGCTCGGTCGTTCCCTGCACGTAGAGGACGGCGTCGCCAAGCGCGTCGGTCAGCTGGTCGACCGAGGCCCCGGTCGCCGACTCGACCTGAGAGAGCCCCTGTTCGAAGTTCGGAATCCCCGAATCCTTGAGCTGATCGAGTGTCCGCTTCGCGGTGTCCCCGAGGTTCCCGAGCCCGAGCGCGAGCCAGGACCCGGCCGGAACGTCGCCGACCAGCGCGCTCTCTGGGGTGTCGACGCCGGTGTCGCCGCCGATGAACTCCAGGTCGAAGCTGTTGGCCGAGGCGGTCAGGGCACCGGAGACCGGCTTGTCCAGTGCTTCGCCCGCGCTCTTCTCGAACAGCGCCCTGCTGTTCTCGTCGATCTCGCCTTGCCCGATCGAGTCCAGGAGCGTCCTCGGGACCGTGTAGAAGCTCCCGAGCCGGTCGCCCGGCAGCTGGTCGAGCGCGTCCTTGAAGTCGCCCGAGTCGCCCAGCGAATCGCCGCTCTCGGCGTCGACCGCGGCTTTGAAGCCATCGACATCGCCTGTGACGAGGAAGTTGCCGACGGTCCCGAAGACGTTCCCCTGATCCGTGGGATCGGCCTGGTAGCTGACGCCGTTATAAGACTGCGGCGCAGGGTTGGTCTCAGTGGCCCCGGAGGCCTTGCGGGCGAACGCGAGCGCCGCGCTCGGGTCGGTCGTCTCGATGACGGCGGCGCCCTTCTCGGCGTCGTCCGCGAGGTCGGTGAAGAAGAAGCCGGCCTGCTCGCCAACCCACGGCGCGACGTCCTGCCGGTAATCGATCGGGTGCCCCTCAGACTGGGACTCCTGCTCCAGCAGCGAGACGATCTTCCCGCCCGGGTCCGGGGTGTCGAGGACCTTGCTGAGCGCGGCCCTGGCGTCCGTCTCCGCCTGACCGGTCGGCTTCACGGTCCCGTCGAAGTAGAGGGCCGCGTTCGCCGGCACGGCCGCGGCCGGTCCCACGTCCACGTCGCTGCCGCCATCGTCGCCTCCGCAGCCTGCGAGTATCGCCGCCGGGACGGCCATGCAGGCAGCCAGAAATGCTGGGATGCGGCGGCGCCTCACGAGCGCGGCACCTTACTCAACCGTGACGGTCTTCGCGAGGTTCCGAGGCTGGTCCACATTCAGGCCCTTCTCGCGGGCGACGTAGTAGGCGAGGAGCTGCAACGGCACGATCGCGACGATGGGCTGCAGGACCCAGTCCGTGCGGGGCACGAACAGGGTCTGGTCGGCTGCCTCGCCGATCTCGGCCGAACCCTCGGTGGCGATGGCGATCACCTCCGCGCCGCGCGCCCGGACCTCCTCCATGTTGGAGAGGATCTTCTCCGTGACCGGGCTGTCGGTGGCCACGGCGACGACCGGCGTTGACTCGTCGAGCAGCGCGATCGGCCCGTGCTTCATCTCGCCCGCCGCGTAGGCGTCCGCCGGGATGTAGGCGATCTCCTTCAGCTTCAGGGCACCCTCCAGGCAGACGGCGAGGCCGATGTGCCGGCCGATGTACATGAAGAAGCGCTGGTCCTGCTCGGCTCGGGCGATCACCTTTACGGGCTCCTCGAGAGCGACGATCGCCTCCTGGAGCTTTGACGGGAGCGACTTGAGCTGGGCGACCATCTCCGCGATCCGCTCCGGCGGCAGGGTGCCGCGCAGCTCGGCGAGCCGCAGGCCGAGCAGGTACATCGCGGCGACCTGGCTGACGAAGGTCTTGGTCGCCGCGACGCTCACCTCGATGCCCGAGCGGGTGAAGAGGACGGCATCGGCGTCCCTGGTGGCCTGGCTCCCCATCACGTTGCAGATCGCGAGCACCTTCGAGCCCCCGTCGCGCGCCAGCCGCATCGCGGCGAGGGTGTCCGCGGTCTCTCCCGACTGGGTGATGCCGATGACCAGATCGTTGGGGCGGTGGACCGGCTCCCGGTACCGGTACTCCGAGGCGATGTCCATCTCCACCGGGATCCGGGCCCACTGCTCGATCGCGTACCGGCCGATCAGCCCCGAGTGGTAGGAGGTCCCGCAGGCAACGATCACGATCCGCTCCACACCGCGCAGAAACTCGTCGTCGAGTTCGACGTCGGAGAGGTCCACGCCGTCCAGCCTGGGCAGCCGGTCTGTGATCGTCTCCGCGACGGAGTCCGGCTGCTCGTGGATCTCCTTCAGCATGAAGGTCTCGTAGCCGCCTTTCTCGGCGGCGTCCTCGTCCCAGGTCACTTCCTCCGGGTCGCGCTGCCGGACATTCCCCTCGGCGTCGGTGATCGTCACCTCGCCCTTGTGAACCGTGACGATCTCGTCGTTCTTGATGCCGAGGGCGGTGCGCGTCTCGACCAGGAACGCGGGGATCGCCGAGGCGATGAAGTTCTCGTTCTCCCCCAGGCCGACGATCAGCGGGCACTCCTTTCGCGCCGCGACCAGCGTTTCGGGCTGCTCGCGGTGCATAGCGACGAACGCGTAGTGCCCGCGGAGCTCGGCGAATGCCTTGCGAACGGCCTCGGTCAGGTCGCCCTTGTAGTGACGCTCGATCAGATGGCTGACGATCTCGGCGTCCGTCTCCGAAGTGAACTCGTGGCCCTCCGCCTTCAGATCCCGCCGCAGCTCGGCGTGGTTCTCGATGATCCCGTTGAGGACGATGTGGATGTTGTCCAGGCAGTCGCCGTGAGGGTGTGCGTTCTCCTCGGTCACCCTGCCGTGGGTCGCCCAGCGGGTGTGACCGAGCCCGATGGTGGCGGGGGGCGCCACCACCGCGACGCTGCCGGCCCCGTTGGAGTGCCGCTCGACCGCCTCGCGCAGGTTGGCGAGATTGCCGACGGCGCGCACGCTGTCGATCTCCCCGTCCGAGATCACGGAAACGCCGGCCGAGTCATAGCCTCGGTACTCGAGCTTCTCCAGCCCGGCAATCAGCAGATCTCGGCACGGTCGGTCACCCACATATCCGACGATGCCGCACATAAAGGGGGCTACAGGGTAGTGGCAGACGTCTCAACGCCCAAACGCCTGCCAGGAAGCTCCTGAAGCTATGCCAGTTCGCGCTTCGCGAGATCGACGAGCCGTCTGGTGACCGCCTCGCATTCCTCCGCGTCGGGAGCCTCGACCATCACGCGGAGCAGCGGCTCGGTGCCGGAGGCCCGCACCAGCACCCGTCCCCGGCCCGCGAGCTTTTCGTTCTCCTCCTCCACGGCGCTCCACAGAGCTGCCGCATCGTCGATTGCCCCCCTGTCCGCGACCCGGACGTTCTCGAGTAGCTGCGGCAGCCGCTTGAACGGCTCCGTGTCCTCGAGCGGGCGGCCTGCCAGCGCGCGGAGTACGAGCAGTGAGGCCGCGATGCCGTCGCCGGTGGGCGTGAAGTCGGTCCAGACGATGTGGCCGGACTGCTCGCCGCCCAGCGACCAGTCCCGCTCGCGCAGCGCCTCGATCACGTAGCGGTCGCCGACCTTGGTCTGCTCGACCTCGATCCCCGTCTCCTCCATGGTGCTCAGGAAGCCGTAATTGGTCATCACCGTCACGGCCACCCCGCCCTCCAGCTCGCCGCGCCTCTGCAGGTCCTTGGCGATCAGCGCGATCAGGTCGTCGCCGTCGTGGAGCTTCCCGGCGCCATCCACCGCGAGCATCCGGTCGCCGTCCCCGTCATACGCGAAGCCGATCTGGGCGCCGGACGAGCGAACGAGATCGATCAGGGCCTCGGGATGCGTGGAGCCGCAGCCCTCATTGATGTTGCGGCCATCCGGCTCCGTGCCGGTCAGCTCGAGGTCGGCGCCGAGGGCGCCGAAGATCGCCGGCGCGGCCCTGTGGGTGGCGCCGTTGGCGCAGTCGAGGGCGATCCGCATCCCGGACAGGTCGAGCTGGAAGCTGGCGCGGAGCTCCCGGATGTAGTCGTCGAAAGCGCCCTCGAGCTGGCGGACGCCCCCGACCCGCTCACCGGTCGGCTCGTCGAGGGCAGCCTCGATCGCGGCCTCCGTTTCGTCGTCGAGCTTGATCCCGCGGGAGTCGAAGAACTTGATCCCGTTGTCGGCGTACGGGTTGTGCGAGGCAGAGACCACCCCAGCGAGATCAAACCTCAGCCTGCGCGCGAGCACAGAGGCGGCCGGCGTGGGCAGGACGCCGCCCAGCATCGCGTCCCCGCCGCCCGCGGCCACACCGGCCGCGAGTGCCTCCTCCAGCATCGGGCCCGACTCGCGCGTGTCGCGGACGATCAGAATCTGGGGGCGCTCGGCCTCGGCCCGGAGCGCCGCCGCGCGGCCGAGCCGCACGGCCAGATCAGGCGTGAGCAGATCCCCGACGGGCCCGCGGACGCCGTCGGTCCCGAACAGTTTTCTCTCCGCCACCTGGGGCGGACGCTAACGCTTACTGAACTGAGGCTTCTTGCGGGCTTTCTTCAGCCCAGCCTTGCGGCGTTCCTTGACGCGGGCGTCGCGGGTCAGCATGCCGCGCCGCTTGAGCTCGGGCCGGAGCGCCGGATCGACCTCGGTGAGCGCCCGGGCGATGCCGTGGCGGACCGCCGCGGCCTGGCCCGAGATTCCGCCGCCGTGCACTCGCACGCGGACGTCGACGTTGCCCTCGTAGCCCGTCTGGATGAGCGGCTGCTTGGCGACCGCCTGGAGGTAGGAGCGCGGGAAGTACTCCTCGAGGCCGCGCTTGTTGACCTCGATCTTGCCGCTGCCCTGTCGCAGGATGACGCGGGCGACCGAAGACTTGCGCTTGCCGGTCGCCGCATAGGTTGCGTCCCCCTCCAGCTTGGCCGGCTCCGCGGCGACGGGAGCGTCCTCGGTGACGTCCCCGATCAGCTCGCGCTCGCGGCGCAGGCGTTCCTCCTCCTCGGCCTCGCGCCGGGCGCGCTCCTCGGCGTCGAGCTCGCGCTCGGGCTCGATCGCTATCGGGTCGAGCTCGGCCCCCGGGACGACGTCCTCCTTCTTGCCGCTGGGTCGGGCGGGCGCGGCGGCCTGTTCGGCGGGCTGGTCCTCGCCCTCGCCGCGCTCGGGGCTGCCGCCCTCCGACGGAGCGGCCTCCTCCGGAGCCTGCTGCTCCGTGGCCTGCTGCTCCTCTGGCGTGCCCTCCTCGGGCTGCTCTTCCGGCTGCTGCTCGCCGTCCCGCTGCTCTTCGTCCTGCATGTCTAGGTCTCTATCTCCAGCTGCTCGGGCTTCTGCGCCTGGTGGGGATGGTCGGGCCCAGCGTAGATCTTGAGCTTGCGAAGCTGCTGGCGCGCGAGCCGGTTGCGCGGGAGCATCCCCTTGACCGCCTTGCGGATGACTTCCTCGGGGCGCTTCTCGAGCAGGTCGCCGAGCGTGCGCGAGCGGATCCCTCCCGGGTAGCCGCTGTGGCGCCAGTAGAGCTTCTTCTCGCGCTTGTCCCCGGTCACCGCGACCTTCGCGGCGTTGATCACGATGACGAAGTCGCCCACGTCCACATGCGGGGTGTAGCTCGGCTTGCGCTTGCCCCGCAGCACGTCGGCGATCTGGGTCGCCATCCGGCCCAGCGTCTTGCCCTCGGCATCGACGACGTACCAGACCCGCTCACGGTCCTGGGGAGTCGCCTGATAGGTCCTCATCGCAGTCGCAGTGGCCATAAAAAGAGCCGCGCACCTCCGCGGCCGCCCGATGATAGCGGCGAGTAGGCTCCCCGCAGTGGAGGCTGGGCGTCCAGCAGCTTCGGTTTCGTATCAGCACGTCACCAAGCGCTATCCGGGGCAGGACGACGCCGCGATCCACGACCTCTCGCTCGAGGTCCAGGCCGGCGAGATCTGCGTCCTGGTCGGGCCCTCGGGCTCAGGCAAGACCACCGCCCTGAGGATGGTCAACCGGACCGTCGAGATCACCGAGGGGGACATCCTGATCGGTGACACCTCGGTCCGACAGCGCGACCCGGCCGAGCTCCGCCGCGAGATGGGCTACGTGATCCAGCAGATCGGGCTCTTCCCTCACCGCACCGTCGCCGAGAACATCGAGACCGTGCCGCGGCTTCTGGGCTGGGACCGTGCCCGGGCTCGAAAGCGGGCCGACGAGCTGCTCGGGCTGATCGGGCTGAGCCCGGCGCTGCGCGATCGCTTCCCGAGCCAGCTCTCGGGCGGGCAGCAGCAGCGCGTCGGCGTGGCACGAGCGCTGGCTGCGGACCCCCCGGTGATGCTGATGGACGAGCCGTTCGGTGCGATCGACCCGATCAACCGGGAGCGGCTGCAGAACGAGTTCCTCCGGCTCCAGAGCGAGATCCGAAAGACGGTCCTCTTCGTCACCCACGACATCGACGAGGCGATCAAGATGGGCGACCGGATCGCGATCCTGGAGGAGGGAGGGCGGCTAGCCCAGTACGCCACGCCGGCGGAGCTGCTGATGGCTCCGGCCAGCGACTTCGTCGAGGACTTCGTCGGCGCAGACCGGGCCCTGAAGCGCCTGGCGCTGATGAGGGTGCGCGACATCGACCTGTGGGAGGCGCCGCTGGCCTTCGTTGGCCAGGCGACGGGCGAGGTCAGGGCCAAGCTCAACGGCGCCGAGGTCCCCCATGCCCTGCTGGTCGACTCCGAGCGGCGGCCGCTCGGTTGGCTCTCGGAGTCCGACCTGCGGGCCGAAACCGTGCCGCAGACCCCCGACTCCTCCCCCGATCCGATCCTCGACCTCGACGACGTGATGCGAGACGCGCTCGCCGACCTGCTCGCGTCCGAGACGCAGTACGCCCCGGTGACCGACCGCGACGGCCGGATCGCGGGCGTGCTCTCGATCGAGATCATCTCCGACTTCCTCGGCTCGCCCGAGGCGAAGATCGAGGAGCACGCCGCGGTCGAGCGGCCGGTCGAGAGGCCGCTGAGCGGATGACGGCCGGCCCGGTCCAGCTGGCCCCGCTCGCCGGGCAGGTGGAGATCCACAACCGGACCGGCGAGAACGCCAGCTGCGTCGGGCAGAACAAGGTCTTCTGCCCCAGCTGGGCGTTCGACAACTTCGACCGCTACACGACTCCTCTGGTCAATCAGTTGGTGCTCGTCCTGGTCGCAGTGGCCATCGGCTTCGCGGTGGCGTTCGCGTTTGCGATCCTCTCGCACCGCCAGCGCTGGCTGGTGCCGACATTCACCGCCGCGACGGGCGTGCTCTACACGATCCCCTCGCTCGCCTTCATCTTCCTGTTGCTGCCGATCACCGGGCTCGGCTGGACGACGGCGATCATCGTCCTCTCCATCTACACGCTGCAGATCATCTACCGGAACATCGTCGCGGGGCTCGCCAACGTGCCGGCAGAGAGCAAGGACGCCGGGCGCGGGATGGGGATGACCAATCGGCAGCTGCTCTGGAGGGTCGAGCTGCCCCTGGCGCTGCCCGAGATCATCGCGGGGCTGCGGATCGCGACGGTCTCGACCGTGGCGATCTCGACCCTGATGGTCTTCGCGAACGTCAACACGCTCGGCCAGCCGCTCTACCAGCAGATCGACTTCAAGACGAACATCGTGATCGCGGGGGTGCTCTCGATCCTGATGGCGATCGTCCTCGACCTGCTGCTGCTGGCCGCCCAGCGCCTGCTCGCCCCGTGGCGCCGACCCTCCGTGGAGGCGACGGTTTGAGCGGCGCGATCAACCTCGGCGTGCTGAGCGTCTTCGGCGACGCGATCGACTTCATCTTCAATCAGCAGGAGGCGCGCACCGGCCAGACGATGGTCGGCGGACCCGATCAGGTCTTCGACCTGACCGGCGAGCACCTCAAGGTGACCTTCCTCGCCCTCGGCTTGGCGGCCGTGATCGCGCTGCCGATCGGCGTCGCCCTCGGTCACTTCCGCAGGGGCGAAGCGGTGGCGATCTCGGTGGGAAATGCGGGCCGGGCCGTGCCGGAGCTGGCACTGATCGCGTTCGTCGCCGCCTTCATCGGCGTCGGCCTGCTCAACGTCACCTTCGCACTGGCGGTGTTGGGTATCCCGCCGATCCTGACCAACTCCTACGTGGGCGTGAGCCAGGTGGACCGCAACTCGGTCGAGGCGGCCCGCGGAATGGGCATGCGGGGCCTACAGGTCGTCGCCCGGGTCGAACTGCCGCTCGCCGTGCCCACCATCATGGCCGGGGTCCGCACCGGGGCCATCAACATCCTCGCCACCGCCGCCCTCGCCTCGCTGGCGGGCCTGAGCACGCTCGGGGATCTCATCCTGGGGCGCAACGTGTACGGCGACGCCGGGGTCGTGGCCGGCGCGATCCTGATTGCGCTGCTGGCCCTCGCCCTCGAACTCGGCCTCGCCGGCCTGCAGTGGTTGCTCACCCCGCGGGGCCTGAAGCTCGCGCGCGCGAGTGCGGCAACAACATAGGATCAGACGGGTCCATTCCAGGGGCGCAGCAAGCCCCAGACGAGAGGAGGGTCACGTGGTGACCGGTAATTCGCGACTGAGGGCGCTGTTCGCACTGCTTGCGGCGCTGGTGCTCGCCCTCGGCGTCGCCGCATGTGGGGGCGACGACGATGACGACGCCGGCACGAGCGGCGGCGACTCCGCCAACCTGATCCAGTCGAACCCCGACAACAGCGGAGTCCAGCTGACCGTGGGTTCGAAGAACTTCACCGAGGCGCTGATCCTGGGGAACATCTACGCGCAGGCACTCCAGGCGGCGGGCTATGACGTGGACACGAACCTCAACCTGGGATCCGAGGTGATCGCCTACAAGGCTCTGCAGGATGGCGAGATCAGCGGCTACCCGGAGTACACCTCGACGCTCCTCACTTCGATCTTCGGCAAGGAGGCGAACCAGGTCCCGGCCGATGCGCAGCAGGCCTACCAGCAGGCCCAACAGGCGCTCGAGCCGAAGGGCGAGACGGCCTTCCAGCCGACGCCCTTCGCGGACGCGAATGCGCTGGGGATGCTGAAGACCAAGGCCGACGAGCTAGGGGTGACCACGATCTCCGACCTCCAGGGCAAGTCCCAGGACCTGAATCTGTATGGCTCGCCGGAGTGCCGGCAGCGGGTGGACTGCCTGGTCGGGCTGCAGGACGTCTACGGCCTGCAGTTTGCGTCGTTCAACCCCGTCGACATCGGGCTCCGATACACGGTGCTCGACAAGGGCCAGGCCGACGCCTCGATCCTGTTCACCTCGGACGCCCAGCTGGCGGCTAACCCGGACAAGTACGTCCTGCTCGAGGACGACATGGGGATCTTTCCCTCCGGCAACGTCATCTGGGTGACCGACCAGTCGACGGTCCAGAAGGCCGGGCCCGACTACATGGCGACGATCGTGAAGGTCCAGGAGGGCCTTACGTTGCCGGTCATGCAGGAGCTGAATTCCCGAGTGGACATCGACAAGGAGGACCCCGCCGCGGTGGCCACGCAGTACCTGACGGAGGAGGGCTACGTCGAGTAAACCCTCGGCGCCGCGTCCGTTCGACACCGAAGGTTGTTTTTGAGAGGACCGGGGCGCTCCCCCGGTTCTCTCGTTATACTGCCGCGCCAATCGATGGCCAAATCCTCCCGGCACGCCGGGGGGAGCGGGGGACCCGAAGGGGTTTAACCCCCAGGGGCGAATCGCAACCAACTGGTTCGTAGCGCCGCTCTCGGCGCGAGCCCGACAGCTAACTCCGCAGGCCGCAGAGAGTGTGATCGAGGCAAACCTCGACAAACCGGTTGGACGCACGCCCAGACGGGTGGTGGTGACGCTCGCCGTGACCGCGGCGACGATGGCGATGCTCGGCACTGGGACGTCGTTCGCTCAGAGCGGCGGGACGGCTCCCCCCGGCTCCACCACGCCGCCTCCCACCACGACTCCCGCTCCCACGGGATCGATGGTCTTCCCAGTCGCCGGTCCCCACACCTTCGGAGACGGAATCGGCGCGGCCCGCGGCGGTCGCTCCCACCAGGGCCAGGACATCATGTCCGCCTGCGGCACCCCCCTCGTCGCCATCAGCCGCGCCAAGGTGAAGTTTGTGAAATACCAGTCCGCCGCAGGCAACTATGTGGTGATCCGGAATAAGAAGCTGAAGCAGGACTACGTGTACGCGCACCTCGCCACGCGCGCCTCCGTGTCCAAGGGCCAGGTCGTCCAGCCCGGGCAGCAGATCGGAACCGTCGGGCAGTCGGGCAACGCAAGGGGTTGCCATCTCCACTTCGAGCTCTGGGCCGGGAAGTACTACCGGGGCGGCCATCCGGTCGACCCGATGCCCTACCTGCAGACCTTCGCGGGCTACTAGGGAATTGGCGCAACGGCCCGCGGTGCGGGCGGAAGGGCGCCAGTGCTTACCTTGCAGAACGCGGTACTGGTCCGCTTACGGCCGGCGAAGTAGACCTTCAACCGCTTGAAGACGTAGCGTTTGCCACACCGAACACGGCCGGTCAGGTAGATCATCGCTGGCGTGGGAGTGATGGTTCCTTCGGCGCAGCTGGGAATGCAGTCATTCAGAGTTGTCGCGTTTTCTTCGCAAAGCGGAAGGAAGGCGACATTTGGCGCGTTTGTTCGAATATGCCGAACAAAGGTGCCAAGTCGACGCGGTTCCGCGGGACCGCCGGCCGGCGCCTATTCCCACTCGATCGTGCCGGGCGGCTTCGAGGTGAGGTCGAGCGTGACGCGGTTGACGCCGCCCACCTCGTTGATGATCCGAGCGGACACGCGCTCGAGCAGGTCGTAGGGCAGGCGGGCCCAGTCGGCGGTCATCGCGTCGTCGGAGGTGACGGCGCGGATCACGATCGGATGGGCGTAGGAGCGCTCGTCTCCCTGCACGCCGACCGAGCGGACCACAGGTAGGACGCAGAAGGACTGCCACAGCTCGCGGTAGAGACCGGCGGCGCGGATCTCCTCCTGCAGGATCGCGTCGGCCTCGCGGACGATGTCGAGGCGCTCGCGGGTGACCTCGCCGCCCACCACGCGGATCGCGAGGCCGGGACCCGGGAACGGCTGGCGCCAGACGAAGCGCTCGGGCAGGCCGAGCTCGGCGGCGACGGCGCGGACCTCGTCCTTGAACAGCATCCGCAGCGGTTCCACAAGCTCCATCTCCATCTCCTCGGGGAGGCCGCCGACGTTGTGGTGCGACTTGATCGTCGCCGCGGCGCGGCCGTCGCCGCCCGACTCGATCACGTCCGAGTAGAGCGTGCCCTGCACGAGGAAGCGGGCATCCTCGACCTTGCCGGCCTCC
>DATFOK010000145.1:0-18408 GCA_035265665.1 Solirubrobacterales bacterium | reverse complement strand
GGACAACTCCGAGTAGGCCTCAGGCGCTCCAGGGCGGGGCCCCGGCAACCACCGCGTTCGCATAGTCGGCGAAGCGCCCGGCTCCGATCGTCTGACGGGCCCCGGCGGCGAGGAGCTCCATGTAGGTCAGGTTGTGGAGGGTGAGCAGGCGAGTGCCGGTCAGGTCCTTGTTGCGCGCGAGGAAATGGAGGTAGGCGCGCGTGTGGCGAGTGCAGGCTTCGCAGGGGCAGCCCTCGACCACGGCGGATTCGTCGCCCACGAAGGTGGACTTCGTCAGGTCGATGCGGAAGCGGCCATCCGGATTCGGCGCGAGTGCCGTGCCGTGCCTGGCGAGTCGGGTGGGGATCGCGCAGTCGAAGAGGTCGATGCCCAGGCCGATTCCGTAGATCAGATCGTCGACTTCGCCGATGCCGAGCAGATGGCGGGGTGCCTCGTTGGGCAGGAGCGGCGTGGTGAAGGAGAGGACACCGTGCATCTCCGGCTTGTCTCGCCCGAGCGTGCCGCCGATGGCGATCCCGTCGATCGCGGCCGCGGCGTTCCGCTCCGCCGACTCCCGGCGGAGGTCCTCGTGGACGCCGCCCTGGACGATCCCGAAGACAGCCTGGTTCGCCGGGGCCTCACGCTCGTGCCAGGCCAGGCAGCGGTCGAGCCAGCGGTGAGTCCGATCGGTGGAGCGGGCCGTGTACTCGCGGTCGGCGTGCGCCGGGGTGCACTCATCGAAGGTCAGGGCGATGTCGGAGCCGAGGGCCGCCTGGATCCGCATCGACTCCTCGGGCCCGAGGAAGCGGTTCGAGCCGTCGAGCAGCGACTGGAAGGCGACGCCCTCCTCGGAGATCTCCACCTTGGCGCCGCCCGCGACGTTCCCGCGCCGCCCCTTGATCTCGTCCGCGACTCCCCCATGGGCGAGCGAGAAGACCTGGAAGCCGCCGGAGTCGGTGATGATCGCCCGCTCCCAGCCCATGAAGCGGTGCAGTCCGCCGCGCGCCGCGATCGCCTCCTCCCCCGGCGACAGGTGGAGGTGGAAGGTGTTGCCTAGCACCATCGCGTAGCCGAGCCCGGCGACCTCGGCCGAGGAGAGCCCCCGGACGCTGCCCTTGGTCGCGAGCGGGATGAACGCGGGAGTGGCGACCGCACCGTGCCCGACATGAATCAGGCCCGTGCGGGCATCCCCGTCACGGGCCTGGATCTCAAACCGGAGCCTGTCTGGATCAGACCTGATCCGGTCAGGTTATGTGGATGGTTACTTTTCCTCGCCGGAGCCCTCGATCGTCCCCTTGCCGATCTGCACTCGGGTGGGCTTGGCCTCCGCGGGCTTCGGAATCCGAACCTCGAGGACGCCCTTGTCGAAGCCGGCCTCCACCTTCTCGGGGTCGATGCCCTGCGGCAGGGTGAGGGAGCGCGAGAAGCCGCCGAACGATCGCTCGACGCGGTGGTAGCCCTCGCCCTTCTCCTCGGACTCCGCCTTGCGCTCACCGGAGACGGTGAGGACGTTGTCCTTGATCTCGATGTTGATGTCGTCCTCGGTCATGCCGGGCAGATCCCCGCGCAGGACGAGGTGGTCCTCGGTCTCGACCAGGTCCATGGCGGGGATCCAGCGGCGCGACGTGCCGTTGGCCGCCCTGCCCTCGAAGAAGCGGTCGAAGAGGCGGTTCATGTCGCCCTGCAGCGAGTCGAGCTCACGAATCGGGTCCCATCGAACCAGTGCCATATTTCTCACCTCCTTGGCTCCCTTGCGCTTGTAGAGCCAAAGTCCATTGTTGCTGGGACTTTATAAAACCTGAGTCCCTTTCTGTCAAGTCTGAGTTTAACCCTCGGATTTCATGGATTCCGCAAGGAACGGCGCGTCATCGCGTCCGGCTGCGGGATCCCCAGCAGGTCGAGCGCGGTCGGGGTGACGTCGGCGAGGATGCCTCCCTCGCGCAGCGAGATGCTCTCGACGGTGACGATCAGCGGCACCGGGTTGGTTGAGTGGGCGGTGTTGGGCGAGCCGTCGGGCTCGAGCATCTGCTCGCAGTTGCCGTGGTCGGCGGTGATGATCAGCGTCCCGCCGTTGTCGTGCACGGCAGCGGCGACCTCGGCGAGGCGGGCGTCGACCTCCTCCACCGCTGCGACGGCCGCCGGGATCACGCCCGTGTGGCCGACCATGTCGGGGTTGGCGAAGTTGATGATCCCGAAGCGATAGCCGTCCTCGCTCCAGTGGTCGCTGAATGCCTTCGCGGCGGCCGCGGCGCTCATCTGCGGCTTGTGGTCATACGTCGGCACGTCCCGGGGTGAGTCGACCAGGTAGCGCTCCTCCCCGCCCCACTCCTTCTCCCTCCCTCCGTTGAAGAAGTAAGTGACGTGCGCGTACTTCTCGGTCTCGGCGACGTGCAGCTGCCGCTCGCCCTCCTCGGCGATCACCTGGGCGAGCGTGGTCTCGGGCTCGCGCGGGGGGAAGGCGACCGGATACGGCCAGCCGTGGTGATACTCGGTCATCGTGGTCACCTCGAACGGTCCCGCACCGCCGCGGTCGAACTCGTCGAAGCCGGGCTCGCCGAGGGCACGGGTCAGCTGCCGGGCGCGGTCGGGGCGGAAGTTGATGAAGACGAACGGCTCGTCGGGATCGGCGCCGTCGTAGTCGCCGATCACGCTCGGCTCGATGAACTCATCGGTGATGTCGCGCTCGTAGGCATCACGGATTGCCCGGATCGCGTTCTCCGCGCGCGGCGCCCGCGCGTGGACGATCGCGTCGTAGGCTCGCTTGGTCCGGTCCCAGCGACGGTCGCGGTCCATGCCCCAGTAGCGGCCGGCGAGCGTCCCGATCGAGCCCACGTGGCGCAGCCAGCGCTCGGCCTCCTCCATGTATCCGGCGCCGGCCCTCGGCAGGGTGTCGCGCCCGTCGGTGAGGGCGTGGAGGATGAGCTCTGAGACCCCCTCCTCCCCAGCCAGCTCGATCACCGCCTCGATGTGCTCCCAGCCGGAGTGCACGCCACCGTCGGAGACCAGGCCGATGGCGTGAAGCCGCCCGCGGCGAGAGTCTCGCGCCGAGCCGCAGGCCGCGCGCAGCGCAGGATTCTCGAAGAAGCTGCCGTCGGCGATCGCGTCGTCGATCCGCGCCAGATCCTGCTTCACGATCGCGCCGGCGCCGAGGTTGAGGTGGCCGACCTCGGAGTTGCCCATCTGCCCCTCGGGCAGGCCCACGTCCCGGCCCGAGGTCTTCAGCGTCGTGTGCGGGTAGGCGGACCAGAGCTCGTCGAAGACCGGCGTGCTCGCCAGAGAGACCGCGTTGCCGGGGCCGTCCGGGGCGAGTCCCCAACCGTCCAGGATCACCAGCGCCAGCGAGGGCACCGGGATGCTGGACGGGCCGGACGGCAGCGAGCTCATCCGCTCAGGCCGCGGCTTCGACGATGGCCGCGAAGTCGCCCGGGTCGAGGCTTGCGCCGCCGACCAGGGCGCCGTCGACATCCGGCTGCGGGATCAGCTCGGCGGCGTTGTCCGGCTTGACCGAGCCCCCGTAGAGGATCCGCATCGCGCCGGCGGCGGTGTCGGACCGCGTGTCGATCAGTCCACGGATGAAGGCGATCGCCTCCTGCGCCTGCTCGGGGGCGGCCGTGCGGCCCGTGCCGATCGCCCAGATCGGCTCGTAGGCGATCACCACCTCGCTCAAGCGTGCGTCCGGCACCTCCGCGAGGTCGGCCTGGACCTGCCGAGTGAGGACCTGCTCGGTCTCATCGGCGTCGCGCTGGGCCTCGTTCTCGCCGACGCAGAGGATCGGCTCGAGTCCGGCGCCGAGGGCCGCCGGCACCTTCCGCGCCAGCGCCTCGTCGGTCTCGTTGAAGTACTGGCGGCGCTCGGAGTGGCCGAGGATGACGCCCTGGACACCGAGGTCGAGCAGCATCGGGGCCGAGATCTCGCCGGTGTAGGCGCCCTCGTCGGCCTCGTGCATGTTCTGCGCCGCAACGCGGACGCGGCTCTGGAAGCTGAGCTCGACCGCTGTCTTGAGCGAGGTAAACGACGGGCAGACGACGATCTCGGGGCCCCCCGACTCAGGGACGCGTGGCAGGAGCTCAGCGAGGAAGCGCTCGGTCTCCTCGGTGGTCTTGTGCATCTTCCAGTTGGCGGCGAGGATCGCCGTGCGCTCAGGCATCTTGCAGAGCCTCGACCCCGGGAAGTTCGCGCCCCTCCATCAGCTCCAGCGAGGCGCCGCCGCCGGTCGAGAGCCAGTCGACGGTGTCGGCGAGGCCGAACTGCTGCAGGGCGGCTACGGAATCGCCGCCGCCGACCACCGTGTGGCCGGGGGCGGCGGCGACCGCCTCGGCGATGGCTCGGGTTCCTCCCGCGAACGGCTCGAGCTCGAATGCCCCCATCGGGCCATTCCAGAAGACCGTGCCGGCGCGTGCAAGCCGCTTGCCGAAATTCGCAACGGTGTTGCTGCCGATGTCGAGTCCCATCCAGCCCTCTGGCACGTCGACGCCGTTCAGCAGGCGGGACTCCGTGTCCGCGTCAAACTCCCGGCCCAGACACAGATCCTCGGGCAGCTCGAGGATCGTGTCGCTGCCCTTGGCCTGCTCCAGCACCTTCCTGGCGGACTCGACGCCCTCCTCCTCGACGAGCGAGTTGCCGGTGTCACGACCCTCGGCCTTGAAGAAGCTGAAGCACATCGCGCCGCCGATCAGGATCTCCTCGGCGAAGCCGAGGAAGCGGTCGATCACGCCGAGCTTGTCGGTCACCTTCGCTCCACCGAGCACGATCACCAGCGGGCGCTGCGGATCGTCGCGGACCGCGGTGAGCTCGACCACCTCGCGCTCGAGCAGCAGCCCGGCGTAGCCGGGGAGGTGATGGGCGACGCCCTCGGTGGTCGCGTGAGCCCGGTGGGCCGAGCCGAAGGCATCGTTGACGTATAGATCGGCGAGTCCGGCGAGCGCCTCCGCGAGGGCCGGGTCGTTCTTGGTCTCTCCGGGCTCGAAGCGGCTGTTCTCCAGCAGCAGCACCTCGCCGGCCTCGAGGCCGGAAGCGATCGCGGTCACCTCGTCGCCGACGACCGCCTGCGCCTGCTTCACCTCGCTCCCGAGCAGCTCGCCGAGGCGCGTGCCGACCGGCGCCATCGAAAGCTCCCGGTCCGGGCCCTTCGGACGCCCGAGGTGCGATACCAGCACGACGCCGGCTCCTCGCTCGCGCAGCAACTCGATCGTCGGCAGCGAGGCGCGGATCCGGGTGTCGTCGGTCACCACCCCCTTGTCGAGCGGCACGTTCAGGTCCGCGCGGAGAAGCACACGGCGACCTTCTACCTCGACATCCCTGGCGCTCGCCTTGGTGAACGAGCGCGAACCGGTCGCGTCAGGCACCGACCGTCGCCGGCTGCAGCACCTTCTCCGCCAGCTCGACGCAGCGGTTCGAGTAGCCCCACTCGTTGTCGTACCAGGAGAACACCTTGACGAACTTGCCGTCGACGACCGTGGTCTGCTCGGCGTCGAAGACGGACGAGTACGGGTCGGTGATGATGTCGGTGGAGACGATCGGGTCGTCGATGTACTCGAGGATCCCCTCGAGCGGCCCCTCCGCCGCGCCCTTCATCGCGGCATTGATCTCCTCGACGCTCGTCTCCCGCCCCACGTCGCAGGTCAGGTCCACCAGCGAGCCCGTGATCACGGGCGCGCGAATCGCGACGCCGTTCAGCTTGCCCTGCAGCTCGGGAATCACCAGGCCGATCGCCTTGGCAGCCCCCGTCGACGTCGGGATCAGGTTGACCGCTGCCGCGCGCGCCCGGCGGTAATCCTTGTGGGGCATGTCCTGCAGGCGCTGGTCGGCGGTGTAGGCGTGGATCGTGGTCATCAGGCCGCGCTCTATCCCGACGGTGTCGTTGAGCACCTTCGCCACCGGCGCCAGGCAGTTGGTCGTGCAGGAGGCGTTGGAGATGATGTTGTGCTGCTCGGGGTCATAGGCGGACTCGAAGTTGACCCCGAGCGCAACCGTGACGTCCGGATCGGTGGCGGGAGCGGAGATGATCACCTTCTTGGCGCCGGCGTCGAGGTGCTTCTGCGTGTCCTCGCGCTTGGTGAAAAGGCCTGTCGACTCGATCACGACCTCGACCTCCAGGTCTCTCCAGGGGAGGTTCGCCGGGTCCTTTTCGTTGAGCACCTTGATCTCGGCGCCGTCCACGCGGATCGCGCCATCCGTGGCCTCGATCTCACCCGGAAAGCGACCCAGAACGGAGTCGTACTTCAGGAGGTGGGCGATCATCTCGGTGTCGATCAGATCGTTGACCGCGACGAACTCGAGGTCCGTGCCGGCGGCGTGGGCCGCGCGGTAGAGGTTCCGGCCGATGCGCCCGAAGCCGTTGATGCCCACCTTGACTGCCATTTCAGGTCCTCCTAAGGGATTCAGATGCTTGCGCTGACTACCCAAACTACCGAGCCGGTAGACCCTCCGTAACCGCGCTACCTCTAGCTGCTGTGCGCGACGCAGACCTCGACCAGGTAGCCGTCTGGGTCGTTGAGCCGGCAGGCGTAGTTGCCGGGGCCGAACAGAGGGGCGGCACCGGGCTCGGCGACGGGCTTGCCGCCGTTGGCGCTGCCCGACTCGAAGGACGCCTTGACGGCCGGGATGCTCTTCGCGGGGAAGGAGATCAGGCCATATCCGGGCTGCGTCGAGTCGGCCAGCTCGATGAAGAACTCGGCCTTGATCAGCCCCCAGCTCACCGAGTTGGCGGGCGCCTCCTGACGCCGCCATCCGTTCGGCGCCAGGATCGAGTCATAGAAGGCACCACTGCGCTCGAGGTCTGAGACTTTTACGGCTGCGTAATGGAGCATCGTGCTCACGCTCGCGGGACGAGACAATCCCCGGCGGACGGCCACCTTATACAGGGCAGGGCGCGATTCGCGTTAGCGCCGCGGCTCCCAGCGGAAGAAGCGGATCGCGACGACCAGCCCGAAGAGGCCCCAGGCGGCGACCACCGCCAGGTGCCCGAGCTCGAATCCCGAGCCCGTCGTGTTGGGATCCCAGGCGGCGAAAAGGGCCTCGAAGAAGTGGCGTATCGGGAAGGCGTCGGCGAAACTGAGAACACCGTTCGGCAGCTCGTCCTCGGGGATGAACACTCCTGACAGGAAGTAGAGCGGCAGGACGGTCGCGTTGGTTACTGCGGGGGCGGCATCCTCGGTCGGAATCACGGCCGCGAGCGCGAAGCCGAGGCAGGAGAAGGAGAACGCCCCTACGACCAGCGTCACGAGCAGAGCCGGCATCGTTTCGGTCGGGATCGTCACCCCGTAGACGATCGCCCCGATCACGCTGACCAGGACGACCATGACCGCCGTAATCACCAGGGAGTTCCCGACGCGGCCGGCAACGAAGGCCGCGGGCGGCAGCGGGGTACCGCGCACCCGCTTGAGCTGACCCGCCTCGCGCTCGGCGGGCAGGTTGGTGGCGAGCTTCACGGTCGTGGCCGAGATCACGGCCAGCGTCAGGATCGCTGGGACGTAGTAGGTGGCCCCCTCGACGTCGAGTCCCGAGATCTCCGCGTTCGCGAAGACGCTGGCGAGGATGAAGAGGAAGATCAGCGGCAGCAGGGCGGTGAAGAAGACGGCCGCGCGGTCTCGCCAGAAGATCTTCTGGTCGAAGCGGAACTGATGAAGGACGAGGGCGACGCCGCTCACGACCCCTCCCCCGCGCCATCGGACTGCCGGGTGAGCTCCAGGTAGATGTCCTCGAGGCTCGGGCGGCGCACCTGCAGCTCCGGCAGCCCGACCCCCCGCTCGCTCGCCCACACGGTCAGGTCCCTCAGAACGGGGACCGGGTCCTCGGCTGTCATCGAGACCGCCCCGGCGTCGATCCGAGCCCGGGAGCGCACCAGCTCGGGCAGGTCCGGCGACCGGACGCCGGCCGGGAGGCGGAAGCTGATCTCGGTGCGGCCCTCGCGGTCGCCGCCGACGTCCTCGGGCGATCCGGTGGCGACGATCAGGCCCGCCGAAATGATCGCCACACGGTCGGCGAGTGCCTGGGCCTCGTCCATGTAGTGGGTGGTGAGGAAGACGGTCTTGCCGAGGTCGCGAAGCCCGCCGATCACGTCCCACGCCTGGCGCCGGGCCGAAGGGTCGAAGCCCGTAGTGGGCTCGTCGAGGAAGAGCAGCTCCGGGTCGCCGATCAGCGCGAGGGCGACGTCGAGGCGCCGTTGCTGCCCGCCTGAGAGGGTCGAGGTCCTTGCGTTCGCCTTCCCCGAAAGACCGACCAGGTTCAAGGTCTCGTCGCTGTCACGGGGCGAGGAGTAGTAGCCGGCGTACTGCTCGACAGCCTCGCGCGCGGTGAGCTCCGGGACCAGCCGGGACTCCTGGAGGACGAAGCCCACCCGGTTGCGCCAGGCTCGATCCGCGCGCTGGGGATCAACTCCCAGCACGCTCACGTCCCCCGCGTTGCGGGTCCGGTAGCCCTCGAGGATCTCGACCGTGGTCGTCTTTCCCGCGCCGTTCGGGCCGAGGAAGGCGAAGATCTCGCCCGCGCCGATCTCGAGGTCGATCCCCCGCACCGCCTCGAAACCGTCGTAGGACTTGCGCAGGCCCTTGACGCTGATCACCGGTTCGGGCATCGCGCGGCCAGTCTAGGTCGCCGCATTAAGCGAACGTCCCGCGTTACCCCCTGGAGGGCCCACTCCGGGACGTTCGCGCTACCTCGCGGCCGGCTTCCGCTCCAGCTCGACGTCCCGGTGCACGACCTGGAGCTTCACGTCATCGCGTCCGCCGAGCGCCCGAGCGATCCGGTCGGCGACGGTGACCGAGCGGTGCCGCCCGCCCGTGCAGCCGACTGCGATCGTCAGGTGCTGCTTGCCCTCGGCGACGTAGGCGGGCAGCAGGAAGTCGAGCAGCGGCATCAGCCGCCCGTAGAACTCGCCCGCCTGAGTGCCCGACTCGACGTACTCGCGAACGGGCTCGTCGAGGCCGGTCAGCGGCCGGAGCTCGTCGATGTAGTGAGGGTTCGGCAGGAAGCGTACGTCGAGGGTGAGATCGGCGTCCAGCGGCGGGCCGTTCTTGAACCCGAAGGTGAGGATGGTGAGCGCGAGCTGGCTCTCGTGCGTGTCCCGGCCGATCAGCTCGATCGCGATCCGCCGGCGCAGGGCGGCGCCGGTCAGCGCCGAGGTGTCGATCACCACATCGGCCCTCTCGCGCAGCGGGCCGAGCCGGTCGCGCTCCTCCCGGATCCCGTCGACGATCCGACCGCTGCGGGCGAGCGGGTGCCGGCGGCGGGTCTCCTTGTAGCGATGGAGCAGGGCCTCCTCGTCGGCCTCCAGGAAGACCAGCTTCAGGTCGAGCGCGTCGCTCGCCTCGAGCTCATCCAGCACCGCGAGCAGGTCCTCGAAGTACTCGCCGCCGCGCACGTCCGTGACCACCGCGGCCTTCTCGACGCCGCTGCCCTCGTGCTGGAAGAGCTCGCCGAGGCCCTCGATCATCCGCGGCGGCAGGTTGTCGACGCAGAAGTAGCCGCCGTCCTCGAAGGCGGCGATCGCCTCCGACTTGCCCGCGCCCGAGTAACCGGTGATCACCACGAGCTCGACCCGCCTCTCGCCGGGTCTCGAGCCGTCTCCCCCCAATGACCCGTCCTGAGCCATCAGCCCGCTCTGTGCAGTTGCCGGTGGATCTCGCGAGCGAGCTTACCGGGCACCCCGGGCACCGCTTCCAGTTCCTCCCGGCTCGCGCTCAGCAGCCGGTCCGGCGAGCCGAAATGGCGCAACAGGGCGCGCTTGCGCGCCGGGCCGACCCCGCGGACCCCGTCCAGAACCGACGCCGTCATCGCCTGGTCGCGCCGGCTGCGGTGGAAGGTGATCGCGAAGCGGTGGGCCTCATCACGAACCCGTTGCAGCAGCCGCAGCGCGTCGGAGCGCTTCTCGAGCAGGATCGGATCCTCCCGCCCGGGCACGAATACCTCCTCGATCCGCTTGGCGAGGCTGATCACGGCGACACCGCGCTCGAGCAGCGGCTCGAGCATCTTCATCCCGGCCGAGAGCTGGCCCTTGCCACCGTCGATGACGATCAGGTCGGGCAGCGCCGCGAAGCTTGCGTCGCGGTCGGAGTCGTGCGGCGAGATGTCCACCTGCTGCAGGTAGCGGCCCAGCCGTCTCGACAAGACCTCTTGCATTGCCGCGACGTCATCCGGGCCTCCCCCGTTTCCTGCGAACTCGCCCCGGATGCCGAACTTGCGGTAGTCGGACTTCTTCGGCGCGCCGCCCTCGAAGACGACCATCGACGCGACCGTGTGGGTCTCGCCGAGGTTCGAGATGTCGAAGCCCTCGATCCGGACCGGCACCCGCTCGAGGCCGAGCGCCTCCTGGAGAGCGGAGAGCGACTCGACCCGCTGTTGGCGGCGATGCTCCCGCCGCAGCTTGTCCTGGGCGAGCGCGAGGTTGGCGTTCTTCTCGGCTAGCTCGCGCAGCCGGCGCAGATCGCCGCGCGAAGCGACGCGGACCTCCACCTGCGCGTCGCGCTGGGCGGAGAGAGCCTCGGCGAGCACGTCCGTGCGCCCGCGAAGCTCGGGGCCGACGATGACCCGCCCCGGCACGGCCGGGGCGGCGCCGTAGTACTGGAGCATGAAGGTCTCGGCGACCTCGCCGGCGTCGCGGTCGCCGTCCGCGCCGTCGGCGTCCTCGCCCGCGAGGTAGAAGCCCTGGCGCTCGGCCAGCACGCCGTCGCGCACCTGGAAGACCTGGGCGTTGGCGTCGCTCCCCTCCACGGCCACCGCGATCAGGTCAGCGCTGCCGAGAGACCCGCCCGCTACCTGCTGGCGCTCCATCATCGACCGGACCGCATTGAGACGGTCGCGGAAGAGTGCGGCGCGCTCGAAGTCCTGGGCCTCGGAGGCCTCCTCCATCTTGCCCTCGAGATCGCCGGCGATCTCCTTGTAGCGGCCGGAGAGGAAGCCGATGATCCGGTCGATGTTGCCCCGGTACTCCTCCTTGTCGATGTAGCCGACGCAGGGCGCCTGGCAGCGCTTGATGTAGTAGTCGAGGCACGGCACGCCCGAGCGACGCCCCGGCTCGGGTCCCTCGCAGGTGCGGTACTGAAAGAGCTTGCCGAGCAGGTCGAGCGTCTCCCGCACCCGCTTGGCGCTTGAGAACGGGCCGAAGTAGGCGCGGTTGGGCCGGTGCCGCTCGCGGGTGAAGTAGACGCGGGGGAACTGCTCGTCGAGGCTGACGCCGACGTACGGATAGGACTTGTCGTCGCGCAGCCGGATGTTGAACCGCGGGCGGTAGCGCTTAATGAAGCTCTGCTCGGCGAGCAGCGCCTCCGGCTCGTTCTGCGTGACCAGGGTCTCGATCGACTCGGTGCGATCGATCAGCTCGGCGGTTCCGCCGAGGCCGGATCCGCGCCCGCCGCCCTTGCCCGCGAAGTGCGAGGCCACCCGCTTGCGGATCGAGTTCGCCTTCCCCACGTAGAGGGCGTCCCCCGCCTTGTCGCGGAAGACATAGACCCCCGGAGCATCGGGTAGCTCCCGGCGCTGCTCGGCCAGTTTGTTGCTGCTCTCAGCCACTATCAAGAGGGTAGGGTCCCGGCACCGCCGCCCAGAGGGAGTAGCCATGACAGAGACCGCAGAGACCGAAGTCCCGATCCTGACCGCCGATCCACCCGAGCTCGAGACACTGCAGATCGAGCTCGACGGTCAGGTGGGCACGCTCACGCTCGACCGGCCCGACGCGCTCAATGCGATGAGCCCCGAGCTGATCGGGGAGCTGACCGTCGCAGCCGCCTGGCTGGCCGACCGCGCCCCGATCCGCGCCCTGATCGTGACCGGTGCCGGTCGCGCCTTCTGCTCCGGCGGCGACGTCAACTGGTTCAAGCGCGGCGTCACGGATGAGAACGTCGACCTCCCCTCGGAGGTCCGTCGCGGAGCCGAGACCCTGCACAACGCCATCGTCGACATCCGCCGCATCCCCTATCCGGTGATCGCGGCGATCAACGGGCCGGCCGCCGGGGCCGGCATGTCGCTGGCGCTCTCCGCCGACATCCGGATCGCCTCCGACGAGGCCTTCCTGGCGATTGCGTACGGCCGGATCGGCGCCGCGCCCGACGGCGGTATGACGTACTTCCTGCCGCGGGTCGTCGGCCCGGCCAAGGCGCTCGAGCTGGCGCTCAACGATCCCAACCTCGACGCGAACGCCGCCCTCGACGCCGGTTTGGTCAGCGAGGTCGTCCCGGCCGACGAGCTGCTCATCCGCGCGCGGGAGAAGGCCGAGAAGCTCGCGGCAAAGGCTCCCTACTACGTGCGGATGACCAAGCGCCTCCTGCACGAGTCGATCGAGCACTCCCTCACCGACCACCTGCAACTGGAGCGGCATGGGATCGCTGACAGCATGGCGACTCAGGACCTGAGGCGGGGAGTCACGGCCTTCTTCGCGGGCGAGGAGCCAGAGTTCCAGGGGGACTAGCTCGCCGCAATCCAACCCGCCGGGTGGCCCGTACTAGAGTGGGCGAACCAGGCGTCAACGGAAAGGTGACCTCGATGAGACGAGCTTCAGCACTGATTGCCGTGTCGGCCCTGTTGGTGCTCGGCCTTGCGGCGTGTGGCGGGGACGACGACGATGACGGCGGCGAGACGGCCGCGGCGCCCGCGACAACGACGGCTCCCGCCGGAGGCGGCGGAGGCGGCTCGACCGTCGACATCTCGACCCCTTCGGGCAGCGACCTGGCCTTCGAGCAAAGCGAGGTCAACGCGAAGGCGGGTCCCGTCACGATCGACTTCGACAACCAGCAGGCGGTCCCGCACGACGTCAAGGTCGAGGACTCCGGGGGCGAGGAGCTCGGTGGCACCGACCTGATCTCGTCGAGCACCGCAAACGCGACGGTCGACCTACAGCCCGGGTCCTACACGTTCTTCTGCTCCGTGCCCGGCCACCGCGAGGCAGGCATGGAGGGGACGCTGACCGTCAAGTAGCGGCGGGCGGTCGCTACTCAGGGAGGGCTCGGCCGACCGAGTCCGCGACGCAGGCCGGCTTGTCCGAGCCCTCCACCTCCACCGTGAAGCGAGTCACGACCTGCCACCAGCCGCCGCCGACGTCCTCGACCTCCGTGACCTCGGCGGTGGTCCTGACCCGGGAGCCGGCTGGGACCGGAGCCGGGAACCGCACCTTGTTCCAGCCGTAGTTGACGCCGAGCACAAAGCCGCTGGAGCTGAGCAGCTCGAGGCGCATCCCGTCGATCATCGAGAGCGTGAGATTGCCGTGGGCGACGGTCGTGCCGAACGGGCTGTCGTTCTTCGCCCGCTCGACGTCGACGTGGATCCACTGATGGTCACCGCTCAGGTCGGCGAAGGCGTCGATGTCCTCCTGGGTGACCTCGCGCCACTCGCTCGGCCCGATCTGCTTGCCGAGCAGACCCTTCAGCCCCTCGATTCCCTCGACCTGAACCGTCGCCACGGCCCCACCCTACTGATCGCCCAGCGGCTATGAATACGTCTCTGAGGGGCCGAAACGACACACTCCGCGCGCTCGCGGCGGTTGTCCGTCGGCGGTTCTTGTGGCCGACGATTACGTTGGCGCTGATCGTGGGCTTGCCCGCCTGTGGCGGCGATGGCGGCGGTGGGGACAACGGGCCCGGTTCGGCCGAGCTCGATCTGGTGATCGGCAACTCCCTACCCCTGAGCGGGAGCTCGAAGGCCCTCGGCGATTCGGGGCAGAAGGCCTCCGAGCTCGCCCTCGATCGGATCGAGGCGGCGAGCGACTCGGCGGGCAGCGATCACAACGTCCGGATCGTCAACGAGGACCAGGGCAGCGACGCGGACGAAGCCGTGGACTCGGCCAAGAAGCTCGTCAACACCGACAAGGCCACCTGTCTGACTGGCCCCTGGTCCTCGGATGCCGTAGCGCAGGTGGCTCACGACATCGCGATCCCGGCGAAGGTGCTCGAGATCTCGCCGGTGGCGACGGGCGACGACGTCGCCGAGCTCAGCGACCACGATCTGATCGACAGCACCGCGCTGCCGGTCTCCACCGAGGGGGACGCGCTCGCCAAGGCAATCGAGGCGGGTCTGGGCGGGGTCGAGGGCTACACGGTGAACGTCGCGGCCAGCACGGACCCGAGCGCGGACACGATCACACAAGACTTCATCGAAGACTGGCAGGGAGACGACGGGACCGTCGGGGGACAGATCGTGCTCGCGCCTCCGCCCCTGAGCAGCTCGACCAGCGAGGGGACCTCGGAATCGACAAGCTCGTCATCGGTCTACTCCTCCCAGGCCTCAGAGATCACTAGCGGCAGCCCGGACGCGGTCCTGCTGGTCGACGATCCGACCGGCTTCGTGCAGCTCGCCCCCGCGCTCGAGAGCAGCTTCGGCTGGGACCCGGCGACCGCCTGGGGCAACGATCAGCTCGTCTCGCCGGGCCTGCCCGAGGAGGTTGGCTCCGAGGCGGTCGAGGGGATGCGCGCGGTCGCCCCCGGGACGCCGAGGGGCGATGAAGCCACCTCGGCCTTCGTCGAGGCCTTCAAGTCGGCCTCGCCTCGCAGGGTCAAGCTGGCGCCGTTCGCCGCGCAGGAGTTCGACGCCACGATCCTCTGTTACCTCGCCGCCGTCGCCGTCGGCTCGACCGACGGCCAGAAGATGGCCGACAAGCTGATCGACCTAACCGCACCCGGAGGCACCGAATACTCCTGGCAACAGCTCCCCGACGCGATCAAGGCACTCGAGGACGGCGAGGACATCGACTACACCGGCGCCTCGGGTCCGGTTGACATGGACGTCCACGGCAACCCGACCAACGGCGTCTTCGACGTCTACCAGTACACGTCCGGCGCTCTGAAAGTCGTCGGCGAGGTCGAGGTTGAGAAACCGAACCCGGCTACGCCCTAGCTGACGAGACGAACCTCGAGCGGCGGCGAGAGCAAGACGCCTGCCCCGTCCGCGAGGGCGAGGATGCGTGCGACATAGGCCCGCGTTTCCGGGTAGGGCGGGATGCAGTTGCAAGCACCCACTGCGCCGGCGCCCGCGTTGTAAGCGGCCAGTGCCAGCGGGACCGAGTGGAACTGCCGCAGGAGGTCCGACATCAGGTGGGCCTGGGCGTCGATCGACGCGACCGGGTCGAACGGGTCGCGCAACCCGTAGGAGCGCGCCGTCGCCGGCATGAACTGGGCGATACCCAGCGCGCCTGTGGGTGAGACGGCCCGCGGATTGAAGCCCGACTCCGCCATCAGCTGCGCGGCCAGCAGCCCCGGCGAGACGTTCCAGCGCGACGCGGAGCGAAGCAGCGGAGCGCGGTACTGGGCTGGGACGAATCCAGGGAGGGCAGCGGCGCTGCGGGAGCCCGCCGCCTCGCCGTCTGGACCGAGGGCATTGCCCGCATCCGAGCAGGGCGGCGGACCGGCTACGAAGCCGTAATGCCAGGCCTCCCAGCTATAGCGCTGAAGGAAGCCGAAGCGGCGGGCGTTCCACGCCAGCCACCCATAGGCCGACGACGGACCGAGGTCGAGCTCGGTCGCGCAGCGGTGCAGCGAACGGCCGGGCGGCGCCACCCAGCGCGGGTCCGGGTGGCGAGCGAAGAGCTCGGCCTGCTCGGCGTCCGAGCGGAAGCCCGAGACCACCACCAGGTCCACGCCGGCGCGCCGCGCCGAGGAGCTCATTCGGTCGTAGGCGGCGGCGACATCCGGCCTCATTCCCTCCCCGTCGCGGTAGGCGAGCGGACCCGCGTACCCGCCGCCCTCGGCCATGGACGGCATCCCCGTCCACGAGCTCACGGGAGCCGTGGCCTCGGCGACGGCCGTGGCGACCACGCGGATCGGGGCGCGGTCCCCGAGTCGCTCGCCCCCTGGAAGCTGCTCCGGGTCGACCTCTCCGACAATCGTGGCCCGCGCTCGAAGGGGCGGGTTGGCGGCGGCGTCTGGGAAGGCGATCCGCAGACGGGACGGATCGACGCGGTTCCGCCTCGCGGCGTCCACCGCCGCCAGGCGGGCGCGCGAGAGGTACTCGCCGCGGGACAGGTGCCGCGGGTTCGGCGCGCCGCCCGGCAGCCGGGCCGGAGCGAGCAGCCTGGGGGTGTCGTCGCGCATGCTGCGTGCCGCGGAGAGCGCCGCGAGATCCGCCGCCCGCTGCACCCGCCCGCGTCCCGTCGCGGCGCCTCCGATCGCCGTCAGCGCCAGGGCGGCGAGGATCAGGATCAGGCCCGCGCCGAGCAGCGCCGGCAGCGCCTGTCCCCGCCGGGCCCGCGCCGGCCCTGGGTTTCCGCGGCGTGCTTCGCCCAGGCTGAGTAGCCGCCTCGCGATCCGGCGGCCGGAGTCCGAGGCGGCGCCGCCCGGACGCGCTCCCCCGAGCGCCCGTCGCGCCGCGATCGGCCCCGGAGCGTTGGTAGCGATGCGCGCAGGCAACCCGCGCTGCTCGAGCTCTCCCACGGCGAGCGCGGCGAGCGAGCGCTCCCGTGGCAGCGAGACGAGCAGACAGCCGCCCGCTACCCGCAGCTGGCCCGACTCGAGCGCCGGCACCCAGAGCGACCCGGGCAGATGGACCACGGCCAGCTCCGCCTCCGCGGCCGCGATTGCTGAAGCGGTCGTGTCCAGCGACTCCGCCGCGTTCGGCAGCGCGAGGTGGCAGATGTGGCCGCGAGCCGAGCCACGGAGACCCCGGCGCCGCAGCGCATCCTCGATCCGCCGCGCGGCCGGCGCGGCGAGGAGCGTGGGGCTGCGGCGCCGCGCCGCCTCCCCGATCTCGACGAGCAGCGTTGCGGCCCCGGTCAGCGCGGCGCCCTCGACGGCCACTGCTGCGGCCAACCCGAGGCTGGCCCGCCGGTCCGTGCCACCCGTCAGGACCGCCGGCGTCATCCGCCGCTCCCGCGCGGAGGCCGCGACCAGGCCTCGGAGCTGACCGCGAGCGACTCGGAGAGAGCGGACAGGGGCGCCGGCGGTCTGAGCTCGACCCGAACCCGTCCGTCCTCCGCGGTCACCTCGGATCGGTCCCGCGCCCAGCCGGGGAGCGCCTCGCGGGCGGCCTGCTCTGCGTTCCGTCCCGCGGCACCGGCCAGCGCGCCGGCCTCCGCGGCCCCGTCCGCGATCGTGAGTGAGTAACCGACCAGCAGGATCTGCAGCGCGAGGGCGGCGGCCAGGGCGAGCGCGGGCAGCGCCGCGACCAACTCGACCGACGCCTGCCCGCGGGTTCGGGATGTCTCACCCGGCCGAGCCATCGAGGGTCGAGGAGGCGGCGACGGAGGGCAGCTGGACGCCGGGGAGGAGCGCCGGTACCCGCACCCGGACCCGCACGCCGTCGCCGGCGTGGACCACGGCGCCGCCGCGGAGCGAGCCGGGGAGGGCCCGGCGGGCGGCGGCCTCCGCATCGCCGCCGACCTGCTCGGCGCGGGCGCCCGCCCTGGCCGCGACGCCCGCGGACCACAGCGCCCAGCCCGCGGCCACGGTCTGACCGGCGAGGACCAGGCAGACCGCCAGCGCGGGCAGGACAGCTACGAACTCGACGGATGCCTGCCCTGAGCCCCGATCTGTGCCCGGCGGCGCCATGGCGCCGAAGCTAGGTCCGGCGCCCTTACGCGATACGCGTCAGGAGATACGAGACGGTGAGGAATCCGCGCCGAAAACGGCGTCGGCGATCAGTAGGTCGAAGCGCTTCGCCAGATCAGGACGATCGCGGCCACGCAACCGGCCATCAGCGCGATCCAGAGCAGCACTCCTCCGCTCCAGGAGGAGAACTCGTCGTAAGCGACGAACAGCAGCGCGATTCCGCCGACCGCCCCGAACACCCCCGCCCTCTGTGCATCCGTGAGGGTCGCCAGCGTGAGCTGCTGTTCGCGATAAAGCCGGTAGACGAACCAGGCGATCGCGGCGAGGAAGATCAGCGTCAGCACCGCCATCACCGTATCCGCCGCCGCTCCGCCGCCCGGCAGGAAGTCGACGACGGCCGCCAGGGCGAGGATGATCGCGACGTTCCGGAGCGTCTGCAGCACTGCCGCGATTCTAGATAGTGTCGGGAACGATCTTTCCTTGGAAATTGGGCAGATCTGGGGAGCGCAAATTGCGGAGCGAACACTTCATCGTTAGCGTTTCGTCAGATGACTGAGGTGTCCACCCGCCCCGAGCCCGGCGTCCGCTCGGAGCTCTCCGGCGCCGCGCTGCGCTTCGCCCGGCGGGTGCATCTCGGGCAGCACCGCAAGCAGACCAACCAGCAGTTCGTCGAGCACCCGATCGCGGTCGCCAAGCTGCTGATGGAGTCGGGCTACGACGGTGCGATGATCTCCGCGGCCTACCTGCACGACGTCGTCGAGAAGACCGACGTCGAGCTCGGCGAGATTCGCGAGCGCTTCGGGCCCGGTGTCGCCGGCCTGGTCGACTGCCTCAGCGAGGATCCCGGGATCGAGGGCTACGGTGCGCGCAAGCGCGCCCTGCGCAAGCGCATACTCGATTCGGGTGGGGACCCAGTGATCATCTACGCGGCGGACCGCGTCGCCAACATGCGCGATTGGCGCAA
>DATFOK010000144.1:0-7644 GCA_035265665.1 Solirubrobacterales bacterium | reverse complement strand
GGCGCCTCCGGCGGCGACACCCTGAGCGTCACCGACAACCGCACCGGCGAGAGCTACGAGATCGAGATCAGCGACGGAACCATCCGGACGATGGACCTGCGCCAGATCAAGGTCTCGGACGACGACTTCGGCCTGATGGGCTATGACCCGGCGTTCACGAACACGGCCTCATGCCGATCGGCGATCACCTACATCGACGGCGAGGCGGGGGTCCTCCAGCACCGCGGGATCCCGATCGAGCAGCTCTGCGAGCACTCCACATACCTCGAGGTCGCCTACCTCCTGATCTTCGGCGAGCTCCCCACCCCCGCCCAGTTCGAGCGCTGGATCTACGACGTCACCCACCACACCTTCGCCCACGAGGACATCAAGAAGTTCAACGAGGGCTTCCGCCATGACGCCCACCCGATGGGGATGCTGCTCGCCAACGTCGGCGCGCTCTCGACCTTCTATCCGGATGCGAAGCACATCGACGATCCGGAGGAGCGCTACATGGCGGCGATTCGGATGATCGCCAAGATGCCGACACTGGCGGCCTGGGCCTACCGGCACAGCATGGGCCTCCCCTACGTCTATCCCGACAACGAGCTCTCCTACCCCGAGAACTTCCTCTCGATGCTGTTCAAGATGGAGACGACCTTCAAGGCCGACCGGCGGCTGGCGAAGGCGCTCGACGTGCTCTTCATCCTGCACGCCGACCACGAGCAGAACTGCTCGACCAATGCGGTCCGCTCAGTCGGCTCCTCGGGCGTCGACCCCTACTCGGCGGTCGCGGCCGGGGTCGCCGCGCTGTACGGGCCGCTGCACGGCGGCGCCAACGAGGCGGTGCTGCGAATGCTGCGCCGGATCGAGACCGTCGACAACATCCCGGGCTTCCTCGAGGGCGTCAAGAACCGCGACGAGAAGCTGATGGGCTTTGGCCACCGCGTCTACAAGAACTACGACCCGCGGGCGCGGATCATCAAGAAGCACGTGGACGAGGTGCTCGAGGCGACCGGCGAGAACCCGCTGCTCGACATCGCCACCGAGCTCGAGAAGCGGGCGCTCGACGACGAGTACTTCACCTCCCGCAAGCTCTACCCGAACGTCGACTACTACTCGGGCCTGATCTACGAGGCGATGCGGATCCCGACCGACATGTTCACGGTGATCTTCGCCATCCCGAGGACCTCGGGATGGATCGCCCAGTGGATGGAGCAGAACGAGGACCCGGAGCTGAAGATCGCCCGGCCGCGCCAGGTCTACACCGGCCGCCACGACCTCGACTACACGGCGCCCGACAACCGGGACGGCCCCGAGAAGATCACTGGGCCTCCGGCGAAGCGGCCGAAGCGCCCGCGGCGCGGCGCTTAGGTATCGAGGCACGGGTCCTGTCGCCGGGGTGGGCAAGTGGAAGGTGACGGTGCGACACGGGTCGAGCGTCGGGAGGGAGAAGTTCGACTCGCTCGATGAGGCGATCGGTGAGGCTCGGCGGCGCGTCGAGGAGATCCGGCGCGAAGGTGGCCTTCCGACGATCAGCGCATTCCGAAAGCACACTCCCGATCAGCGTGTCCATGCGCGGATCGAGATCTCGGGACCGGGTCTGATCCGCGGCAAGGAGGGCGGCATCGACGTGATGGGCGACGGCAGCGCGATCGCCTACACCGGCGCGATTCGCAAGGAGCAGATCGAGGCCGACTCGCTGGACGAGGCCTTCGAACGCTTGCAGAGCGCGCTTGGCGAATGAGGCCGCGGCAATAACCTGCGCTCGATGGCCGAGAGCGTCGAAGTCGGACGACGGGTGCGCTTGCCCAACGGGGCCGAGCGGCCGATCCAGGTCTTCATCAACGGACAGCAGCAGGCGGAGGGGCCCGACTACACGATCCACGGCCGCGAGATCGTCTTCTCGCGGCCGCTGCTCAAGGAGAAGGTGGGCCGCGGTCGCTGGTTGGCGATGGCCCTCGGGTTGTTCGGCAGCTACGGGGAGAACGAGACCGTGGACGTCCACTTCCGGCGCGGTGGCAAGACGCAGGTGATCACCGACGCGAACATCCTGGAGGACTGATGCGCGTCTGCCTGATGATCGAGGGACAGGAGTCGGTCTCCTGGGAGGACTGGCGCGCCTTGGCCAAAGCGTGTGAGGAGAGCCCGATCGAGGCGCTCTTTCGCTCCGACCACTACGGCTCGGTGATGGGCCGGAGCGACCGCGGCTCGCTAGACGCCTGGGCCACGATCGCCGGGCTGGCTGCGATCACCTCCGACCTGCGGCTCGGGACGCTCGTCTCGCCCGCCACCTTCCGGCCTCCCTCCGTGCTGGCGAAGAACGTCGTCACGGCCGACCACATCGCGGGTGGCGGGAGGATCGAGCTCGGCATGGGCGCCGGCTGGCTCGAAGACGAGCACACGGCGTACGGCTTCCCCTTCCCGCCCACGGGCGTGCGCTTCAAGATGTTCGAGGAGCAGATCGAGATCGTCAGGCGCCAGTGGGAGGAGGGACCTCTCCACTTCGAGGGCGAGCACTACCGGCTCAGCGGCAACGCCCTGCCGAAGCCGCTCTCGCCTCCCAACCTGATCGTCGGGGGGCGCGCCAGGCCGCGCAGCCTCGCCCTGGCCGCCCGCTGGGCCGACGAGTACAACCTGGTGATGATGACCGCGGAGGAGTGCGCCAAGGCGGTCCCCCTGATCAGGCGAGCGTGGCAGGAGACGGGGCGACCCGAGCCGGTGATCTCGCTGATGACGAGCTGCATCATCGGGTCAGATGAGGTCGACCTGCTCGAGCGCGCCCACGCGACCGCCGAGGTCCGCGGGGACGACGCAACCGACCCCGAGGCTTACCTGCGGGCCGAGCGCCCGAACTCGCTCGTCGGCACCGTCGCCCAGATCAGGCAGCAACTCGCGGACCTCGAGGGGCTCGGCGTCGAGCGAGTCATGCTCCAGTACCTGACCTACCGCGACCTCGATGGCGTCGATCTGATCGGGGAGCTAGCGGAGACGACCTAGCCGAACGGTCAGTCGTAGCTGAACAGCTCGTAGCGGTCCGGGCGTCCCTCCGGGACCAGATCGAACAAGTTCCAAATCGGCTCGAGGGTGCCGACGTGGCGGACGTCCTCTCCAGGATCGGCGGGTGCGAAGAGCAGCTCGGAGGCCCAGGAGTGGCGGACGACGTCGCCGTCACGATGAAACACGTTGAGGATCGGCATCTGCGATCCGTCCGAGTCCTCGGCCAGATAGTCGCGGTTGTAGGTGTTGCCGGCGGAGGAGAGAAGGCGTAGCCACCGCCATTCTCGTTCCTCCCCGAAGGTGAGGACGCGGTCGATCGGAGCCTTTGCCACCACGGCGAAATTGAGGCCCAGACCCAGGTGCCTAGCGGCGCCGTCGAGTTGGTCGATCAGGGCGACGCAGGATGGACACGGCCCCTCCTCGAGCGGCAGCAACGCCGTCTTCCCCGTCGCGGGCCCGGGCCGGTCGCCGCCGTACGTGCGCGGGAACATGAAGCTGTAGATGACGAGCGAGTCTCTCCTGGGCGCGAAGAGCTCCGACAGGCGGACGTCCGTGGGGGCGCCGTCCGGCCCGGCGCCTTCGAAGACGTAGTCCTCGGGAACGACTCCGCCCGGCGGCAGCCCACGCCTCGCTTCGGCCACCCCCTCCGTCGCTCGGCGCAATTGGATCTCCTGCTCGAGCAGGCGATCGCGCGCCGCCCTGTACTCCGCTGACTCGCCCGGAAAGCTGACGCTCATCACTCCTCCTTTGTGCGTTTGTCGGAGTCTCAGTTAGAGACTCGCCGCACTGAGGAAAATGATCGGTGTCTAAGCGGTGACGGGCTCCCCGGCGCCGAGGCCGGAGAGGTCGGCGACCCGCTCGCGATGATCGCGCGGGGTGCCGAGCATGCGGCCGGTGACCCGGCCGCGCTTGAGCCAGAACTGGAGGTCGTGCTCCCAGGTGAAGCCGATGCCGCCGAAGACCTGCAGAGCAGAGGCCGGGACCTCCCATCCCGCCTCGGATCCTCTGGCGCCGGCCATCGCGGCCGCCATCGGCAGCGACTCGGGCTCGGCGTCGGCGGTCCAGGACGCGTAGTAGGTCAATGAGCGGGACTCTTCGGTGGCGAGCAGCATCGCGGCGCAGCGGTGGCCGACCGCCTGGTAGGCGCCGATCGGCCGGCCGAACTGCTGGCGCTCGCGCGCATATTCGACCGCCATCTCGAGGGTGCGCTGGGCGATCCCGGTGAGCTCCGCGGCGATCGCAACGGCTAGCCGGTCGCGGCCTGCATCCACGTCACCCGGGAGCCGATCGCCGGAGGCATCGGAGACGAGGCCATAGGTGCGAGTAGCGTCGATGGCCTCGAAGGGCTCGAAGTCCACGTCTGACGCCGGCGCGAGCAGTGCCCCTGCGCCGTCGAAGATGACGACCACGTCGGCGGTGGGCAGGTCGCAGAAAAGGGTGCTCTTGCCGTCAGCGAAGCCCCCGAACGAGCCGGTCGCCTCACCGGAGGCGAGCTTCGGCAGCCACTGCGAGCGCTGCTCGTCGGACCCGGCCGCCGAGATGACCAACGCCGCGCCGGCGCTGCCGAGCAGCGGGGTCGGCGCGCAGGCGATCCCGGTCTCCTCGAGCAGCACCGCCAACTCGACCATGCCGAGACCCTGTCCCCCGTCCTCCTCGGCGATCGCGATCCCGGGCCAGCCGAGTTCGGAGATCTCCTTCCAGAGCCCGTCGTCGTAGGAGCGTGACTCGGCCAGCTTCCGCACCGTCTCCGGCTTGAAGCGGGAGGCGAGGAACTCGTGGGCGGTTCGCTTGATCTCCTGCTGCTCGTCGTTCAGGTCGAAGTTCATCCGCTACCTCAGCCTCGGCAGGCCGAGTACGCGCTCGGCGATGATGTTCTTGAGCACCTCGGTGGTGCCGCCCTCGATCGAGTTGGCGCGCGAGCGGAGGAAGCGATAGCTCCAATCGGTCCCCACGCGCATTCCCTCCGGGCCGAGGACGTCGTTGCCGAGCTCGGTCAGGGCTTGGTTGTAGTCGGCCCACTCCCACTTGCTGAGCGAGCCCTCGGGACCGGGGATGCCGGTCTTCATCGTCTGGGTGAGGGCGCGAAGCGAGCCGAGTCGCATCGCCTCGATCCCGATCTGAAGCTCCGCGATCTTCTGGCGGACGACGGGGTCCTCGTCGAGGCCACGCTCACGCACGATCGCGATCAGGTCCTCCAGCGATCGCTTCAATCCCAGCACGGCTGCCGCCCCGAGGCCGGCGCGTTCGAACATCAGCGTGGTGATCGCAACCTGCCAGCCGCCACCGACCTCGCCGATGATGTTCTCGTCGGGGATCTCGGCCTCCTCCAGGAAGATCTCGTTGAACTCGGCCTCGCCGGTGATCTGGCGGAGCGGCCTGACATCGACGTTCGGCTGCTCCATGTCGAGCAGGAAGTAGGTGATCCCCTTGTGCTTGGGGGCGTCCTGGTCCGTGCGGGCGAGGAGCATGCACCACTTCGCCTCGTGAGCGTACGTCGTCCACACCTTCTGGCCGGTCACCTTCCAGCTGCCGTTGGTCTTCACCGCCCGCGTCTTGAGCGAGGCGAGGTCCGAGCCGGACTCGGGCTCGGAGAAGCCCTGGCACCAGATCTCATCTCCCGAGAGGATCGGCTCGAGGTAGCGCTCCTTCTGCTCCTCGTCGCCGTGGGCGATCACCACCGGACCGCCCATCACCAGGCCGAGCACGTTGGCCGGCGCCGGGACCCGCTGTCGGGCGAGCTCCTCGTTGAAGATCGACTGCTCGATCAGTGTGGCGCCCTTGCCGCCGTACTCCTCAGGCCAGGAGATCCCGGCCCAGCCCGCCTCGTGCATCTTCTTCTGCCAGGCGCGGCGGAACTCGAACTCGGCTGCATCGTCGCCCTCCGGCGCAGGCCCCGGATGGTTCTCCTCCAGCCAGCTCCGGACCTCGTCCCGGAAGGCAGCCTCCGACTCGGTGAGGCTCAGGTCCACGGACCGGAGCCTACGTGAAACGGGTTGCGCCTCGCTTCCCTGCGGCGCACCCTCGCATCTGCCGACTGGCCAGTCAGCGCGATACTTCGCCCGTGGGCGACTTGCTCGAGCGGATCGGCTTGGAGGTCCCGATCGTCCAGGCCGGGATGGGCGGCGGGCTCGCCGGCGCCGAGTTGGCGGCGGCGGTCTCCGACGCCGGGGGCCTCGGCACGATCGGAATCCTCGGCCCGGACCAGCTGCGGGACGAGATCGCAGCCGCCCGGCGGTTGACGGACCGGCCGATCGCCGTGAACCTGCTCCTGGTCCTCGCCCGCCCGGCCCACTTCGAGGCCGCGGAACAGGCCGATGTCCTCGTCACCTTCTGGGGGCGGCCCCGTCGGCGGACCTCCCGGATCTGGCTCCACCAGGTCGGCTCGGCCGAGGAGGCGCTCGCGGCCCGTGAGGAAGGCGCAGACGGCGTGATCGCCCAGGGCGTCGAGGCGGGCGGCCACGTTCGCGGCACGACCCCGGCCGCCGAGCTGCTCGAGCGGAGCAGAGCGGCGCTCGGACCCGACTACCCGGTCCTCTCGGCGGGTGGCGTCACCGGCTCCGCCGAGGTCCGCGATCGCCTCGACGCCGGCGCCGACGGGATCGTCTCCGGCACTCGCTTCCTGATGTCGGAGGAGAGCGGCGCCCATCCCGATTACACGGAGCGCCTGGTCGAGGCGCGAGAGACGCTCCTCACCGAGCTGTTCGGGCTCGGCTGGCCGGCGCCTCACCGGGTCGTGCCGAACGCCGCGACCGATCGCTGGCTGAGGGGAGACCCGCGCGGGCCGGCCTGGGTCAGGGCGATCCACAAGGTCACCTCGTTCGGCGCCTCCCGAGTGCCGATCTCATTCCAGTTTCGGCTTGCGGCCTCCCAGCGCCCGAGCCGCCCGCTGTTCGGCCCGGCCGCGGCAACCGCAGACGGACCATCCAGCCTGGTCGACGCCGGGCCGCTCTACGCCGGTGAGTGCATCGAGCGGATCGGCGACGTTCGACCGGCGGCCGACCTGGTGCACGATCTCGCGCCCTAGCCGGCCGCCGGGCGGGCTCACGCGACGACGAAGGTGTAGTCGCGCTCGATCCGGCCGTCCGCGGCGAGTACGAGGAAGTTGAGACCGGCGCCGGTCACTTCGCCGTCGCCGTCCACAGCCTCCCAGTGGAACTTGATGACGTCATGGACCCGCTCAGCGTCGTCGCGCCGCCGAAAGCTCCACCCCTCCGTCGCGACCCAGTGCTCGTAAGCCGAGGTCGCGCGAGCTTCGATCTCCGTATGGCCCCGCGCCTCGATGATCGCGCTTCCCCCGACTCCAGGTCCCGCCGCGATCCGGCGGGCCTCTTCGGGCGGCTGCAGGATGTGCTCGCCGCCCTCGCTCCAGAGCCCGGCGATCAGCTCGCGCCGGCGGTCGGGGTCGGCCTCGTTCCAGAGCGCGATATAGCGATCCGCGAGCTCCGCCGCGCTCTGCTGTGCGTTGTCGATGTACTCCGCTACCTCGGTCATCGGCTTTCCTCCAACGGTTGGTTGACGATGAAGGGTCAGGCTCCCGGAGAAGGGGCCTGGCGTCGATTACCTCCTATGTAACGTTGGGCAGGTGGCCGTTCAGACCGAGCAGGAGCCGCAAACCGCCGGTGAGCTGATCCGCTTCTGGCGCACCCAGCGCCGCCTCACCCAGCT
>DATFOK010000143.1:0-3036 GCA_035265665.1 Solirubrobacterales bacterium | reverse complement strand
CGCGAGTCCCGGCCGAGCACGCCTGGAACATCTCCACCGAGTTGCTGAACAGCATCTCCAGCACGGTGATCCTCCTCGGCGTCTTCTTCGTGATCGCTTCGTTTCTCGCTTCCCCGGCGGGCGCCGCTGTCAACGTGCGCCGGGCCCTCGCGCCGACCCTGCGAGAGCGGGCCGGGATCGTCTGGTCCGTTTTCGCCGGAGCCGCCCTGCTGGCGGTGATCATCTGGCCGCCTTCCGGCACCCGTCAGCTCGTGCTCACCCTGGCGCTGATCGCGCTCGCCGGTGTTGGTGTCGAGGCGCTCCGGCGTAAGACCCACCAGGAGTTCCCCGATGCGAAACGCGGGGACTGGGTGCTCTCCATGCGGGAGCGCGCCAGCCGTGCGGGCGCGGAGGCGGGCCGCAGAATTGGTTCGGCGGTCAAGGGCCTCTCGGACGAGGAGCGGCATCCCGAGGACGCGAAGCTGGGCCGCCTCGAGCGGCTCGGCGAGCTCAAGGAGAAGGGCGTGCTGACGGCCGCGGAGTTCCGGGAGGAGAAGAAGAAGGTCCTCAGCGGCTAGCGGCCATCCGGCGCTCGATCCATTTGGCCCCAACGGTGTCGGTAAGGCCATGCGCAGCGATCGAGGCCAGGATGACGAACGCCGCGGTCTCGAAGATCAGGCTGTTGTTGCCCACGTCCGAGTTGAGGACGAGTTCCGCAAAGAGAATCCCGGCCACCCCCTTGGGCCCGAACCACGCGATGAAACCCTGGTGTGGCGCTGGCAGCCCAACCCGGACGAAGGAGAGCGTGATCGCGACCGGGCGCGCGATCAGCAGCGCAAAGGTGATGAAGATGACCAGCAGCGGAACATCCGCCTGGTAGCCGGTCGCGACGATCAGGCCTCCGAAGGCGAAGAAGGTCAGCACTTGGAGGATCGAGCTGATGTTCTCCGCAAAGACCACGAAGTCGTCCGCGATGTCGTGCTCCGCCGCCGCCAACGAGATCCCGCAGACGAATGCCGCGATGAGACCGTTGCCGAGAGTTACGTCGGCGAGACCGTAGGCGAACAGGCCTACCCCGAGGGCGTAGATCCCCTCGTAGCGGCGCACGATGCCGCCGCCCGGAAGGTGGCGCGTGAGCCGGCCGGCGCCGACGCCGAGCAGGACCCCGAGCACTGCCCCGAAGGCGGCCTCGCCGAGCAACTTCATGCCCTCGCTGCCCGCGTCACCCCCGGGGGAGGCGAGGATGATGAAGAAGAGGACGAACGGCAGCGCCAGGCCGTCGTTGAGCCCCGATTCGAGGTTGAGGGCGTGCCGAACCGAGGCGGGGACCCGCTGGGACGTGACCACGGCCGAGGTCACCACCGGGTCGGTCGCCGAGAGGACCGAGCCGAGCAGGAACGCCTCCGCCCAGCTCAGCTCGGTGAAGAGCAGCTTCGCCGCGAGGGCCAGCAGGACGAGCGTGAGCGGCATGGCGATCAGCAGAGCGCGCACCACGGGGCTCCAGTGCACGACGAGCAGCTCCCGCTCGACGAACAGCCCGTCGGAGAACAGCGTGACGATCAGGGCGAGCAGGAAGAGGTTGACGACCGCCGTGTCAGATCCCTCGATGTGAATCGCCCCGGTCTCGGCCAGGATCAGCCCGGCGGCCACCGAGAGCACGGAGATCGAGAGCACGGTTCCGCGCATGAGCCCCGAGAGGGCGGCCGCCACCGCGAGGAGCGCGCCGCTGTAGAGAAGTGCCTCCCCGAAACCGACGTCCATTCACGGCTTATACCGGCTCCGCATCGGCAAGCCGGACTGTCCGTCCCCACCGAAATGCTTCCTCGAATGGACCGCTGCCACAATGCGCCGTCGGGAAATCGATCTAGGGTGACGGGAGCAGAGTGAGCGAAGCCATCACGCCACCGAGACGGGCGCGAGCGCAGGAACGGCTTCGCCTCACGAGAAGACGCGTTCTCGGCGCCGCTCCCGCGGGCGCCGTCGCCGCGCTCCTCGTGATCGCGTGCGCCTTCGACGGGGCCTTCGCCCTGCGCTACTGGGCGTTGATCGCGATCCTCGCGCTGACCATCCTGATCTCGACTCAGATCGCCGGCGGGATCCAACTCGACCGTGGGCCCCTGAGCATCGCCGTGGGACTTGTCTGGGCCTTTGCCGCCTGGACCCTGCTCTCCTCGATCTGGGGGGAATCAGCGGCGCGCGCCTGGGAGGGGGCGGCGCGGACGTTGCTGTACGCGGCAGTGATCACCGTCCCGCTCGCCCTGCGCGGACGGCGCCAGGCGCTCTGGGTCGGCCAGGGCATCTTCTTCGGGGTGGGAGCGGTCGCTGTCATCACGCTGATCGCCCTGATCGCTAACGGCGCCGACCTCTTCGGGGGCGGCCGCCTAGAGGACCCCCTCGGCTACCGGAACGCCACGGCAACGCTGTTCGCGTTCGCCTTCTGGCCCCTGATCGGCCTCGCCTCGGAACGCGGGCGAAACACTCCGGTGCGGGCCGTCTCGTTCGCCATCGCGGTGCTTGCGCTGGGGCTCGCCTTTCTCACCCAGTCGCGCGGCGTCGCCATCGGGATCGTCTGCGGCGCCGCGGTATTCCTGGCGATCGGCCCGGATCGCCTGCGCCGGACGCTGTTCGCTCTCGCGGCCGCGGCGGGCGTGGCGATCTTCTCAGGGCCGCTGCTCGATCCCTACCACGCCTTCCAGGACGGTCAGCCGGTTACGGACTCCGTCGTCGACGACGCCAGCACCGCGTTGCTCGTCCTCACCTTCGCCGCGCTCCTCTTCGGCCTGTTCGCGGCCCTGCTCGACAATGGCCTGCGCGGATCGGCCGCAGGGGACACCGCCCGCCGGGTCGCCCCGTATGGCCTCGCCGCACTCGGCGTCGTCGCCGTGATCGCGGCTCTGGTCAAGATCGGCAACCCAGTCACCTACGCCAACGACAAGTGGGACGAGTTCAGGGACGTCGAAGGTGCCTCCACCAGCTCCACCAGGCTGGGCTCGGTGGGAGGCCAGCGCTACGACCTCTGGCGCGTGGCGTGGAAGGAGTTCGAGTCGGCGCCGGTTG
>DATFOK010000142.1:0-9057 GCA_035265665.1 Solirubrobacterales bacterium | reverse complement strand
CGGCCGGCTCTAGCCGTGTGCTAAGCGAGCCTCGACCAACGCCTCGGCCTCGACCGCGCTCGCCGAGTAACCGCTCACGGTGGGGACGAACTCCCGTCGATCGAGCGCATAGAGCCTCAGAGGCGTGCGGGCCCGAACGGTCGTCGTCCGCGGGACGTCGCGGAGCAGGGCGATCTCGCCGAACGAGTCGCCATCCGAGAGCACGCTGAGCACCTGCCTGTTCTGCTTGACCTCGACCTTCCCGCCAACGATCACGTAGAAGCTGTCGCCGACGTCTCCCTGCTCGATCACCGTCGCGCCCTGCGGGACCGATTCCTCGCGCACCTGACGGGCGAGTTGCTCGATTGTGGAGATGGGCAGGGGCCGAAGCATCGGCACCTTACGCAGCCGCTCGATGACATCCGCTTCTGCCGCGAGGGCGTCGTCCACCTTCCGCAGCCGCAACCAGCACAGGACCACCACGGCCGGGGTCATGAGTCCGATCGCCACCAGCGCGCCCCTGATGTCGAGCAGGGAGATCAGAAGCGGCGTCAGAATCGCGCCAAGGCCGATTGTGAGGGCCACCAGGCTCTCGAGAGCCCCGAAAACGCGCGCCAGGACCTCATCCGGCAGGAGCCGGGGGAACAGAGTGAAGTAGCCAAGATCGACGAGTGCGTTCCCAGCGCCGACGATCGCCAGCATGGCAAGCGCGACGGCCTCGGCCGGGAAGATCCCGATCAAGGCGAGCGGCATCCCCCACATCGCTATCCCAATCCCGGTGTAGGCGGCGAGGCGACGGCTCCCGACCAGGACGGAGGCTCCGATCGAGCCGACGACCGCGCCTACGCCAATCGCCGCAGTCAGGACCCCGACCCCCGGCTCACCGGTCTCCAAGAGCTCGATTGCCACCACGACGGTGAACACGTTGAGCGCGCCCCTGGTGACCGCCTGTACCCCGCCCAGGACGAAAAGCATCGCCACGTCGCGATGGCCGGCGACCACACGCAGGCCCTCCGCAGTGTCGGCGGCGATCCGGATCCGGGCCGGAGGCGCCTGGCGGGGCGCGGGCTCGTAATCGATCATGCTCACCAGTACCGCCGACCAGAGCGACAGCGCAGCGGTCAGCGCCAATACCGCCCCCGGGCCGCTGACATCGAGCAACAGCGCGGCGAGCAGAGGACCGAGGAGGGTGCTCGCCGAATCGAGCAATCCCCGAGCCGCGTTCGCGGCGGTCAGCTCGCTGGGCGTCACGCACAGCGCCGGCAACAGCGCGGAGTGGGCGGGGCGGAAGACCGTGAAGGGGATCGTGGAGAGCAGGGCGAGGGCGTAGACGGCGAGGGAGGACACGTCGACCAGCGGGGCTGCAGCACCGATGGCAGCGGCGCGCAGGATCCCCACCCAGATCAGGACCTGATCGCGGCGGATCCGATCGGCCACCGCGGTGGCGAACGGAGCGATCAGGGCGGCGGGCACCATCCGGACCAGGGCCACGATCCCGACGGCCGTGACGCCGCCGTCCCGGAATGCCAGTATCCCGAGGGCGACGATCAGGCACCATTCGGCCGCGTAGGCGGAGCCAAAGGCGAGCTGGGCCCTGCGGAGATCCGGGCGCCGCAGGTTCGAGGCGAGCGCAGCACCGCCCTCCGCCAGGCGCCTTGCCACACCTGCGGTCACCACATCGAGTACTCCAGAGGCGAGGGCGATCCCTGGCGCGTCCTCTGCCCACGGGGCTCCGGGAGCCCACGGAGCGGGACTGGGCCGCGCGTGAGATAAGGCTCCCCGTAGATCGCGCCGATCATCGCGCCGAACCATCGCCCCCTCACCTCCAGGAGCTCGAGAAAGTCGCCACCGCTGAGCGCGGTCATCGAGTCTTCACCGTCGGGCGAGAACTGGCTTCGGTAGCTGCTCACCGCGGCTTTTTTCTGGGCCCAGACCTCCGAGCAATCGACGACGAACGAAGGGTCGAATGGTGAGTGCACCATGTAGTGGAAGAGTCGCCCGGGGCGGTGCCGCACGCCTTCGCCGACCCCTGCCAGACCCGCCTCGAAGCAGGCCTCTCTCACGAGCCTCCCAGCCGCTTCGTGATCCGGGTGACGATCATGCAGAGGGGGCCCCAGCACGGTATGTGGCCGCGTCTCGCGGATCACCTCGACGACCCTTAGGTGTGCCTGGGGCGAGCGGCCGATCTCGCCGTCTGCGAGGCCCACGCCGATCCGCGCGCAAAGGCGGAGATTTCGGGCGGCGGCCCCCTTCTCCTCATCCCGACTGGCGGGGCTGCCCCGGCTGGCCCGCTCGCCCTCGGTGAGATCGGCGATAGCGACGCGCAGGCCGCGGTTCGCGGCGAGCGCGAGCGCGCCTCCGCAGCCGATCTCCGCATCGTCGGGATGGGGGGAGAACGCGAGGACGTCTACGGGGTCCATCTCAGCTGTCGAGCAGGTAGCTGACGACCAGGCTCTCCCCCACCGGTTCGGTGTCAACGCCGTCCTCCGATACGAGGCTCTCCGGGACGAGCATCGGTATCGGGTCCTCACCGAGCGCCTCGCGCAGGACGCGGTTCAGCACCATCCCGTAGACGGCGCTGCTCCGGCCCCCAACCACTCCGCTCGCCAGGTCGTTGAGGAACACCGGCAAGAGCACGTCTGGGCTCCAGCGGCGGGTCCGGGTGATCTCCGCAATGGAGAGGACATCCCCACCGAGCCGAAACCGATAGGAGGCACCGCACTGGCACCGCGCCACCGCATATGTCCCGCCTACTCCATCGCGCCGTCGCAGCCGAAGCCGGGTGTGGTCGGCCTCACATGCCACGCGCAACGGCAGGTAGTCGTCGGGGAGCGGATGGAGAAGCGGGTCGACCCCCGCCCCTCGCAGATCCTCCAGGGCGCGGTTGAAGACCTCGATCACCCGCGGCAGGGCGTCGACGCATGCCTGGACCCGCTCCACTACCCCCGTCTCCTCCAGCAGGCGGGAGAGCCGAATGTGCGCCGGGCGGATCCTGTTCTCAGCGAGCACGAACTCCGTAAGCCGCGCACTCAGATCCGCGAGCGTGCGCGCGGGCGGGCTCACGGTGATCCCCCGGAGTCGCGCATATCGCTCCAGCGACCGGGTCCCGGCCCCCGACTCGCCGAGGTAGGTGCGGAGGCGGTCCCACGCCTGCGCAAGCGACGGCTGCTCCATGCGGATGAACCTGGGCTCGCGTTTCTTGCTGCCGGGCGGGGCCAGGCTGACGCCCTCCCGCCCGGCGGGTCGGGGCCATGCGATCGATGTCATCCGCTTGTCCGAACCCGCCCGGTCCGTATCGACCCAGAGGGCGACTCCAAGGGTGTCGTGATTGGCCTGTAGCTCGCAGAGAGCGAAGAGCTTTGCGAGCACCGATGGGCCGTAGTCGACGGAGAGCTGTTGGCCCATGTAGACGATCGGAGCGCGTCCCACATCGCCGCCGGCATCGAGCAACCGAGCCAGGCTCTCGCTCTCCGGAGGCCGGAGCGCCTCGACGAATGAGCTGCGATCGAGAAAGACGCCTTCCTCTCGCAGGAGCGTCGTGCCCTCTGCGGACCCGGCCAGCTGGGCGAGCACAGTCATAAGCCCGCCCAGCCCGCTGTGCCAGCGGGGCGTTGATCACTCGCGGCTGTCGCGCCGAGGAGATCGTGGTACAGCCCCTCATAGATCGGAACAACCCGCTCGGGCGCGAAGCGCGTGGCCCGCTGCCGTGCCGCGCCGCCGAGCCTGCGGCGCAGCCGTGGGGAGGCGAGCAGTTCGACCACCGCCTCGGCGGCCGAGGCGTGGTCCCCGACCGCAAACAGATGGCCCGTGGCTCCGTCGCCCACGACCTCGGAGATACCCCCCGCCCGGGTGGCGACGACAGGGACGCCGCAGGCCATGGCTTCCGCCGCGGCCATGCAGAAGCTCTCGGCGTAGCTGGTCATCAGCAGGAGATCGGCCTCGCGCAGGATCGGGGCCACGTCGGTGGTGACGCCGAAGGACCGAGCGGCACCGGATTCGCCGGCCTCGGCGAGCATGGCCTCGACCACGGGGAGCCCCGGTCCATCCCCGATCAGCCAGAGCTCGGCGTCGATCCGCTCCCGGACGGCGAGGAAGACGCGGGCGAGACTCGGAGCATCCTTGACCCCCCTGAAGTTGGAGACGTGAACGATGCGAGGCTTCCCCTGGCGGCGGAACCGCGCGGGCCGGAACCTCGTCACATCGACGAAGTTGGGGATCACCATCGGCAGGTCGCCGAGGCCGAGAACCTGCCGGGCGAGGCGGGCGTGGTGGTGCGAGACGCTGGTGATCACCCCGAGCGTGCGGAGGTCCTCGGACAGCATGCGGCGCCGACGCGGCTCGCGGCCGTGGATGCTTACATCCGTGCCGTGCAGGGTCGCCAGGGTGACCGGGGCCCGGTGGCCCAGCCTGCGAACGAGCCAGGCTGCGACGTGCGCGAAGGGCACCGCGTAGTGGGCGTGCAGCACATCGAGGCGCTCGGCTCGAACGACCTCTGAGACCAGGGAGCGGAACGCGGCCTGCTCGTCGCTGCTCCAGGCGACCTTGAGACCACCGGGTGGGTCTCGATCCGGAGTCGGCGGCAGGGTGTGGAGACACACCCCGCTCTCGCCCAGCGAGTCGAAGGCGGGCGGCGTCCGCGCCAGGACGTGGACCTGGTGACCGCGCCACGAGAGGGCGCAGGCCAGCCCGGTTGCGATGCGAACGCTTCCGCCGATCCCGCTGTGACAAAGAAGGCCGACTCTCATCCCGGCAGCCCGGCTTCGGAAGCGACTCTCTTTGCGAGAAGGGTGAGCAGGGCCCGTGACATCTCCGGCTCCTCCTTCAGGAGCCGCTCCAGCTGCTCTGCTTCGAGCACCAGCAAGCGTGCCGGCCCACGAGCGACCACCGATGCCGTCCGCGGCAGCTTGCCGAGCACAGCCACCTCGCCGATGCACGATCCCCTCCCGCACACATTCAGCTCCTCCTCTGCGCCGTCGCGGCGCAGGATCGAGACCTCTCCTTCGCGAACGACGTAGACCTCGCGTGCCGGATCTCCCTGGGAGGAGATCACCGTGCCGTCGTCCAGGAGCCGGTCCGTGGTGACCTTGGCCAGTTCTGCGAGCTGCCGATCGGGCAGCGAGGCGAAGAGCTCCGTCCCTCTCATGAAGTCGATCCTCTCCGCGAGGCGGACCGCCGGGAGGGCCAGCAGGTTCGCGAACAGCCGGAAGGCGCCCTGGACGCCGGCGGGAAGCTGGCGGAAGAGAGAGTAGCCGCAGTAGACGTAGGTCCCGCGCCCGTGCTCGGCGACCAGCAACCCGCCGAGCTTCGGGTCCTCGCCCGGATCCGCGCAGGCGACAAGCGGACGGTAGCGTCGATCCCACTCGCCGAAGAAGTAGCGGCCGCGCTCACCCACCCACCCCTCGAAGTCACTGTCTTCGATCTCGTTGGGGACATGGAACAGCGAGTGCTCGGGCGAGACGAGACGAACCGGCGCCGCCTCATCGGTGACGCGGTCGTGAGGCTCGCTGTAGCTGAACGGATACGGCGCCAAACCGGGCGCCTGGTACCTGTAGGGCTGATACTGGACGATCAGTGTGCCCCCGCCCTCGACGTAGTCGAGCAGCCTGGGCGCGGCGGCACGGAGCTCCGCGCGGGCCGAGTAGGCTCCCGGCCCAACAACGATCCCGTCGAACTGATCGAGGTCGAGCCGGTGAAGCTCCTCGTCCTCGAGCATCCGGAACCGGACGCCGAAGGTTTCGAGCAAGCGCGGCACGTCCTCGTCCGCCCCCGCGATGTAGGCGTACGGCAGCCCGCGGGCGAAGCGGGCGGTAATCATGTGGAGATCGACCTGCGAGGGAGCGAGCACGAAGGTCTCGCGAATGCAGCTTGCGGCGTCGGGTTCGCCCTTGACGTTCAGGGGGCCCATGCGCACCGGCATGACCGTGGTCGAGTAGCTTCGCCCCTCGCACTCCATGCGAAAGCGCAGCACCTCCGAGCCGGGCGGAGAAGCGGTGGACGCCGCGGCCGCGAAGGCGCAAGGCCGGCTCTCGCCGGCGCCCAGCGAGACCTTGAGCTCCTGCGGCTCGACCGCCATCCAGGAGGGAACCTCGGCCTCGATCCTGCCGCTCAGCTCGCGATCGGTGTGGTTGCGCACCAGAACGTCGAACTCCAGGTACGTCTCGCCACCGTCCGAGTCGGGCTCAAAGGACTCCGGAAGCACGCGGCCTCTACGTCCCGATCCCTTTCCGCCGGCCGGCACGCAGACGAGGGCCGAAAGAGGACGAAGGGAGACCGGGGGGATGACCGTCGGATAGAGGTCGCGCACGCCGCCGGGGAAGGCGCTGCGCGCCACCGCGGGGGCCCGCATGAGGATCCGGTGTCCCTCCACTTCGACCTCGCAGTCGGCCTCGAACCGAGGTGGCCGGAATGGGCGCGAGCAGTATGGCTCGAGCGGCCACCGATAGACGTAGTGCCCCCGTGGCTCGGCAAGCCAGTATGGGGAGCTGAGGGCGGCCTCCCGCGACACGCTGACGCTGAAGCTCGCCCCGGCCACCGCACCCTCGGGTCCGACTGGTCCCCGCCCTCGCTCCGTACCCTCCTCAACCCGACAGTCGGGCGGAACGTTTAACCGGAGTGACTCGACCTCGATGGGAAGCGGGCCGAAGTTCCACAGGCGGGCCCGGACGTCGAAGGACTGCCCCGGGATCACGCGCGCGGCGGCGCTCCGGCACTCCAGCCGCAGGCCGAGGCATGCGGCCGCGGCCGCGTCAAAGTCGTCGAGCTTGCGCTGAAGGTAGGCGGATAGCGCAGCGGCGGCCGCGGCGTCGAGGCGGGAGTCGAGTTGGGAGATGGTGCCTCGGAGGGCCGATCGGCCCACGACCAGATAGCGGCCGGCCGCAACAGCATCCGGGACGCGAAGGGCGGCGAGCGCCCGCTCGGCCTGGCTCTTCACCCCCTCCAGCTCGGCACGTAGCCAGGCGGACCCGCTGCCGGCATGATCGGCAAGGCCGGTCAGCGAGGGATCGAAGCCGTCGAACAGGCTTCTCGGGCCGGCAACAACCCGCCCCCGGTCACTGTCCGAGCGCGCGACCAGCCGGTAGTAGTAGATGAAGTGGCCGGCCCCGGGCAGCAGCGCCATCCCCTGGGAGCGGTGCTCGTTCAGGGCAGCCCAGCCTTCCTCCTGGAAGGTCCGGCCTGCGATTGGATCGAGGCGGCCGGCGTCGATTCGAACCAAGCCCTCCCGCTCTAGATCCTCCCGGACCGCTCCCAGCGAGGCAAGGTCCTGTTCGGGCGTCCAGTCGCCGCCCACCGACTGGTAGAGCCGCCGGGGCTCCCACGCTGTCAAGCCGAGCTCAGCGAGCTCCGGGAACCGGTCCGGATCGCCGGCCGCGCCAAAGGCCTCCGTCGTGGCCTCGCCTATCGCCTGGTGGTGGCCGTGCTCGTCGCCAGCCTCCCCCTCCCAGCGGGAGATGACTATCTCCGGCTGAATCAGGCGGATGGCCCGGACGATCTCGCCCACCGTGGCCTCCCGCCCCCATTTGGACAACGCGTCGGAACCGGTCTTGCTGTAGCCGAAGTCATAGAAGGGGCCGAACAGCGCCTCCGCGCCGTCGATGCCGCGAGCGTCCTCGCTCTCCCAGGTTCGGAACACGCCCAGGGCCTCATCGCGGTAGGCATTGAGCCGGTTCTGGCCGGCCTCGCCCCGGGTGGCCGACCAGTAGACGGCACGCACGCAGAGCCCACGCGCCAGATACGCGAGCAGTCCGCTGTCCTCATCGTCGGGGTGAGCGCCCACGTGAAGGACCGCCCCCGCCATGGGAAGCGACATGAGCCGATAGCTCAGGCCGGCTGCGTCCACAGACCCGGCGTCCGCTCCGACGCGCCACCCGGCCTGTGTCCCTCCGAAGCCCATTAGTCGGTATCGACGGGAAACAGCGATGCCGGGCAAACACTGCCCACGAAGATGAACCTACATCGGCCGCATCCTTGGCACAAGGGCCCTACACCAAGGGCCCTCTTTCGAGGGCCCTTGGCTAGTAGCGGGGGCCCGATTCGTCTCTCGCTACCACCGCACGCGTATCCGCGAGACCAGTCGGCACCCCGACTAGGGAGCCGGCGCTCCTGCACGCGAACGCGACCACCGCGGTCGGCTGCCGCCGACAGTGCTGCTTTGCATGGAAAGCAGCAGCTTGAGCAACCCGGCCCGACTCCTCCGCATGGAAACCAGGTCATTAGTCGCGCTCCTGCTTCTCGCGCTTCGAGCCACACTGACGGGCCCGAGAGCGGCTCGGACTACTACGACAGGAGGTCGTCTCCCGGCCGGCTGAACGGATCAGGCCGCACGACGCCTCCGACGAGCATTCCGGAGCCGAGGTGCGTGCCGAGCACCGGCCCCACCTCGGTGCAGAACAGTGGACCCGCGCCGAAGATCTTGGTGCCCTGAGCGACCAGATGCTCGGCGTCCTCGGGTGACTGTGCGTGTTGCACGACCCAGTCCGTGGCGCCACGGTCGTGCAGCCCACGCAGGTATTCGTCCATCCGCTCCAAAGCGCGCTTCTTCGTTCGGACACGGCCGACGGGGGAGATCTCGGTGCCGAAGGTCAAGATCGGCTTGACCTTCAGGGCCGTCCCGAGCATCGCCTGGGCCGCCCCGATGCGCCCGCCGCGGCGCAGGTATTCGAGGGTGTCTAGGCAAAACCAGATTTCGAGGCGCTGGCGGGCTTGGCGCACGGTATCGACGACGGCGTCCAGCTCTGCGCCCTGCTCGGCTGCGCGCGCGGCAGCCACCACAAGGCAGCCCAGACCGCCGGCGCCGGTCTGGCTGTCGACGACCTCGATGCGCCCGGGATGCCCCTCTTCGGCCAGGGAGCGCGCCGCCTCGGTCGCGCTCTCGCAGGTCCCCGAGATGCCGGCGGCTATGTGAACGGAGACCACGTCGCGCCCTGCACTGGCGAGCGGCTCGTAGCAAGCGCGAAAGTCTCCCACCGAGGGCTGTGAGGTCGAAGGCAGCTGCGGGGACTCGCGCAGCCGCAGGTAGAAGGCGTCGAGGTCGTCGTACTCATGCTCGGGCCGCAGGTCACCATCCCAGCCCACATACAA
>DATFOK010000141.1:0-95965 GCA_035265665.1 Solirubrobacterales bacterium | reverse complement strand
CCACGTCGTGGACGACGCGCGCCTCGACGCCGTTGGCGATCCGCTTGGTTCGGTCGGTGACCGTGATCACCTGGTGCTGGACGGCCCCCTCCTGGTTGGTGACACGGACACGCCACTGCGCGCCGACAGGGAGAGGGAAATAGGGATTGCCAATCTCGGTCGTGAAGTCGTCCGGGTCCACGTTGGCCGGCTCGGTCGACTGCGGAAAGGTATCCGTGCCGGATTGCTGCGCGGACGAGGACTCATCCCCGGACGAGCCGCACCCGGCGAGCGCGGGGAGCAGGATGGCGACGCTCGCCATCGCAGCCCCCGCGGGCTTGATCGCCCGGGCTTCCATCTAGTTACCTCCCTGGTCCTCGCTGTCGGTCTCTGCGACCACCAGCTGGTAGTTCTGGTCGAGGCGTACGTCGACCGTGCTGCCGTCGGCCTTCCTCACCTCGACCTCCCATGTGCCGCCATCCTCGGAGTCGCGCTCGACCGCGTTGGCGTGTCCGTCGGGGTAGAGCTCGAGGGCTGCGGCCTTGGCCTGGTCCGCACCTGGGCCGGTGGCCCCGCCCTCGTCGTCTCCGCTGCCGATCGCGACAGCCGCGCCCGCGCCGCCCGCCGCCAGGGCGAGGACCGAGCCGCCGACGATCACGTACTTCCGTGACCAGTGCATCTGGGTTGCTCCTCTCGTGGATCGATCATTGCGGGAGCGGTTGTACGGAGCCCGGATGAATCGACCGTGAAAGGACGCCGGAGCGACCCCGCTCAGCGGGGCAGCTCGATCCAGACATCCGCGCCGGCTCCCTCGCGGTTGATCGCGTGGGCGCTGCCTCGGTGGGCGCGGGCGATCGCCTCGACGATCGCAAGGCCGAGCCCGGTGCCATCGCCTCCGCGCGAGGTATCGCCGCGGCTGAAGCGCTCGAAGGCACGCCCGATGAACTCCGGAGCGAATCCCGGGCCACGGTCCTCGACGTGGATCGCCACCTCCCCCTCGCCCTCGGTCGCCCGCACGATGATCTCCCCGCCGCCGTGCTCGATCGCGTTCTCGACCAGGTTGGTAAGAGCCTGTTCGAGTCGCAGCCGGTCTCCCTCCACCGTCAGCCCGTTCGTCGGCTCGACAACCAACGCGCGACCGGAGTCGGCAATGCGCACCGAGAAGCGCTCGCGCAGATTGCCGAGCAGCTCCGCGACGCCAACCCGCCTCAGGTCCAGCGCCAGCTTGCCGTCGGCGGAGCGGGCGAGGACGAGGAGGTCCTCGGCGAGCTGAATCAAGCGGTCGACCTCCACGACCGCCGAGGTAATCGCCGCGCGCATCTCCTCCGGCGTCTTCGCGTAGCGGAGCGCAAGTTCGAGCTCGGTCTTGTGCATCGCAAGAGGGGTGCGGAGCTCGTGGCTCGCATCGTCGACGAAGGCTCGCTCCCGCTCGATGGCGGCCTCGAGGCGGCCGAGCATCCCGTTGAGCGTCTCCCCCAGCCGGCGGATCTCATCGTCGGCCTGGGGCAGCGGCAGCCTCCGCTCGGGCTCAGCGGCCGAAATCGCCGCCGCCCGCCGGCGCATTGCCTCGACCGGCCGCAGCGCCCGGCCCGAGACCGCGTAGCCCGCCACCGAGGCCAGCAGCAGGGCGACCGGGATCCCGATGAGGAGGAGCGCCCGCAGGTAGGCGAGCGAGTCGTTGCGGTCGTCGAGCGAGGCGGCCGTAACCACCACGAACCGCCCGCCAGGGCTATCGGCGGGCCGGGCGAGCAGCCGCGCCTCGCCGTCGATGCTCCGCACCTGGTCCCGGGTCACGATGAAGGAGGCCTGCGCCGCCCGGGCGGCCTCCCCCGGCGTGAGCTGCGGAATGCGCCCGAGCTGCGGGGTGGTTGCGTGGATCCGCCCGTTCGGCGTGAGTACCTGGGCCGAGCTCTCCTCGCGGCCGAGCAGCTTCGAGTTCTCGACAAGCTGTCCGCCGGCCACGAGCGCGGCGATGTCGTCGCCGTGGGTGCGCAGGCTCTGGTCGATCTGCTCGCTGAGCTCGGCGTCGAAGCGGGAGTAGACGAAGTAGCCCAACGCCGCCAGCACGACCGCGCTGACCAGCGCGAAGGCGAGGGTCATCCGGAGTCGGATCGGAATTCGGCTCATTCGCCGCCGTCCTCGCGCAGCCGGTAGCCGGCGCCGCGGACCGTCTGGATCGACCGCGTCCCGAACGGTTTGTCGATCTTGCGGCGCAGCAGGCGAACATAGGAGTCGACGATGTTGGAGCGGTTCTCGTAGTCGTAGTCCCAGGCGTGCTCTAGCAGCTGGAAGCGGGAGAGGACCTCGCCCGGGCGGCGCATGAAGACCTCGAGCACCGCGAACTCCTTGGCCGAGAGCTCGATTTCCTCCTTCCCCCTCCAAACCTGGTGCTTGGCGGGATCCAGGCGGAGGCCGCCGACGCGCAGCTCCGGCGTGCCGGGGCCGTGGCTTCGGCGTGCGAGCGCACGGAGCCTGGCGAGCAGCTCCGCGTAGGAGAACGGCTTAACGAGGTAGTCGTCCGCGCCGGAGTCGAGGCCGGCGACGCGGTCGTGGACGCCGTCGCGTGCGGTGAGCATCAGGATCGGGGAGAGGACCCCGTCGTCGCGCAGCCTCCGGCAGACCTCGAACCCGTCGATGCCCGGGAGCATCAGGTCGAGCACGATGGCGTCGTACTCCGTGGCTCCCGCCATCCAGACGGCGTCTTCCCCCTTCGCGGCGAGATCCGCCGCAATCCCCTCCTGCCGCAGGCCGTGGCGGAGCAGGCCGGCCATCTTGGGCTCGTCCTCGACGATCAACACGCGCATCTCGACTCTCCGCAAATTGTCTCGCGGAGATGAACGCAGGATGAAAAAAATGCTGGTCCCGCGGCGGCAGCGGTGCCCCACGATCACTAACCAAAGCTCGCACAACCGGGATGAGCAGGCACAGGTTGATGAACCCAACGAAGCTCGCGAGCAGAAGCCACAGGCTCGGCATGTGGAAATCTTCCGCCAGGCGAGGGGATCTGCCATCCGTGTTTCCAGGGTCAATCAGTGCGTGATTTCCCGCAGATCGCGACGTCGAGATAGGCTCGGCGCTGCGCTAACGACCGAGAGGGGAGAACAATGGAAGCGAAGCCAATCGAGGCTGCCGAGTTCCGCGAGAAGCAGCGCGACCAGTGGAACGGAGTGGCCGCCGCATGGAACGAGTATTCCGAGCTCATCGACAGCCGCTCGGGCGTCGTCAGCGAGCGACTGGTCGAGATGGCCGATATCAAGGCCGGTGACCGCGTCCTCGACGTGGCCGCTGGCTACGGCGAGCCCTCGCTGACCGCGGCCCACAAGGTGGAGCCGGAGGGAAGCGTTGTCGCTACGGACATCTCGGCCGAGATGCTCGGCTTCGGTCGTCAGCGTGCTGCCGCGGCGGGTCTGGAGAACATCGAGTTCGTGGAGTCGGATGCGATGTCGCTCGACTTCCCCGAGGAGAGCTTCGACGCTGCGGTTTCCCGCTGGGGGATCATCTTCGACCCCGACGGCGAGGGCGTGGCCAGGCACATTCGGGGCTTTCTGAAGCCGGGCGGCCGCTTCGCGATCAGCTCGTGGGGCCCGCCGGAGCGCGTGCCCTTCCTGGCTATCGCGATGAAGACCGCGATGGAGAAGCTCGACGTGCCGCCGCCCCCGCCCGGCACACCCGGCCCGCTCTCCCGCCCGACTGAGGAGGCGCTCGGCGGTCTGCTCGAGGGCGGCGGGTTCTCCGGTGTCGAGGTGGAGGAACTCGAGGTCACCTTCGAGTTCGAGTCACCCGAGGAGTACACCGAGTTCACGGTGGCGATGGCCGCGCCGATCAAGGCGATGATCGCGTCGCACCCCGAGGACGTCCAGCGTGAGACACGGGAGGCGATCACCGACGCCGTCCGCGAGGCCGCGGGCGGGAATGGTCAGGTCAGGCTCACCAACCAGGTCCTGGTCGCGGCCGGCGCGGCGTAGCCTCCTCTGCATCGAGGCCCAGCAGCCGGAGATACACAACTTCGAGGACGACGGCGGGATCGCCAACTCTCCGTTGCCCGTCCTGATCTATCACGGGGTCGAGGCCGCCGGCGAGGTGAACGCCTGCGAGGACCTGCTGGCGTCCAACGGCTGGCTGCCCGACTGGCGGGACGGGATTTTCTCCTTCCACCATTTCCACTCGATCACCCACGAGGCCCTGGGCATCATCGGCGGGACGGCGACGGTCACGCTCGGCGGGCCGAGCGGCCGGAGCTTCGAGATCGGGCAGGGCGATGTCCTCGTCCTGCCGGCGGGCACCGGCCACTGCAATCAGGGCTCGAGCCCAGACCTGCTGGTGATCGGCGCCTATCCGAACGGAATGCCCTGGGACATCCGCCGCGGCGATCCGGCCGAGCACGACGAGGCGGTCGCCAATATCCGTGCGGTGCCGCTGCCCAACGCGGATCCGGTCGAGGGGCCGGAGGGAGCGTTGAGGGAGCTCTGGAGCTAGACGAAGCGCTTGACGAAGTCGAGCGCCGTCTGCGCGACCTCGCGCCAGCCGCTGTCGATCGTCAGCGAATGGCCCCGGTTCGGCATCCGCACGATCTCCGTCACCCCTGGGTTCCGGCTCTGCCGCTTGTAGGAGGCGTTCGCGATCGCCCACGGGACGGTGTGATCCTTCTCGCCATCGATGATCAGGAGCGGGCCGCGCTCCGGGTTCTTGGGGTTGAGCTTCGCCTCGGTCCACGGGTTCACGTTGGCGTTTGCCATTTGCATCAGCGCCGCCGCCGATCCGGCCACGTGGTAGGTCTCGTAGAGCTGCTTCGTCTCCTCGTCGCCCAGGGCGTTCCCCCAGCCGTAATTGAACTGATCGAGGGTGAGCGTGATCGCCCGTCCCCGGTTCAGCGGGTTCCTCAGCACGGGCGCGGACACACGCAGCGTCGAAACGGGTAGCGGCAGCACCCCGCGGAATGGACCAGGGTCGATCGCCACGGTCGCGGCCGACAGCCCGCGGTCGGCGATCAGCTGGGCGAGCAGCCCACCCGTGGAGTGACCCATCACCGCCGGCTTCTTGTCGAGCCCGCCGATCACCTCCGCGGTGTGGTCGGCGATCTGCTTGAGCTTCTTCTTGGCGAGGACGTCCGGGTTCGCCCTTGCCTCCTCGACGGTCTCGGGGTCATCCGGCCAGTCCGGGGTCAGACCGGCATAACCCTCCTGCTCGAAGTACTCGACCCAGTTGTCCCAGCTGCTCGGCAGGACCCAAAGGCCGTGGATGAGGACGATCGGCGTATTACCGCTCGCGTTCGCCTTCTCGATCTGCTGGGACTCGCGCTCGCTGATCGCCATGCGACCCGCTTCCCTCTTTGTTGACTCGGCCGTCCTGGCCGCGTCAGCCCAGCCTATCGACGAGCACGAAACGGGTTGTGCTTCGCTGCGCTCAGCGCACCCTCGCATATATGGAGCCGGTGGCATCGAAGCCACGTCCTCGGACACGAACGATCGGCGTCTACAGGCTTAGCCGGCGCTTTTGATCTCGCCCTTCGACCTCCGCTGCCGGCGGGAGATGCCGGAGGGCCAAGTCCCTTCGATTTCCCCGGACGGTCGAGACGGGCCGACCGGGTGAGCCCGATTCTGACGCCGGGACCCCACCCCTCGGGCTCGGGTGGGCCGACGCTCACTACCTAGCTACTAACTAAGCGGCGAGGGCGAACTCGTGGTCCGCACTTATTGGTTGGTCCAGGTGTTTAACGAGGCCTCCTGGAACCTCGGCCTGCAACCTAATCGCACGAATGACCAAGTCGAATCCAATTCGGCCCCGTGCTATGTCGGATGTGAATGGTAGCTGTGGGGCCTAGCGCCGCTTCTTCCTGCGCTTCTTGCACTTCTCAGGCTTCTTCTTCGCCACATCCGCGTGGCGCCCGCGCTTCTTGCGCTTCTTCTTCTTGCACTTGGCCTTGGTGACCACAGCCTGCGCGCAGCTCGCGGTCACGTAGCACTTAAGGGCCGGCTCCGACGGCACGTGTGGATAGGTGAGAATCGTGGTCAGGAGGTTGGCGGCGGCGGTCGCTGAATCGGTCGCAAATGTGGGCGGCAGGCCCGGCATGAGCGGATTCAGACAGACGTTCGTGGGGTCGAGCCGCGAGGGGTTCGCCGGGCCTGGATGCGTGAGCGCGTCCACGGCCAACTCGTATGCGGTGTTGCTCGAGATCCCGACCGCGAGGTGCTCTGAGACGTCGAGCGGGCACACCTCCTGGATGGCGACGTTCTCGATCTGGCCGTCGCCGGTGCGCAGTGAGGAGCTGCCGGTTTCATCGAAGTTCGGTGTGACGATCGGATCGGTGTGCGTATAGATCGCCGTATAGGAGATCCGGGCGAAGGTCTCCTGGTAGGAGTTGAGCGCCTGGATGAACTCCGAGTCGTCGCGCTGCTGCCAGATCGCCGGGGCGCAGTCGGGCAGGCAGGTGAACTGGGCGGAGGCGGTGCCGTGATTGCTCGGGGCGAGGCCGATCTGATCGTCCACCATCGCGCGCGTGTCGGGCCAGAAGCGCAGGGCCCAGCGCGGGATCATGCCGCCCTGGCTGTGGCCGATGATCGAGATTCGCCGCCCGGCCGCGGTATGCATGGTCCGGATCGCGTTGACGACGTATTCCGCCCCGCCCTGGATGTCGTCCATCCCGTTCCCCGGCAGGGCGACGGTGCACCAGGAGGTTTCCAGCCCGTCGAGGGCGGGCTCCCAGTTCCAGGAGAAGTTGTCATGCGGATTGCTTCCCGTGCCGTGGACGAGTAGGACGGGGGTCGGGCCGGTCGTTGGATCCCCGCTGCACTGCAGGCTGGCGTCGAGGGCGTTCCGGGGCACGCTCAGTGGCGGGCCGGGCTGATCGACGGGGGCGTAGGTGATCGCGCTCGCCGTCCCCGGGACCGCGAGCACCCCTGCCACGATCGCTGCCGCAAGCGCTCTCGCTACCGTTCCCCTGGCCATGGAAGCCCACGACGCTGCCTCCTCCGCCCCGGACACGGGTCGGGACCTCGGCCCGATTCACCCCGGCTCGGGCCGCCGTGATGGACTGCTGAAGCGCATCGGCGCCACGCTGGTCGCCATCGGGCTGGTGATCGCGAAGCTCGGGACGAAGGCGAAGCTCCTGATTTTGGCCCTGCCGAAGCTGAAGCTGTTCACGACATCCGGCTCGATGCTCGTCTCGATCGTCGCCTATCAGCTGATCTTCGGCTGGCTCTTCTCGGTCGGCTTCGTCGTGCTCCTGTTGCTCCATGAGCTCGGCCATGTCTTCCAGCTGCGGCGTGAGGGCGTCAAGGCCTCAGCGCCCATGTTCATTCCCTTCCTCGGCGCCGTGATCTCCGCCAAGTCGATGGGCGACGACGCCGCCGCGGAGGCGCGCGTGGGTCTCGCCGGCCCGATCCTCGGCTCAATCGCGACGCTCGTGCCGCTCGGGATCTGGCTCGCCACCGGCAGTCACTTCTGGCAGGCCCTCGCCTTCATCGGCTTCTTCCTCAACCTCTTCAACCTGCTTCCGATCCTGCCGCTGGATGGCGGCCGCGCGATGGCCGCCCTCTCTCCCTGGGTCTGGCTGGTAGGCCTCGCCGGCCTGATCGCGATGGTCTTCTTCTTCCCCAGCCCGATCCTGCTCCTCATCCTGCTGCTCGGCGGCTTTGAGAGCTGGCAGCGCTGGAAGGCTCGCAACACCCCCGAGGGCCGCGCCTACCACCGGATCCCGGCCCGCACCCGTGCGCTCGTCGCCGCTACCTATCTGGCGCTGATCGTCGCGCTGGCGGTCGGCGTCTCGGCGACACACCTGCCGCGCGGCCTCTCGGACGTCTAGAGGGTCAGCCTGTCCCTGACTTCGGTGAGGAACTCCGGCGGCATGCCCGGGACCTGGGCGAGGTCGTCGACTGACCTGAAGCCCTTCTGGCGCTCGCGGTAGGTGATCACCCGAGTCGCCTGGGTGACCGAGAAGCCGAGCTCGCGGAGGTCCTCGAAGGTCGCGTCGTTGAGGTTGATCTGACTGCCCGTGACGATCGTCTCATTGGTCGTCCCGGGCTTCGCAACCGCCCGCGCTTGCTCCTTCTCGATCTGCTCCTCAGTCTGCGTGCGATCGGCTGACTCGCTGCCGGTACCGGTGCCGAGGATCGCGCCGACGGTGCGGCCGAGGATTCCTCCGCCGCCCTCCTCGCGGGATTCGCCCTCGGTGGATGCTGAAGTCTCGGGTGGTGGGGCCGGCGGCGGTGCGGCCGGTTCGGGCGCCGGTGGCGGCGGAGGCGTCGAGGCCTTGGGCGGGGGCGCCGCTGGTGGCGTGGGCTCGCTGGGCGGCGGCGATTGCGTCGGCTCGGGGGGCGATTGCGTCGACGCGGGGGGCGGTGGCGCCGGTGGCGCAGTGGGCTCGGTCGAAGGAGCGGTCCCGATCTCGCGGGCGGCGCGGATGCTCGTCGTCGCGGCCGCCTCGGCCTCGCGGGCCCTGCGCTCGGCTTCCTTCGCTCGCTCCTCCGCGGCGGCAACGCGCTCCAGCACCTCGCGCAGGCGGCGCTCGCGCTCTGCCTCCTCGACCTTGAGCTGTGCCAGGCGCTCGGCTCTCGCCGCCCGCTCCTCGGCCTCCTGGGCCCTGCGCTCGATCTCCTCGAGCCGCTTGTAAGCATCCTCCATCGCGCGCTCGCGCTGCTCGCGCTCTGCCTGTAGGCGGGCCTCGGCCTCCTCGACGGCGCTCGAGAGCTCCTGGTGCTCCGTCTGGGCTTGGGCGAGCGCGCGCTGCTCGGCCTCGCGCTGGAGGCGGGTCGCATCTACGTCGAGCCGCTCCTCCGCCTCGGCGCGGACGCGCTCCTCCGCCTCGCGGCGGGCCTGCTCGGCGGCTTGGGCGACCCGGGCATCAGCCTCGCGCCTCGCCTCCTCGATCGCCTCGCGGGTCCTCTCCTCCACCTCGCGGCGGACGCGCTCGGACTCCTCGCGGGCACGCTGCTCCGCCTCAAGACGCAGGCGCTCGGCCTCTTCGCGGACCCTCTGCTCCACCGTCTGGCGGGCCTCCTCCTCGGCCTGCCGCCTGGCTTGCTCAGCGGCCATTTTGATCAGCTGCTCGGTCTCCTCCTCGGCGCGCTTCGTCCGATCCTCGGCCTCGCGCTCGAGCTGCTCCGCCCTTCGCAGGCGCTCCTCGACCTGCTGCTGCACGCGCTCCTCCTCCTCGGGTACCAGCGCCTCCCGACCGGATGTGAGGGGCGCCGCGTCGTAGGGTCGCGCCGGCGTGACGTCGGCCGGAAGCGCCGGCTCGGGCTGGTCCGCTTCCGGAGCGGCGGGCTCGGGCGCCGGGGGCTCAGCGGCCGGGGACGGCGGCTGCGGGGCAGTGGGCTCCGCGGCCGGCGGCTCCGCGGCCGAAGGCTCCGGCGTCTCGACTGGGCCCTCCTCCCGCGCGAGGGCATCGATCTGGTCCTGGAGTGAGGTCCCGCCCTCGCCCCCTGCCGAGATATCGACTGGCTCCTGGGCCGGGGCGGAAGTATCGGCCTGCCGCTCCTCGGAAGAGGTGGCCGCGAAGCCTCCGGGCGCGCTCTCCGGCTCGGGCGCGAGCGGTGTGAGCGCCGGCTCGTCGGATCCCTCCGGCTCGGGGCCGCTGCCGGGTGGAACCCACTGCGAGCTCGTGGATCGCTCGGGCTCGGGCTCGCGCTCCGGTTCCGGCTCCAGCGCGGCATCCTCCTTCGCCTCGGCCTCGCCGTCCTGCTTCTCGCCTTCGGCCAGGCCGAGGGCGGCGGCGAGCATCGTCGACTTCTCGGCCTCGACCTCGCCGCCGGCGGCCTGCGCTGCCACCGGGGTCTGTTCGGGGGCCGCCTCCTTCTCCTCTTTCTGCTCCTCGGACTCTGGTTTCTCTTCGGGCTCGGTGACCGGCTCGCCCTTTCGGGCCGCCCTTAGCCGCTGGCGCTCCTCCTTGCGCTTCTGGCGCTCCTCGCGGCGCCGCTTGCGCTCCTGCTCCCAAGCGGCGCGATCCTTCTCCTCGGCCCGCTTCTTCTCCTCGGCGGCCTGCTTGCGCTCCGCCTTGTGCTGCTCGCGCCTCTCCTTGCGGCTGAGCCTGCGCTCCTCCCCGGCCGCCTCTCCCTGAACCTCGGTCTTCGGCTCCAGCGCCTCGAGCTTCTCGGTGTCCTCGCCCTTCGACTTCTTCGCGGCCTTGGCCTGAGCCTTCAGTGCCTTCTTGTCAGCCTGGGCGCCGGCCTTGGCCTGCTTTGCCTCGGCCTTCTCCTTCTCCTTGGCAGCCTTGGCATCCGCCCGCATCATCGCCTTCTCCTCCTTCTTGGCGCGCCGGGCGTCCTTGCGCGAGAGCTGCTGGCCCGGTTCAGGCCGCTCTTGCTCCTTTGCCTTCCGGCGGCGCACCAACAGGAAGAGGATCAGCAGCAGGACGATTGCGCCGGCGATCCCGTAGGCCTCCCCCGGGTTGTCGTTGACGAAGTCGGTGACGGTGCTGGTGTCGATGGCAACTAGCATCGGCAAGCCCAATGTTCGCACGGGATTTCCGTTCTCGTGCACTGGCCTTTGCCCTCCCAGCATCGGACGGGTGGCGCCTTGCGGCGCCCCCTTGCATAAAAGCTCGCTCGCCTGAAGTTCCCCCGCTTGCGAGGGGCCCGCGGTCAGCCGAGCCGCTGCTTGAAGTCCCTCTCCACCTCGCGCCGCAGGTCGCGGTCGGCGATCTCACGCCGCCGGTCGCGGCCCTCCTTGCCCTTGGCGAGAGCGAGCTCGACCTTCGCCCGCGGCCCCTTGAAGTAGATGCGAGTCGGGACCAGAGTCAAGCCTCGTTCGGCCGTCTTGCCGATCAGGCGCTCGATCTCCCGCCGGTGGAGGAGCAGCTTCCGGGGCCGGTCGGGATCGTGGTTCTGGTCGGAGGCCGGCAGATACGGAGGGATATGGGCGCCGCGGAGCCAGACCTCTCCCCGGTCGATCACCGCGTAGGCCTCGTTGATCTGCGCCTTGCCATCGCGGAGCGACTTCACCTCGCTCCCCTGCAGCTCGATGCCCGCCTCCATCCTTTCCAGCAGCTGGAACTTGTGCCGCGCTCGGCGGTTGGTGGCGACGTCCCCGCTCACCGGGGCTCTGGGACCCTTCGATTTCTTGGCCATGACTAAGCGGGTCGCCCCTTTCGGGGCGCCCTCGCACTATCGGAGGGAAGCAGGTCCACGCGGCCGCGCGGCGCCTCGACTCGATCGACCGCCACCCTCACCGGATCGCCGATCCGGATCGCAGCACCTCCGCGAGCCCCGACCAGCATCGTCTCCGTCGCATCGAGCTCGTAGCGCTCCCGGCCTCCGATCCGGCGCGCTGGCAGGAAGCCTTCGTAGACGTCGGCAAGCGCCCCGCTGAAGCGAACGAACGCCCCGGCCCCGACCACTCCCGAGACCTCCCCCTCGAAGCGGGTGTCCGGCCCGCGCTCGAAGAGCTCGCGCTGGAGGAGGAAGCAGGCGCAGACCGAGTCGGCGTCGCGCTCCAGACGGGTGGCATCGCGCTCTCTCTCCGAGCAGTGGACGCCTACCTCCGCCAGCCCCTCCGCGCGCGGAGCCTCCTCCCCGACCCCGATCGCCGACAGCAACCCCCGGTGAGCGATGAGGTCCGGGTAGCGGCGGATGGGCGAAGTGAAGTGGGAGTAGGCGGGGCTGCCCAGGCCCGCGTGGCCGAGGTTGCGGTCGGCGTAGTGCGCCTGTTTGAGCGAGCGGAGCACGATCGATGTATACGCCTCGCGCCCATGGCGGCGACGCTCGGCCTCGCGGGTGACCAGCCGGCTCGCCATGCCGACGAGCTCGCCGGCCTGTTGGGGCGAGAGTGAGTCGGGCAGGGGCGGCGTCGGGATCTCGAGTGCCGCCAGCTGCTCGATAAGCCAGCGGATCCGCTCCGGGTCCGGCTGCTCGTGGACGCGGTAGAGGGTCGGGACGCGCCGGCGCTCGAGCAGCTCGGCGACCCGCTCGTTGGTGAGGACCATCAGGTGCTCGATCAGGCGGTGCGCCTCGGTCTGCTGCACCGAGTGAGCAGCGATGACCTGGCCGTCCTCGAAGCGGAACTCGGGCTCGAAGCTCTCCACGTCGAGCGAGGAGCGGGGACGGCGCCCGGCGAGGGCGGCGGCTGCCTCCCGGGCGAGCGCCAGCGGCCCCGCGATCGCCTCGGCCGGCCTCGCCCGGCCGGCGAAGATCTCGTCGAGCTGGTCGTAGTTGAGGCGCGCGTCCGAGCGCATCAGGCTGCGGTAGAAGCTCGCCGAGAGCGCCTCCCCGGTCTCGGAGATCTCGATCTCGGAGGTGACGGCGAGCCGGTCCTGGTCCGGGACCAGGCTGCAGACATCGGAGGAGAGGACCTGGGGCAGCATCGGCGCCACCCGCCCGGGGACGTAGGTGGAGTTGGCGCGGAGGTATGCCTCCCTCTCGAGCGCGCTCCCCGGACGAACGTGCGCTGCCACGTCCGCGATGTGAATCCAGAGGCGGTAGCCGCGCTCGGTCCTCGACGCCGACACGGCGTCGTCGAAGTCGTGGGCGCTCGCCGGATCCACGGTGAAGGTGGGGAGATCGCGCACGTCTCGGCGATCGAAGTTCAGATCGCGGGCGGCGGCCGCAGCCTCGGCGGCCTCCCCCTCGATCCGGCGCCCGAAGCCGATCCGCACGTCACGGTCGGCGAGCATCGCCTCGATCACGTCGGCGGCCAGGTCGGGATCACCGAGCTCCCGCACGACGCGGGCCCGCCCCCGGCCCTGGCCGACCTCGACGAGCGCCATCCGGCCCGGTGTGGCGGCCCGCCGCCCGCCGCCGAGCTCGACGCGGCCGCCGCGCTCGAAGAGCAGCTCGCCGACCAGGAACCGGCCGCGCTTGGAGACGAGGACCACGCGCCGCTCGGCGCCCGCAGCTGCGCTCCTCGGGCTCAGAGCCCTTGAGCCAGCACCTGGAGGGCCCGCTCCCGCCCCTCATCGGGCTTGGTCTTTGGATTGTCCTTCGCCCTCACCTGCGGGCCGATCCCGGTGCCGTTGATCGAGGTCCCATCACGGGTCAGATACTCGCCGACCGTCAGATCCAGCGCGCCGCCGTTCTCCAGCGGCACCACCTCCTGGAAGGTGCCCTTGCCAAAGGAGGTGGTGCCGACCACCGTCGCGATCCCCGACTGCTCGAGCGCGGCGGTGACGATCTCGGAGGCCGAAGCGGTATCGCCGTTGATCAGGACGACCACCGGGTCGCGCGGTAGAGCGTCGCCGGTCGCGTCGAAGGTCCTCGTCCGCTGGGTGCGCCCGCGCGTCGAGACGATGGTTCCATCGGGGACGAAGATGCTCGAGACCAGGATCGCCTCGGTCAGCAGCCCACCGCCGTTGCCGCGCAGGTCCAGGAGGATGCCCTGGGCTCCCTCGGAGTAGAGCCGCTCGACCTCCTTGCGAAGCTCGCCATGGGCCCCCGGGAAGAATCCGGCGAGACGCACGTAGCCGAGTTTCGTGCCGCCGACCTCCTCGATGCGCCCCGCCACCTGCGGGACCTCGACCTCGCGGCGGGTGACGGTCACGTCCCTGCTCTTCCCGTCAAGGCCCGCGATCGTGAGCGTGACCTGCGTCCCGGCCGGCCCCCGGATGCGGCTGGTGACCGCGTCGGCGTCCTTGCCGGCGATCGACTCCCCGTTCACCCCGGTGATGATCTCGCCCGGCTGGATCCCGGCCTCGCGCGCGGGTGTGTGCTTGTAGACCGTCGCGACCCGCAGCCCGCGATCGACCTCGGTGACCGCGATCCCGACGCCCGAGAGGCGCGAGCCCTGCTTGAAGCGGTCGTACTCCGCCGGTGTGAAGTAGTGGGAGAAGCGGTCGTGGTAGCGCCGCTTGATGTGATCGATGATCGAGCCGATCGAGGCGTTCTCCAGGTCCGCGTCGTCGACGGTGTGGAAGTAGTCGTCGTTGATCACGTCGATCGCCTGCGCGGTCGCGTCCTCGCTCGGGTTGCCGAAGATGTCGTCGACGGTGTCGCGGACCGCGCTGACCTGGCCGCCGACCACGATTCCCACCAGCAGGGCGACCGCGACCAGCGCGGCGATGAGGAGGGGCGTCCCGACCCGTTTCATGGGATCGCGACCCTACCTGGGGACTTAAAGGTCAGATCCGCAGGAAGCGACGCAGCGTCAACCCGCTGCCCATCGCCGAGACGGCCATGGCCACGCACAGCAGGACGAGCGCGAGGGTGGCGAAACCGATCGTGTCCCCGGAATTGATCAGGTTGAAGTCGTTCTTGAGCGGATCCAGGATCACCGTCTTGCCAAGCAGGAGGAATCCGATGGCGATCCCCGCGCCGACGAGGCCGCAGACCAGTCCCTCCACCATGAAGGGCCAGCGGATGAACCAGTTGGTCGCCCCGACCAATCGCATCACCTCGACCTCGCGGCGGCGCGCGTAGATCGAGAGACGAATCGTGTTGCCGACCAGCAGCAGGGAAGCGACCAGAAGCAACGCCGACAGGACGCCCAGGATCCACCTGACGGCGCTGGTAGCCCCGGTGATCTTGTTCGCCTCGTCGCGCGAATCGTTCACCTCGTCGATGATCGGGCTGATCGGGGCGGGCTGTCCGTTTGCACCCGGCGGCGTGATTGCGGCCCGTATGCCCGGCAGGTTCGAGAGATCGTCGGGCTGGATGTTGAACGAGGACGGCAGCGGGTTGCGGTCTCCGGGCAGCTCGGTGATCAGGTTCGCCTGGTTCTTCTCCTCGAACTGCCCACCCAGCTCCTTGAGCGCCTGGTCCTTGTTGACGAACTGAACCGAGGCGACATGCGGGATTGCCTCGAGCTTGCCCTGCAACTCAGCGATCTGCGGCTGCGGGATCTCCGGAGCGCTGTAGGCATCGGTCAGGAAGACCCTTAGCCCGACCTGGTCTCGCACCTGGTTGGTCTTGCCGTTGGCTGTCTGCAGCACCGGGATCAGAACCCCGAGCAGCAGCACCATGACGGCGACCGTGACGATCGCCGCCAGGCTGGGCGCCGCGCTCCGCCGCAGCGCCCTCAGGCCTTCCCTGATGAAGAAGAAGATGCGCCCCATCGCCCGGTCCTAGTAGCGCGGATCCTCGTCGTCGAGCCCCATCTCCTCGCGCACCCGTCGCGCGAACTCGCGGGTCGACTCATCGTCGGGTGTGTAGGTACCCGCCGCCTGGTCACGGACCACGCGACCGGAATCGAGCGCGATGACCCGGCGGCGCATCTTGTCGACCATCTCGCGGTCGTGGGTGACGACGACGACGGTCGTACCGGTGCGGTTGATCCGGTAGAGCACCTGCATGATCCCGACCGAGGTGTTGGGGTCGAGGTTTCCGGTCGGCTCGTCGGCGAGCAGCAGCGGGGGGTGGTTGACGAAGGCGCGGGCGACCGAGAGGCGCTGCTGCTCCCCGCCGGAGAGCTGGTCGGGATAGTTCTTGACCTTGTCGGCGAGTCCGACGAGGCGGAGGGCGTCGGGGACCTTCTTGCGGATCTCCGAGCGCGACGCCCCGATCACCTGCAGGGCGTAGGCGACGTTGTCGTAGACAGTCCGGTTCGGCAGGAGCTTGTAGTCCTGGAAGACGGTGCCGACCCGGCGCCGCAGCTGCGGGACCTTCTTGTCCGGCAGCGAGGCGATGTCGCGGCCTGCGATCAGCACCTCGCCCTCGGTGGGCTGGAGCTCACGGATCAGCGTCTTGATCAGCGTCGTCTTGCCGCAGCCGGTCGGCCCGACCAGGAAGACGAACTCGCCGCGGTCGACCCGCAGGCTGACGTGCTCGAGCCCGACGTGGCCGCCCGGATAGATCTTGGTGACCCGGCGCAGCTCGACGATCGGCGGGCGGGCCCGCTGCTCGGTGAGGTGCTCCGGGCGGCGGGTCGTACGCGGACGAGCCCGGAGAGCTTCGGATGTCTGTCGCCTTGCCATTGGGGAGTGAAAGCTGAGATGGCGCGCGCGGCATCCTCCGACGCCCACCTCACTGCGCGGCACAGGGTAGGGAACGCCAAAAGCCGCAAACGCAAGTTCTCGTTCGCACCCCAACACACCGGGACGCAGTTAGTCGCGCAGGACACCGGGGTAGCCCAACCGCATGAGGGTCGTCGTCACGGGGGCCACCGGAAACGTCGGGACGAGCACGCTCGAGGCCCTGAGGGCCGACGAGCGGGTCGACTCGATCGTGGGAATCGCGAGACGGCGCCCGGAGCTCGAGCTGCGCAAGGTGGAGTGGGTCGCGGCGGACGTGCGCTCCGCGGACCTGGTCAGTCTCTTTCGCGGCGCCGACGCCGTCATCCACCTCGCCTGGCTGATCCAGCCCTCCCGGGACGAACAGGAGCTCGAGTCGGTGAACGTGGTCGGAAGCGAGCGGGTCTTCGGCGCCGCAGCCGACGCGGGAGTGCCGCGTCTGATCTATGCCTCGTCGGTGGGGGCGTACTCGCCCGGTCCGAAGGACCGCTTCGTGGACGAGTCTCACCCAACCGACGGCATCGCGTCCTCCTTCTACTCGCGTCACAAGGCAGCCACCGAGCGGACCCTCGATCGGCTCGAGTCATCGACCGAATCGATCTCCGTCGTCCGGCTTCGTCCGGCGCTGATCTTCAAACGGGAGGCCGCTTCGGGGATCCGCCGGTTGTTCGCCGGCCCGTTCCTTCCGAACGCTCTGGTCAACCGCAACCTGTTCCCGATCGTCCCGGCGGTGCCGGGCCTGCGTTTCCAGGCTGTCCACTCGCTCGATGTGGGTGACGCCTATCGCCGCGCCGTCTTCAGCGAGGCCGACGGCGCTTTCAACATTGCGGCCGACCCCGTCCTCGATCCGGATCGTCTCGCGGAGCTGCTCGGCGCCCGGCCGGTGAAGCTGCGGGGCAGCGTCCTGCGGGCGGCAGCAAGCGTGACATGGCGTCTGCGCCTGCAGCCCTCTCCCCCCGGCTGGGTTGACATGGCTTTGAACGTTCCGCTGATGAGCAGCGAACGAGCCAAGAAGGAGCTCGGCTGGGAACCCCAGCGGAGCTCGGAGGAGGCGCTGCTCGAGCTGCTCGACGGTCTTCGGCATGGCGAGGGCTTCCCCACGCCGCCACTCGACCCCGGCACCGGCGGGCCGCTGCGCGTCCGCGAGCTCGCTACCGGGGTCGGCGCCCGCTAGCTCGATGGCGGCGATCGGGCCGTTTAGCGCCATCCCGCTCGGGAACCCGTAACTCGAACGGAAGTCAAGCGATCGAGTGAGGACCCCATGAACTTGAAGACCCGAGCGACAGCCAGGACCGTCACCGGGGCGGCCAAAGGAGGCGCAGCGGCGCTCGGTGACGCACCCGAGCAGGCAGCGCAGGCCGTCCGCGAAGCTCGCAAGAAGGCGCGCCGCGAGGTGACCAGGGCGAGAATCACCGCCGCGCGGGCGCGCGCCGGCAGCAGGGCCAAGGCCTCCGGAATCTCATCAAAGGCAGTGGGCGCCGCGGGTGCGGCCGGGCTGGCCGCCGGCTATTTCCTCGATCCCGATTCGGGCAGGCGCCGCCGGCATGTGGCGCGTGATCGCGCCCTGGGCCTGGTCAGGCGGAGTGCGAGGAGGACCCGGCGGGAGGCCGATTACGTCGCCGACGCGGTCGAGGGCAATGTCGAGGCCGCGAAGAGCAAAACGGCACCTGAGAAGCCGGCGGCCAACGACCAAGCGCTCGCCGAGCGGGTGAAGAGCGAAATCTTCCGGCCGGCCGATGCCCCCAAGGACTCGGTGAACATCAACGTCGAGAACGGCGTGGTCTACCTGCGCGGGCAGGTGAAGCGACCCGATGACATCAAGAAGCTCGTCAAGGAGGCCGAGTCGGTCGACGGAGTTCGCGGGGTGGAGAACCTGCTCTCAACGCCGTAAGGCAGGCGCCGGCCTCAGTGAGTGACGTAGCGGCGGCGGGGCCGAGTGGCGTCAACTCGGCCCCGCGCGTCGCCGTTCCGCACTCCGGTGGCGTCCGAAAGCACCGGAGATACGTTTTCGCCCCGGTCCCCCCGATCCCGCCCAGCCATTCGGCTCGCGCGCCTGAGCGGCGGGGTGGGTCGAGAAAAGTCAGTGTGAGCGGATCGCATCGGGTCGGCTCTCTGTCTCACCGGCCCGGCGTCACCCCCATTCGCGACCCGTTCCTGCGCAGTTAGCGGGAAAACGCGATCTCGCGGTCCGTCTCGCGTCTACCCGGTTCTATGAACGAACGTGCAGTCGCAGTACAATAACCGACGCAGCTCGGAGGAGCGACTCACCGGCGTCACCGGCGCACTGCCGCGACTCCCAAAGAATCTTGGAGACACACCCTCAGGGGGAGGGTTGGGTTTCTTCGTCGATCAGGCTGAATCGATACGAGGAGGTCTCTGAACGCGATGTCTCCCAAGCAGCCACTCAACTTCGAAGTCTCCCTATCCCATGGGAATTGCGCACCACAAGGGGATGGCGCGTTGGAGCGAGAGGGTGGAGCGGTCTAGCGGGGCCGCTCCGCCCCCGAAGCCCGGGGGGAGCGACCCATCGCCGCCTTCGACTCTCACCGTCCACGTTGAGGACTCGCGCGACGGACCGTCGATCATCGCCCTCGTAGGCGAGCTCGACCTGAGCACGATCCCGAGGATGGAGAGCGCATTGCTGGAGCAGGTCACCCAGCGACCGGCGGTGCTCGTCGACCTCAGCAGGCTCGCCTTCATCGACTCCTCCGGGATCGGGATGCTGATTCAGGCGCTCCGGAGCGCGAATGGCACCCCGGTACGCGTCCTGATCGGCGCCGAGTCCCAGGTGGAGAGGGTCTTTGAGATTGCGGGTGTCTCCCAGGCACTGCCGGTCTCGGCCGATCGCGAGCAGGCGCTCGCCGACCTGGCCGGAGCCCGCGATGGCCATCCCGGCGATGCCGGCAGCTAGACGGCCGGTTCTTCCGCAGGCTCGGGGGAGGACTCGCCCGGCGCCGGCACCTCGACGGGCTCGAGGACGAACAGCTCCACCGCCAGGTCCGGATCGACGTGGATCGAGCTCATATAGGCGATCACCTTGCGGCCGGTGGAGTCCTCGACGATGTGCCGGAACTCGTCCTCCATCGCCTGCTGAAAGCTGCGACGCATCTGGTAGACGGACTCGACCTCGCCGGTGTCGAGCAGCGTTCGCTCCACCGTCGTGAAGCCACCACGGAGGATGCAGACCACCGTGTCGTCGACCATGTGCGTCTTCGCCTTGGTCGGCCCCTTCCCGTAGTACCGGGAGTGGAGCTGGACAAGCCCAGTCGAAATTTGCGCCAGCATCTCGCCGCGCGGGGGCCCATGGATCGATCTATCGGGAGAAACGGCAAACCTCCAAATCCGTCGGTCGCCGCGCCTCTTGATAAGCGAATGTGCACGAAGGGAAGAGTTGCGGTGAGACCCATTGCGGTGAGACCCAACGAGCGCGCGGCATCCTAGTGGGTCAAGTCGCAGTGCGGCAAACGCCACGCCGCCTTGTTCCAGGCTACTCCGATTGGTCAGGCTTATGTGGCCCGAGGACTGCGGTGGGAGTTTCGGGAGGCCCGCATCGGGCGATGTACTCTTCTGCACAAGCCCACGGGCGGAGCCGGTTGTGCGACGCGCGACGCCCTATGGCCCTGAAGAGCGATCGGACGCCGGTCCGTCTTGCGCGGGTGGGCGGAGGGTCTTCCCCCAGTCCACCCGAGGAGGTGGTTCGAATTCCCGATCGACCCGAGGATGCCGAGGGCCCGGCGGATCCCGAGATTCCCGGCGCGCGAAGGGGGCCTCCCTCCGCTGAGCAGGTGCAGGCTGAGGTCTCCCGCGAGATCCTCCGGATCCACGAGGAGTCGTACGGCAAAGGCGCAGGGCGGGCCCACGCGTTGATCGGTGAGGGCTTCGTGGTCGTCGTGCTGGACGATCTCGAGTTGCTGCCGAACGAGAAGTTCCTCATCGAGCATGGAAAGGAGGCGACGGTCGTCCAGGTGCGCACTCAGTACCAGCACGCGATCCAGACGAGCTTCCGGGCAGCGATCGAGCGGGCGACGGGCCGCAGGGTGGTCGGGTTCGCCAGCACCACCAGCATCGACGAGCCGCGCTTCATGGCCGAGATCTTCAAGCTCGAGTAGGTCGGTTACCGGCGCTCCGGCGCGGGTAGGGTGGCTCCATGGAGGCGGCTGAAACGCTGCCGTCGGGGCTGTCAACCGAAGAGCTGCTCGACTGGCAGCCAGACCTCGGCGTGATTTCGGTCAGTGTCGGAATCGACCCGGCCGACCGTAGTAAGGGTTGGTTGACGGAGTTGCGCAACCAGCTCAAAGCGGCGGTCGAGGCGGGCGACGACGGGCACGACCGCGGACGCGCCCTCCGGGCGACGGCGGAGCGGATACTGGAGCGTTTCGAGGACGAGGAGCTCCCTTCGGGACGCTGCCAGATCGGCTTCTGCGAGGCGACCGGCCAGCGCGGGGCCCGGGACATCTGGACCGCGGCCCAGATGGACGGATTCAGGACCAGCGCGTGGTACGGGCATCGGCCGCGGTTGACGCCCCTGCTCAAGCTGCTCGACGAGGGCGCCGCGGTGGGCGTCATCGCCGTGTCGGCGGAACGGGTTCACCTCTACGAGTGGAAGCTCGGAACCCTCGAGCTGATCCACGACTGGGAGGCGGAGATGTACATGCGCGACTGGCGCGAGCGCAAGGCGCAGAAGCCCGCCAACCTCGCCCGCACCCAGGGCGCAAGTGCCTCCGGCCGGGATCAGTTCGATCAGCGGCTCGAGCACAACCGGACCCGCTTTCTCGAGGAGACCGGCGGGCTGGCCGGCGAGGAGGTGCGTAACCGAGATTGGCGCCGCCTGCTCGTCTTCGGCGATGCCGAGCACTACCGCGAGCTGACCGTGGGCGTCGAGAAGGGCACGGCCGTCGAGCTGGCGGAGGAGGCCAATGTGATCTCCGAGGATCGCGGCAGGTTCCTCGAGCGGGTCAACGCGGCGGTCGCCAAGGGAAACCGCCGGGGCGGGCTCGAGCTGCTCGCGAGGGCCGTCGAAGGGGCCCGGACGCCCGGCGGCCACGGTGCCCTCGGGCTGATCGACGTGCAGCGCAGCCTCAATGAGGGTCGGGTCGAGCACCTGATCTTCGACGCGAACCCCGAGAACCCGGAGCTCGCCGACCTCGAGGACGAGGTGGTCGAGCGGGCGCTTCGCACCAGCGCAAAGATCACACCGGTCGAAGACGCCGCGGCCGAGCGGGTCCGCGAGTACGGCGGCGTCGCCGCCATCCTGCGCTACTGACTCTCAAACGGTTTCGCCGGGGATAGGTCGGGTACCCGGCGAACATGGCCCGATTTCAAGGAACCAGAGACAGAAACGAACTCGAGAGGCGCCACTCGCGAGATCCGGCGCGCGCGCCGTCCACCAGCGATCCGCCCCCCCGGACTTCGACGACGTGAAACCTGTGAAGGGCGACGAGACAGACCGATGACGGAGCGCGATCCGATCGAGCGGGATGTCGAGCGAGAGGAGGCCGAGGCCGCGCGCGAGGCCGGGGAGATCGGTGGGCGGAGTGGCTACGAGGACGTGCCCGAAGAGAAGCGGCCGCTCGCGGAGTCCGGCGAGGGCGAATCTGAGGGCTTCGAGGGAGCCGAGAAGCTACTCGAGGAGCGCGCGACGCACCAGGATGATCGGGGCAAACCGTTCCGTGACCACCCGGACCCAGAGCCTGACCACCAACGCACCTCCTACGGCGAGGGCGACCGGATCGACTCGACCGAGACCGAGGACGAGACCTAGCTCGAGTTCCAGGGCCCGCCGTGGATCGGCGGGTGCTGCACGATGGGCTTCTTGAGGAGCGCCTCGCGGGCGAGGTCGGCGATGCCGCTGGCCGTGAGGCCGAAGTGCTCCATGCAGGCCTCCGCGGTGCCAGAGACCCCGAACTCATCCTGCATGCCGAGCGCGAAGATGGGAACCGGGTGCTGCTCGGCTGCGACCTGGCGGATCGCGTCGCCGAGACCGCCGACCACGCGATGTTCCTCGGCAGCGACCGCGACGCCGGTCTTGGCGAGTGAGGTCAGCACGGCCTGCGAGTCGATCGGCTTGACGATCGAGACGTTCACGACCTCGGCCTCCACCCCGTCCTCGCGCTCGAGGGTCTCGGCCGCCTCCAGCCCGCGCCAGACCATGTGGCCGCAGACGAAGATCGAGATGTCCTTGCCCTCGCGGAGGACGTCGACGCCGGCGCCGAGGGTCTCCGGGATCTCGTCGTAGACGATCGGCGTCTTCGGCCGGCCGAAGCGCATGTACATCGGCGCGTCGAAGCGCTCGTAGGACTCGATGACCGCCGTGTAGGCCTGGTTGTAGTCGGCCGGGACCACCACCTGCATCTGCGGCATCGCCCGCATCAGGGCGAGGTCCTCGATCATCTGGTGAGAGGCGCCGTCCTCGCCGAGCGACACGCCACCGTGCGACGCTCCGATTCTGATCTTGAGGTTGTTGTGGGCGATGCCTAGGCGCACCTGGTCATAGGAGCGCGAGGTGGCGAAGATCGCGAAGGTCGAGGCGTACGGCACCTTGCCCGTCGCCGCGAGGCCGCAGGAGATCGACATCATGTTCGCCTCCGCCGCGCCGACGTTGAAGAAGCGCTCGGGGAACTCCTTGCCGAACTTCATCGACTGGGTGGATACCGCCAGGTCGGCATCGAGCGCGACGACCTCCGGGTAGCTCTCGCCGAGCGCGACGAGCGCGTCGCCGTAGGCCTGCCGGGTGGCGATCGGCTCGCTCTGCGGCTCGGCCGCCTCGATCAGCTCGCTCGCCATCAGCCCTTCCCCTCCAGCGCCTTGGTTTGCTGCTGGTACGTGGCCTCGAGCTCCTCCATCGCCTGCTCGGCCTGCTCCGGGCTCGGAGGTTTGCCATGGAAGCCGAAGCGGTCCTCCATGAAGGAGACGCCGCGGCCCTTCTTGGTCTGGCAGACGATCGCTGCAGGCCGGTCGAGCGTGCGGCTGCGCTCCAGCGCCTCCACGACTGCGTTCATGTCATGCCCGTCGATCTCGACGGCGTCCCAGCCGAAGGCCTCGAACTTGGCGCGGACGTCCCCCGTGTCCATGACCTCCTCGGTGGTGCCGTCGGTCTGCAGGTGGTTGTAATCGACGATCGCGGTCAGGTTGGGCAGGTCGTAGTGCGCCGCCGACATCGCTCCCTCCCAGCTCTCCCCCTCCTGGCAGTCGCCATCAGACATCAGCGTGAAGACCTGCGCCGTGTCGGTCAGGCCGTCGAGACGGAGGGCGAGACAGATGCCGACGCTCATCGAGAGCCCCTGACCGAGCGAGCCCGTCGAGACCTCGATCCCGGGAGTCCGGGTCATGTCCGGATGGCCTTGCAGGTGCGAGCCGATCTGGCGAAGCCCCATCAGGTCATCGGCGGGGAAGTAGCCGTGCTCGGCGAGGGCCGCGTACTGAATCGGGGCGGCGTGGCCCTTGGAGAGGACGAAGCGATCGCGCTCGGGCCAGCTCGGGTTCTGGGAGTCATGGCGAAGGACGCGGTAGTAGAGGGCAGCGACGATGTCGGCGGCCGACAGGGAGCTGTCGAGATGCCCGGACTTGGCGACAGCGAGCATCCGCACGCAATGGATCCGCAGGACGGTCGCGTCGCGCTCGAGTTCCGCGATCGAGGGCTTCCCTCCTGACTTGTCAGAGGGCTCGGGCTCGAGATCTGGGACGGGCTTCAGGTGCGCCATCGGCGGCTCGTCTTTCGCCTGGTCGTAGGGGGAGACAGGCTCGGGTCGCAACTGACTCAGGACCGGGCGGCGAGGGTAGCAGCGGGCAGCACTTGGTTGGCAGCCTATGAATCGCAGCCGACGGAACCCCGTCGCCGGAGGACTACAGCGTCATCCCCGTAGCCTCTCCGCCCATGAGGCTCGCGGCGACCCTGACCATCCTGCTGACGCTCGCCCTCGCCGGCTGCGGCGGCGATTCCGATGATGGCGAAACCGCGGCCGAGACGCCGAGCGCGACCACGAGCACCGAGCCGGCCGACGAGATTACCGGCAGGCTCCCGTCGGGCGCTGTCGAGCCGCGCGATCACACCGAGGCCGGGGGGTTGGGGCCGGCCGCAACCGAAGCTAGTCCCGAGGCGCCGGCCGAGGGACCCGGCTCGACCGGTGAGCTATCGGGCGAGGAGCGCTCGGCGGCGGTCGCGGCCGTGAGCGACTACATCAGGGCGCTCGATCGCCACGACGCCGTGCGGGTGTGCGCGCTGATCGTGCCGGGCGCACTCGACCCCGGCCAGCTGCCGAGGCGGCGGGGCGGGTGTCGCTCGTCCCTGCGCGCCTCGATCGGGACGCGGCCGCGCGGCGGGGCGCCGGCCTGGCGTAAGACGACCTTGGTCGAGGTGAAGCCCGAGGAGCTGGATGACACCCGCGCCCGCGTCACCGCCACGGTCACCCATCATTTCTCCGATCGCAAGTACGTCTCGGTCGAGGACGACGTGATCTACCTGCAGCGGGTCGGCGGACACTGGCTACTCGCCAAGCCGAGCGGCACGCTCTACCGCGCGGTCGGCTATCCCGAGCCTCCGCTGAGTGCGCTCACCCCACCGTCTGGTTGGGGCTAGCCGCGGTGGGCCGCCCAGCTGTGGACGCCCGAGTCGCACGCTAGCCGTGATCAGAAGCGGTGGTTCCCGCCGCCGCGTGGCCCACGCTGACGGAAGCGCTTCGGATGGCGGCGGCCGACCCCGACGATGCGGGCGTCGGGGTTGCTCGAGCTCGGCTGCAGGATGGTCGCGTAGGCGAGCGAGTCCGTTAGCGCGTTCGCCCCGAACACACCCTTGGAGCGGCCGAGCGAGAGCAGGACGCGACCGGCCCCGTGCCCGTGGCGACGGCGCACCATCAGGCGGCTGCGCCGTGCGTCAGTTCGCACGTAGGCGAATGAGCGGCCTTTGACCGAGGGATCGAAGAGCAGCACCCTTCCGGAGCGCACCAGGGCGCGGTGCTTGCGAGTCCCCATCACCCTTTGGACGATGCGGCTGCCCTGTGGCGTGGCGACCCCGAAGAGCAGGAAGTTGCCGTCAACCGCAGGTCGGCTAAGCTGCCCCGCGCCGCCCTGCGCTGCGACCTGGAGAGGCGGGGCCGGCGCCGCGGGATTGCCGAGGGAGCTGATGTGGATCGCATCACCCGCTGCAGCGGAGGCGCGGTAGGAGAGCCAGTTGTCCGAGACCGCGACCGCGTTCGCACCGGGGGCCGAGACCTGTGCGATCGGCGCGAGCGTGTCCCGGTCGAATAGCTGGATCCCGTCTCCCTGTACGGTGGCGACGAAGCGCCCGCCGATCGCCGGATGGCTGCCGGGGAGCTGGATCTCGGGGCCCCCGCGGCTCATCACGGCCGGACCTCCCAGCTTCTGGAAGAGGAGCGCATCAGCGGTGGCGGAGGGGTCGGTCGCGTGCGCGATGCTCGGCCCGGCGGCACCGGCGCTCCCGGGCAGGACGACGAGCGCCAGGGCGACGGTGGCGAGCGCGGCCGCGTCGCCGCGGCGGAGGCCGAGGTAAACGGCCGGCCGCTCGCACATCAGCTCGGTGGCGCGGATACCCGCCGGCCGGCCTGCGAGTGGCGCAAGAACGACGATCGGGATGGCCCGGCCGATCCCGAAGCAGGCGCCGAGCAGCAGGCCGAGCGCCGGATCCCCGACCGCCAGGCTGACGCCTGCGAGGGCCCAGACCCCGAACGAGAGGACGAAGGTGGTGAAGCCGATCCCGAGGAGCACGCCATAGAGAGCAGCCGCGACGGGCATTGGCATCACGCGCCGCCAGTGCTCCGGCAGCTGCCGGCGAATCTGCGGCACGATCCGGGTCCCGAGCGCTTCCAGGATCGCCGCGAGCAGCGCGATTCCGGCGGCGACCAGATAGGACGTGCGCCCCCCCGATCCGTGCAACGCCTCGCCGAACGCGGCCAGCGACCCGAAGGTGATCAGCCCGCCGGTGATCGCGCCGGGGACGAAGGCCACGCAGGCAGCAATCGTGGTCCGCCTGCCGCCCGTGTGACCGGTCGGGCCGATCGTGTCGATGACCGAGAGCCCGCAGGGCGAGAACGTCCCCGTCGCGCCGATCAGCAGGGCTGCGACAGCGAGAGCCAGTTCGAGGGCGCCCATCAGCAGGGCACCTGAGTGTCGTAGTACATGACGCAGAAGACCTTGCGACCGCCGAAGCAGTAGCCGGTCAGCGCGGCGTCCCCGTTGATCCGGCTGTTGTGACGGGAGCAGCAGTCGACCAGTTTGCGGACCTTGCCGCCGCAGCAGCGGTACCAGGAGCCGTCGATCTTGGTCCCGATGCCGTAGATGTCCTGGACCCGGTCGCAGATTCGCGTCCGCGGGGCTGGAGGCAGCGGCCGGCCGTCCGGTCCGCGCAGCAGCTGGCCCTCCTCATCGACCGGCTGGCCGGCCTCGTTCACGGGCCGGCCGATGTCGTCGATCGGATGGCCGTCGTTGGCTCGCAGCGGAAGGCCCCGGGAGTCGATCCGGGGCAGGCCGGTCGGGTGCGGACACGATCCCGTCGTGAAGATGTGTCCGCAGAAGTGGAAGGCGTCCGACTCACCTGGCTCGATGAGCGTCCCGACCGTGCGCCCGGCGGTGATCGCCATCAGCGCGCCGCCCACTCGGGCGAGGAAGCCGCGTCGCGAGGAGTCCCGAGCGAGCGAGTCCGTGATCCGGTCGAGATGCTCAGGCACGGACCGGCTGCCCCCGCCGCTCGGCCGTGGCCAGGACGCTCTCGAGTTGGGCCAGGTTGTTGAAAATCCCCTTGGCCAGCACCTTGCCCTCGCGGTCGAGCGCGAGCGCGAACGGGCTGCCGGGAATCGCGAGCCTCCGCCAGAGCTCCGCCTCCGCGACCTCGTCGAAGACTCCCACCGCCACTCGCGGGTCCCTGGCGACGTTATCGATCGCCGGTGCAAGGGTCTGGCAGATCCCGCATCCCTCCGACGTGAACACCGCCAGGCCGAGGTCCGCGCCGTTGCGCCCGAGGCGCTCCGAGAGGTCCCAGGCGCTCGAGCCGATCTCCGGGCCCTCCCCGGTGATCTCGAGCGCCCCCTGAGTGCCGAGTTGCAGGCGCAGCATGCCCACCTCCCTGGCGAGCGCGAGCACCGCCACCGCCAGCGCCACGCACGCGGCGAGCGCGACGCCGATACCGATCCACATCCACCCCTGGGTGCCGATCGAGATCGAGTCGACCGACGGGACCGCGGCGAACGCCGCTGCGAGGGCGAGGTTCCGCAGTGCGCCCAGCCGGGAGACCGTCGAGCGTGGACCGAAGCAGGCGCAGGGGGCGCCGGCACGCCCGCGGAGCAGCGCGGCGACGGTGAGGGCGGCGAACATGGCCATCAGGACCGCGGCCGCGTAGGCGGCGGCATCCGATCCGAGCGCCACCGCGACCGCCAGCGCGAGCTCCACCGCGATAAGCGCGGCCCAGGCGGTCGGGCGGAGCGGACTATCCGCGAAGCCGAAGCTCGCCAGCGCGGCGATGCTCGCCCGCGGCGATGCAAGCTTCGCCAGCGCGGCGCCCGCGAGGACCACGCCGAGAATGACCCGGAGAACGATCTCCACCATCCCTCCGCGCGCAACCTAGCAGCAGGCCGGGCGGGCAATGCAGACCGCTCAGGCCGACTTCAGCTTCTTCTTCACCTTCTTCACGCAGCGCTTCCGCTTCTTCTTGTTGCGGATGCGCTTGCACTTCGCGAACGGCTTCTTGGCCTTGGTGCGCGGGGTGCTGGTGGCGGATCCGAAGATCGGCTCGTGCGACAGCCCGAAGGTGGTCTCCAGGCTCGCTACGTCCGAGGCGATCAGGGGACCAGGGCGGTCGATTGGGCGATTCGCGCGTAGACGCCCGGGACTGCCGACAGACCGCAGCCCTCGCCGCAGCTGGTGATTCCGACGAGGCGGTATCCCCCGCCCTCGAGCGCTGACGCGAGCGGCCCGCCGCTGTCCCCGCTACAGCTGTCGACCCCACCTTCCGGATAGCCGGCGCAGACCATGGTCGCCGGATCGAAGTCAGTGTCGTAGACGCCGCTGGAACCACAGGTCGCGTCGGCGACTACGGGCACGCTGGCCGCTCGAAGAACGTCGACGGTCCCGCCGCCGAAGAACGTGCTGCCCCAGCCGCTGATGTCGACGAGGGTCCCGGGAGCCCAGACGGAAACCTCGTCGTCCCCAGCCAAGTCGATGGTCTGGACCGCCGGGCCGGCGGCGACTGGTGCAGCCAGAACGAGGTACCCGATGTCGTTCTGGAACGTGGAGGTGTCGAAGCCGGGGTGATGGGAGGCATCCAGCACCGCGTGCTCGTCCTCGGGAGCAGCCCTCGAGAGCTGGGTCACCCCAAGGACGACATCCACATCATCGGGGTCGACTCGCTTGGTCCCGTCGCCGCCCGGATGGCCGGGGAGGCACACCCCAACGGCGCCGATCGGGTTGCAGTCGGGATCGTCGTCGTAGAGGCAGTGAGCTGCGGTGAGGACGATCGAGCTCGTGATCAGCGATCCGCCGCAGAACTGACGCTGATGCGCGTCACCGCTCGCCTTCGCCGGGCTCAGGACCAGCGCCGCCTGCCACGGGTACTGCTCGATCGACGCTGCGGAACCGCCCGCGATCCTGGGTTCGGGCGACTGCGCGCTAACGGCCGGCGCCAGGAGACGCAGCGCGGGCACGAGGCAGAGCAGCAGGGAGTTTGAACCTCCCCATGGGCCCAATTGAATCGGAAGCGCCGGGGAGATTCTTGAACCGATGCCTACCCGATCGCGACCATGCGCTCGATCGGCAGCGTGGCGCGCTCGGCGATCTCCGGCGAGACCTTGACCTCGTACCGGAAGTCGCGCAGCGAGTCCCGGACCTTCGGCAGCGTGATCATCTTCATGTACTTGCAGAAGGCCATCCGGTTCGCCTCGATCAGCTTCGCCTTCGGCGCGGCCCGCTGGAGCGGATAGAGCATCCCGTTCTCGGTGGCGACGACGTACTCGCCCTCGGGGTGCTCCTCCATGTAGTTGAGCATCCCGCCGGTGGAGAGCATCTGAACGCCCTCCGCCTCGATGTCACCCGAGGCCACGTACTCCATCGCCTGGGTCGCGCAGCCGCACTCGGGGTGGATCAGGAACTCGGCGTTCGGGTGCTCGTCGCGGACGGTCTTGATGTCTGTGGGCCGGATGCCGGCGTGGACGTGGCACTCGCCGTCCCAGATGTGAAAGCGGGCTCGGCGGTCGGGGTCGTCCTTGATCCCCGTCTCGCGCTCGACGAAAGCGCCGAGCCACATGTCTGGCCCGAAGAGGATCTCGGTGTCCGGGCCGTGCTCGCGCAGGATGTGCCCGACGACCTGGACCGCGTTGCCCGAGGTGCAGCAGTAGTCGGTCTCGGCCTTCACCTCGGCTGAGGTGTTCACGTACATCACGACCACGGCGCCTGGGTGCTCAGCCTTCCAGGCGCGTAGCTGGTCGGCGTTGATCGACTCGGAGAGCGAACAGCCGGCACCCAGATCGGCGATCAGGACAGTCTTGTCGGGACAGAGGACCGAGGCGGTCTCCGCCATGAAGTGGACACCGCAGAACTCGATCACCTCCGCGTCGCTCTTGGCCGCCTGGCGGGAGAGGCCGAGGGAGTCGCCAACGAAGTCGGCGACGTCCTGCAGCTCGGGGAGCTGGTAGTTGTGGGCGAGGATCACGGCGCCGCGCTCGGCCGCGAGCGCCCTGACCTCCGCACTCAGGCTCGCGATCTCGTCCTCGCTCAGCTTGGCGGGAAGCTCGTTGACGGTAGGAAGCTCCAGCACGACGGGGCGCTCCTTGACGTTGGATGTTCGCCTCCACGGCGTCCTATGAATCTGGACCCTCGAAGCTGGCGAATGAACTGACCAAAGGTTAGCGCGGGCCTACCCTTGGCTTATGCCCGAATTGCCCGAAGTCGAGATCACGGCGCGCCGCCTGAGCAGCGTGTTGGAGGGCGCCGAGGTCGAGTCTGCGCTGGCTGCCGGCGTGGCCACGCTGAAGACGTTCCAGCCGAGCCTCGACGCGATTACAGGCGCCCAGGTCTCCGGGGTGCGACGGATCGGGAAGATGCTCGCCGTCGACTTCGACCCCTCGGCGGCGGACGGTGGTGAGCCGCTCACCTTGCTGATCCATCTGATGTCGGCGGGGCGCCTCCAGGTCTTCGACAAGCGGGCGTCGCTGCGCGATCGCCGCTCGCGGATCCTGGTCCGGATCGCCGACGGCCGCGAGCTGCGGCTCCGCGAGTTCGGCACCAAGCAGTCGGCTTGGGCGAAGCTGCTGCCCCGCGACGCACTGGCGGACGACGAGAGGGTCGCGACGCTCGGCCCAGACGCCTGGCCGGCACCCTCTGTGGACGAGCTGACGAAGCGGCTCGACCAGCCACGTCACCTCCACCCACTTCTCCGTCACCAGCGGGACATCGCAGGGATCGGCCGCTCCTGGGTGGACGAGATCCTCTGGGAAGCCCGGCTCTCACCTTTCAAGAAAGGCTCCGAGCTGCGCGGCGAGGAGATCAAGCGAATCCACGATGGCCTCCACGTCCTCGGCGACGCCCTCGATCACTACGAGGAGGTCATCGGCGAGCAGATCCCGGACAAGATGCCGATGCCGCTCAAGGTCCATCGACGGGAGGGCGAGCCATGTCCGCGGTGTGGGACGACGATCGAGGCCGTGTACTTCTCGGAGCACCAGATGAACTACTGCCCCGAGGAGCAGACCGAGGGCCGCATCCTCAAGGACCGCCGGCTGTCCCGCCTCCTCAAGTAGGCGTCATAACGGTGGCGAGCGTCCCGCAACGCCCCCTCCAGGGCATACCCAGAAAGCGTTCGGGGAGATCAGCGGCCGATCACGCGACGGACCAGGCCGCGGCCGATCGTCAGCGGGTGGCCGATGAGCGTCTCGACCCGGCCGGTGAGGCTGGTGGGGTTGCGCGCGATGCCGAGCTGCTCGAGGACCGTCAGCTGGTCGAAGTAGACCCGCTCGCAGACCAGCCTGTCCTCCTCGAAGACGAACATCGCCAGGAAGCGCATCTCGAACTCGCGGCCGGTCGGCGGCAGGCTGCGGAGCGGTCCGTTGTGGGTGCCGCGGAGGATCGCCTCGACCAGTACGGCGTCGTCGGCATGGTGGAGCGAGATCAGCTCGTTGCGCTGGTCCGGGAAGGCGCGGCGCGTCTCCTCGAAGTAGCGCGACACCTCCTCCGTCCCGTCATAGACGTCACCGGTGGCGATCAGCTCGTAGCGAGGATGATCGAAGGTCTCGAGGGTGGCGTCGAACTCGTGGCGGTTCTCCGAGTCCATGTGCTCCCTGACGATCGCCTCGCGCTTGCGGCGCATCGCAGCTGTGGGCGGCATGCAGCGACTCTATATCTCGATCGTCATGCTCAGGTCGAGCGCGGGAGCCGAGTGCGTGAGGGCTCCGACTGAGACGAAGTCCACCCCCGTCTCGGCGATATCACGCACCTTCGCCAGGGTGATGCCACCGGAGGCCTCGAGCTCGGGGCCGTTAGCGTCCTCGCGTGCGGCCCCGACCGCCTCGCGCAGCCTGACCGCGCCCATGTTGTCGAGCAGGAGCCGGTCGGCGCCGGCTTCGGCCGCCTCGCGGACCTCGTCCAGGTCGCGGCACTCGACCTCGATTGGTAGTTCCGGCTTAGCCTGCTGCGCGCGGCGGACCGCCTCCCCCACACCACCCGCGAGCGCAGTGTGGTTCTCCTTGATCAGGATCGCGTCGTAGAGGCCCATCCGGTGGTTGGTGCCGCCGCCGGCCGCCACCGCCGCCTTCTCCAGCGCCCGCAACCCCGGCGTTGTCTTGCGGGTGTCCAGGATGCGGACATCGGTCCCATCGACCTCTCTGACGAACCGTGCTGTCAGCGTGGCGACGCCGGCGAGGTGGCAGAGCAGGTTGAGCGCGGTGCGCTCCGCCGCGAGCAGCGCTCGGGCCGGGCCGCCGACCACCGCGACGGCAGCCGGCACCTCGTCGCGCCACTCTTTCTCCTCCGCCCGATCCTCCAACTTGCCGGCGCCGGTCTGGCGGAAGACCTCGGCCGCCACATCCAAGCCGAACAGCACGCCCGGCTCCTTCTGGGTGATCGTTGCCCGGCCCGTGGCATCCTCGGGGACCACCGCCTCGGCCGTGACGTCGCCGGATCCGAGGTCCTGGAGCAGGGCGCGGGCGACGAGTTCCCGCGTGTCGCTGTCGATCTCCATCGATCCACAGTCTCACGAAAGCCCGGTGTGCGACGTTTACTTGGCAGATGCCAGATGAATCGGTACCCCCGTTCCAGCAACTGCTCGACGAGCACGGTTCGGACGTGCTCGGATACCTGGTCGCGACAGTCGGCCCGCACGACGCCGAGGACGTCTTCCAGGAGACCTTCATCGCCGCGCTCCGCGCCTATGAGGGCTTGGAGCACACCCGCAACCTCCGCTCCTGGCTGCTCACCATCGCCCACAATAAGGCGATCGATCACCATCGCAGCCGCGGCAGACGGGCGGTTCCGGCAGGGGACGCCGAGGAGGTGGCGGGATCCGCACCCAGCACGAACTCCAGGCCGGATCAGGTCGTCGCCGGAGGCGACCCCGACCTCTGGCGGGCGGTCAGCGCGCTGCCGCCGAAGCAGCGCAGCGCGGTCGTCCTCCGTTACGCCACCGACATGTCTTATTCCGCAATCGCGCGGGCCATGGACAGCTCCGAGGCAGCCGCACGCCGCAACGTCCACGAGGGCCTGCAGAAGCTCAGAGGTGAATTCGCATGAACCCAATGACTGAAAAGCAGCTCGAGAAGATGTTGCGCCAGGCGCCTTCGGACGCCGACCTCGACCGGGCCGTCCAGGGTCTGCTCTTGCGCGCCGAGCGAGACGGGCTGATGGACGTCGCCTACGCCGAGGTCGACTCGCCATTCGGGGAGCTGCTCGTGGCTCGCACCGACCGCGGAGTCGTCAGGGTGGCCCTCCCAACCCACCGCGGTGACCAGCGCTCGCGGGATGACGTGCTCGATGAGATCGCGACGGTCGTGTCGCCGCGGATCCTCGAGTCGCCGAAGCGGCTCGACGAGGAGCGCCGCGAGCTCGAGGAGTACTTCGAGGGGCGCCGGCAGCACTTCGACGTACCGGTGGACTGGAGGTTGACCGAGCCCGGATTCCGGAGCCGAGCGCTCCACGCGGTCGCCCGGATCCCGTTCGGAAAGACGAAAACCTACGCGGAGATCGCGAAGGCGGCGGGCAACGCGCGAGCCTTCCGCGCCGCCGGGACCGCCTGCGGCTACAACCGGGTCCCGCTGATAGTTCCCTGCCACCGCGTGGTGCAGTCCGGCGGTGGAATCGGCAACTACGGCGGCGGTCCCGAGATGAAGAGGGCGCTGCTCGACCTCGAGGGCGCCCTCTAAGCCGGGAAGACCGCCATCGTCGCCGTGAAGCCGTGCAGGAAGTTGCGGCCACCGACCGGGCCGATCTCGCCCGCGCAAAAGAACCCTGCGGTGGGGACGCCGAGCGAGTCCTCGATCGCCGCCGCGTCGTGGTCCGGCACTTCGAACATGTGGGAGCCGCGGCCGTTGCAGGTGAAGAGCAGCGCTCCGGCCGCGCCGGCGGAGCCGAGCGCCTGGGCCTGGGCGCGCAGTGCCTCCCGCAGATCCTCGTCCGCCGAGGCCGCGTCGCGGACCTGGAGCCGGACCGTCTGGCCGACCCGCACCTGCTCTCCGATGGCGATCGCGCCGGACTCGCGGTCGGCCCCGATGATCGGGCGCACCAGGAAGTCGCCTCGGTCGTACTCCGGCCGGTTCTCGTCGATCACCAACCCGACCAGGACACCTGACGAGGCAAGCTGGCGCTCGTCCTCGGGCAGTGCGGCGATCACCTCGCCGAGCCTCTCCATCGCGGGCTTGCCCGCCAGCTCCCCGATCACGTTCGCCTCGGCGCGTGTGATGGTCATCTCCGGTCCAACCGGGCCGGCCCCCTGGGATACGCAGGGCAGCAGCTCGAGCCCGCGCATCCTGACCGCGACCGCGCCGTCCGTGTGTACCTCGCCGTCCCGCAGAAGAACGGCGCCACCGGCGAAGGAGGCACTCGCCAGACCGCCGAGCACGGGCAGGTGCGGCCGCGAGCTCTCGACCTGCGCGAGAAGCTCCTCCGGCGGAAAGCTGAACGGGTCGCAGAGCGCGATCAACGACTGCGCCACGGCGGCGGCCGGATCATCCCCCGGGACCGCCAGTGACTCCGGGAGGCCGAGCAGACGGAACCCATCGGCCTCCCGCTCGGCGGTCAGGTGCATGGTCTCCAGCTCCGCGCCCGGCAGCGAGGCTCCCCAGACGACGATCCCGGGGGTGTCTTCTAGCTCATGGCCACCGGCGACCGTTCCGCCGGCCCCGCAGCCGAGCAGGGCACGCGGCTCGAGCCGCTCATGCACCTCGGAGAGCAGCCACTTCGCCATGCCGAGGTGATGTCCCGAGGCGAAGACGAAGGCGAGGTCGCAGGGCGCCTCGAGGCCCGCCCGCGCGCTGTCCGCGGCCTGCGCGGCGGCCTCGACCGTGTCGAAGCTCTCGGAGGCCCCGACCGAGACCTGCACAGTCGACGGCTCGGCGAGCGCCATCAGCCGGAGTCCGAGTTCCCCGGCCCCGAACCGGAGGAGGCCGCCTGGTTCAGATACTCCCGAACGAAGCCGTCGATGTCGCCGTCGAGAACACGCTGGGCGTCGCCGACCTCGAACCCGGTGCGATGGTCCTTGACCCGCTGGTCGGGATGGAGGAAGTAACTGCGGATCTGCGAGCCCCACTCCGCGGACTTCTGCTCACCGCGCTCCCTGGCGAGCTCCTCGGCGCGCTCGAGCTCCTTCCTCTCGAGAAGCCGCGAGCGCAGGATCTGCATGGCCGTCGCCTTGTTCTGAGCCTGTGAGCGCTCGTTCTGGGACTGGGCGACGATCCCGGTGGGGACGTGGGTAATCCGGACCGCCGAATCGGTCTTGTTGACGTGCTGGCCGCCGGCGCCCGAGGCGCGGTAGGTGTCGACCCGGATGTCCACGTCGTCGATGTCGACGTCGACATCGCCCTCGACCAGCGGTGCCACGTCCATCTGAGCGAAGCTGGTGTGCCTGCGGGCCGACGCGTCGAACGGGGAGATCCGGATCAGCCGGTGGACACCGCGCTCGGCGGCAAACAGGCCGTAAGCGTTCTCGCCGCGGACCACGAAGGTCGCGGACTTGAGGCCCGCCTCCTCGCCGGGCGATGCCTCCTTCATCTCCACCTTGAATCCGCGGCGATCGGCCCAGCGCAGGTACATGCGGAGAAGGATCTCGGCCCAGTCCTGGGAGTCGGTGCCCCCAGCGCCCGCGTTGATCGTGACGACCGCGTCACCCGCGTCAAAGCGGCCCGAGAAGAGCCGCTCCTCCTCGAGCGCGGCGAGACGCTGCTCCACGGACGCGAGCTGCGATGCGAACTCAGCCGCCATCTCTTCGTCGTCGGCCGCGAGCTCCGCCAGCTCTTTGAGGTCATCGACGTCCTGGCTCAGCTTCCGAAAGGCCTCGAGTCGCCGCTGCGCACGGGCGTGTTGGGCGGAGATCTCGGCGGCCGCGCCCTGGTTGTCCCAGAAGCCGGGGCGCTGCATCCCCTCCTCGAGGCGGTCGACCTCCCGGCTCAGCGCCTCCGGGTCAAAGGTAATCCGAGAGCAGCTTGAGCTGCCCCCGGATCTCGGCGAGCCGAGCTGAGATGCCCTCCGTTGAAAGTGTCTCTGCCATGACTAATCGGGTTGCTCCTCAGCTTCGCTTCGGGGCACCCTCTCATAAGAGTATTGGCCGTCCTCTACGGTGTGCCTGGATTGCGCTGGCTGCTACGGAAACTCGCCCACGGCCTACCTCCGCTGCCCACCGTCGGAGGTCACGCGCTCGCGACCCGGGTGGCCGGCCTGCTGCTCCTCGGTGGCGCGATTCTGATCGCCGTCACCGTCATCCTGCCTCCCGCCGCCGAAGGATCTGACCTCCTCATCGTTGGCTACGGGGCTGTGGCCGCCGTAAGCGGCTTGCTCCTGCTCACCAGGCGCAGGGTCAGCGAACCGACGCTCGGCCTGGCCGCGGCGCTTGGGACGGCCATCGTCACGCTTGCGACTCTCGAGGGCGGACCCGGGCGGGGAACCGGCGACAACGAGGTCCTCTTCCTGTGGATCTCCCTGTTCGCGTTCTGGTTCCTCGACATTCGCCATGCGCTGCTCCAGCTCGCCCTGATCGGAGTCGGTGACGCCCTGTTCCTCGGGCAACAGGCCTCCGACTTCGCGGCCGGGGTGACGCGCTGGGTGGTGACGATGGGAACGCTGCTCGTCACCGGGCTGCTGATGTCCTGGCTCCGGCGCTCACTCGATCGCGAGCGCGAGGAGACCGCAAAGCTCGCGGTGATCGCCGAGCGGATGCGGATCGCCCGGGACCTGCACGACGCGGCCGGGCACGGTGTCACCGCGATCTCGCTGCAGGCGGCCGCCGGATTGAGCGAGCTCGACGACGGCCCGAACGTCCCGGAGGCGCGCAGCATCCTCGAGGAGATCAAGCGCACCGCCCGGGCCACGATGGAGGACATGCGCAAGCTGCTGGGGCTGCTCCGCCCGAGCGACGGCGCGGAGGTCGAACAGGCGCGGGTCAGCCTCTCGCACCTCGACCAGATGGTCGCCGAGTGCCGCGCAGCCGGCCTGTCGGTGACCGTGGACCGAACCGGCGATCAGGCAGGGCTCCCTCCGATCCTCGATCAGGCCACCTACCGGATCACCCAGGAGGCGCTCACCAATACCCTCAAGCACGCCGGTCCGGGGGCGGCGGCGACCGTACGGCTCGCTTTCGATCCCGAGAGCGTCGAGGTCGAGGTGACCGACGACGGGCCGGGGCAAACGGGAGGCGTCGCGCTCGGCTCTCGCAAGGGGCTGATCGGGATGCGCGAGCGAGTGGAGCTCTTCGGCGGCCGCTTCTCCGCCGGCCCGATGGATGGCGGCGGGTTCCGCGTCTTCGCCCGGCTGCCGCGTGGCAGCAGGCTGGAGACCACCGGCCAGCGCAGCTGAGCCGCTCGCCTTATTCCGGAACGGTCGCGCTGACGATCCAGGTGGAGGCCGGGCCCATGACCGTCCCGTCAGGCCGAACGTAGTCCGAGAGCACCTCGCGGATCTCGTCCCGCACCTTGGGGCGCAGCTGCTCGACCTCCTCGGCCGGGCAGATCCGGAGCAGCTCGGCGGCCGGGCCGAGCGCCATGTTGAAGTCAACGGCGTGGTCGAGGTCGTTGCCGATCTTGATCGGCAGATCGCAACGGGTGAATGTCGGGTGCTCGAACCCAGCGATCTGGAGCTGCTCGGAGACCGTGTCCGGGTTGGCCATCGAGAACGGGCCGGGGCCGCAGCGCACGTCCTCGGGCTCCTCGGGCTCGTCGAGGTACTTCTCCGCCACCTGCTCGGCCCGGTAAAGCCACTCGTTGTCGAGCTTGCGCCGCCAGACGGCCGCTACCAGGCGGCCCCCAGGCGCCAGCGCGCCGGCGATGTTGCGCAACGCCTGCACCGGGTTGGCGAAGAACATCACCCCCATCCGGGAGAAGGCGTAGTCATAGGGGCCTCTCAGATCGCCGACCTGGACGTCGGTTGCGAAAAAGTCGATGTTCGCCACGCCGACATCCTTCGTCTCGGCGATCGACGCCTCGATGAAGGGCTCCGAGACGTCCACCCCGGTGGCATGACCCTCGGCGCCAACCAGTGCTGCGAGCTGCTGGGTCGTGTCACCGAACCCGCAGCCGATGTCCAGAACCCGGTCCCCACGCCCGGGAGGATGGACCTGCATCGCGGCGTCGCCGTGCGCCTTCAGTCCGGAGACGACGAGATCCCGGTACTGGACGAAGCGATCGAAGAGAACGCCGCTCCATGCCTCGGTCGCCTCCTCGTTCTCGGGCGCGACGGCGGTAGCCGAACCCGCCCCTTCTCTCCCCACAGCAGCCTTCTCCACGGGGTCATGGTACGACGATTGCCGCGGCTGTTACACATCCAGCGTGCTCGCGACCTCGATCGCCGCGCTGGCCATCACCGCCCTCGTCGGCGCCGCTCCGGCCGCACCGGATCTCCCGAGCCCGTACCAGGCCGCTGTCCACATCTCGGGGAAGATCGGTTCGCGGCCCTCAGCGAGCAAGAACGAGCGGCGCGCCCACCAGTACGTCGCGCGCCAGTTCCGCGCGGCCGGCCTCGACGTCGGCCTGAATCCCTTCCGCGTCCCGGGGCGCGGCGGGTCGCGAAACGTCATCGGGAAGCTGGAAACCCCGGCGAAGTGCCTCGTCGTCCTGATGGCGCACATCGACAGCGTCCCTCCCGGGCTCGGAGCGAACGACAACGCCTCCGGGGTGGGCCTCCTGGTCGCCCTGGCTCCCAAGCTGGCGGGGCTCGCGCCGGGCTGCGACGTCTGGCTCGTCGCCACCGGATCCGAGGAGCGCGTCGTCACCGACCTGTTCTATCACTCGGGATCGGCGGCCCTGGTCAAGCAGGTGAAGGCGGAGGGACGGGGCGGCGACCTTCGCTTCGCCCTCTCGGTCGACATGGTCGGCCGCGGGAAGCGCTTCTACCTGCGATCGCCACCGGCTGGAATCCGCAACGGCGTCGAAGGAGCGATCCTTGCCGCAGCTCACCGCGCGGGCGTGACCGTCCGCTGGGCACGCGACTCCGGGACCGGCAACTCAGATCACCGGGAGTTCGAGCTGGCTGGCCTGCCGGGAGCGGTGCTCGAGGTCTGGAAGGGGCTCGACGCCTGCCATCACGAGGGTTGCGACCGCCCCGGGAGGCTTCAGAAGCCGGCGATGAAGAGGGCGCTTCGAATCGCCGAGGAGGTCGTGAAGGGGGCCTGATCAGGACATCGAGCGTGCGCCGAACGGATCTCGAGCGCTTTTCCGGCCATGGGCCGGGAAAGTGCTCAGGATTCCTCTAAACCAGGCGGAACTCCTCGCCGAACTCGACGAAGAACTTCTCCCCCATCTCGCGGGCGCTGTCCGGTCCCTCGCCGTAGAGCCGCTCGAAGAACTCGGCCGTCCGCAGCGCGGGCCTGACCTCCCAGCGCATCCGCGTTGGGCCCTCAGCTCCCATTTGGTGCGGAGTCCCAGGCGGAACCTCGAAGACGTCGCCTACCTCGCAGACCCTTTCCTCATTGCCGATGTTCGTCCGCATCGCGCCCTCGAGGATCTCGAATCGCTCGGCCTGGTTCGGATGGAGATGCATGGGCGGCATGCCGCCATCGCCCGTATAGGTCGCCTCCATCTCGAGCAGCTCGCCGTCGGTCTCCGCGCCCGTCCGGACGAACCGCAGTCTCATGCCGCCCGGGCTGCCGATCTCCTGGCCGGCGTGCGGCATGCTCAGGAAATCAGGCCCCGTGACACTTCTTGTACTTCTTGCCGGAGCCGCACCAGCACGGATCGTTCCGCCCGATCTTTTCCTTCTCGTCCTTGATCACGGTCTCCTGCTCGGGCATAGCGCCACCGCCGTTGCCCTGCCGGCTCTCGATTGCCTCCTCGGCCGCGGCATCCGGACCGGCGGCCGTCGCCACCGCGGCCTGGCCGAGGGCCGAGGGCTGCTCCGCGGTCCCACCGGAGTAGTCGACCTGGAGCGGCCGCTCGGCAGGGGCAAACTGCTCCTGCGCCTGGGGTGCCACCTCGACCTCGACGTGGAAGATCAAACGCGCGAACTCCTCCCAGATCGCGTGCATGAGCGCCTCGAACATCGAGAAGCCCTCGTTCTTGTAGGCGACCAGGGGGTCGATCTGGGCGAAGCCGCGGAGGTGGATGCCCTCGCGCAGGTAGTCCATCTCGTAGAGGTGCTCGCGCCAGCGGTTGTCAATGATCTGCAGGAGGATCGCCCGCTCGAGCTGGCGCATGATCTCGTCGCCGAAGTCCTTCTCGCGCTGGTCGTATGAGGCGAGCGCATCCGCCAGCAGCTGCTCCCGCAGATCCTCGCGGTCGGTCTGCTCGGGCAGCATCGCCGAGATGTCGACCGTCGAGGGCCAGAGCTGCTGAACCTGGGTCTGGAGCTCCGCGAGGTCCCAATCCTCGATCACGTCGCCCGGCGTGTAGTCGTCGACCATCCGGCTGACGACCTCCCCGACACCCTCGCGGGCGGAGTCCGACATGTCCTTGCCCTCGAGGATCTCGCGGCGGTACTTGTAGATGACGCGGCGCTGCTCGTTCATCACGTCGTCGTACTCGAGCACCCTCTTTCGGATCAGGAAGTTCTGCTCCTCGACCTTCTTCTGCGCGTTCTCGATCGTGCGGGTGAGCATCTTTGCCTCGAGCGGCTCCTCCTCACCCTCCTCGTTCACCGGCCCGAGCCGGTCGAGGATCTTGTAGATGCGCTCACCCGCGAAGAGGCGGATCAACTGGTCCTCGGCCGACAGGAAGAAGCGGGACTCGCCGGGGTCGCCCTGGCGGCCGGAGCGCCCGCGCAGCTGGTTGTCGATCCGGCGCGACTCATGGCGCTCGGTGCCGCAGATGAAGAGGCCGCCGAGCTGGCGCACCTCCTCGGCCTCGGCCTCGCACTGGGACGCAAGCCGCTCGGCCATCGAGGCGAGCTCCTCCTCATAGCTTTCGTCATCGGGGGTGACGCCCAGCTTGCGGAGCTCGATCTCAGCCATCGCCTCCGGGTTGCCGCCGAGCTTGATGTCGACGCCGCGGCCGGCCATGTTGGTCGCGATCGTCACGGCACCCTTGCGGCCGGCTTGCGCGATCGTCTCGCCCTCGCGCTGGGCGTGCTCGGGCTTCGCGTTGAGGACGACGTGCTCGACTCCCCGGCGCTTGAGCTCCGCGGAGATCATCTCCGAGATCTCGACCGAGATCGTGCCGACGAGGATCGGCTGACCGGCCTGGTGGCGCGCCTCGATCTCGTTGATCACGGAGCCCCACTTGCCGTCCTTGGTCTTGTAGATCTGATCGTTGTGGTCGGCCCGGATCATCGGCACGTTCGTCGGGATCTCGACCGTCGGCATCTTGTAGATCTTCATGAACTCCTGGGCCTCGGTCAGCGCCGTGCCGGTCATCCCCGAGAGCTTGTCGTAGAGCCGGAAGTAGTTCTGGAGGGTGATCGTGGCGAGGGTCTGGTTCTCCTCCTTGATCTGCACGCCCTCCTTCGCCTCGATCGCCTGGTGCAGGCCCTCCGACCAGCGCCGGCCCTCGAGGATGCGCCCGGTGAATTCGTCGATGATCATCACCTGGCCGTCGACGATCTCGTACTCGACGCCGCGCTTGTAGAGCGACTCAGCTTTGAGCGCCTGGATCAGGTGGTTGACGAGGGTGCCGTGCTCGCTCAGATAGAGGTTCTCGACGCCGAGGAACTCCTCGGCCTTGGCGGTGCCGCGCTCGGTGGGTGCCACGGTCTTGTGCTTCTCGTCGTACTCGTAGTCATAGTCGGCCTCACGGGTGTCCTTTGACTCGCCGAGGGACTTGAGCTTCTCCTTGTGGGGCTCGCCCTTCATCTGCTTGGCGAGGCGAGCGAACGTGTAGTAGAGGTCGGCGGCCTGCTCGGGTCGGCCCGAGATGATCAGCGGCGTCCGCGCCTCGTCGATCAGGATGTTGTCGACCTCGTCGACGATCGCGAAATCGTGGCCGCGCTGCACGCACTCCTCGAGCGAGCCGGCCATGTTGTCGCGCAGGTAGTCGAAGCCGAACTCCGAGTTCGTGCCGTAGACGACGTCGCAGGCGTACTTCTCGCGCCGCTCGACCGGATCGTCGTCCTCCTGGATCGCCGCGACTGAGACGCCGAGCGCCTCGTAGATCGGGCGCATCCATTCGGCGTCGCGGCGGGCCAGGTAGTCGTTGACCGTGACCAGGTGCACGGCGTTCCCGGCGAGAGAGTTCAGGAAGACGGGCAGCGTCGCGGTCAAGGTCTTGCCCTCGCCGGTCTTCATCTCGGCGATGGCGCCCGAGTGGAGCACCATGCCGCCGATCAGCTGGACGTCGAAGTGGCGCTGGCCGAGCGTACGCCTGGACGCCTCACGGACGAGCGCGAACGCCTCGGGGAGCAGGTCGTCGAGCGGTTCACCCTCGCCGGCGCGCTTGCGGAGCTCGTCCGCCTCCGCACGGAGCTCCGCGTCATCGAGCAGCTCCATCTCGGGCTCGATCCGGTTGATCGACTCGACTCGCCCCTGGTACTCCTTGAATTGCTTCGACTCGCCCATCCGGAGGGCGCGGTCGATCAGTCCTCTGGCCACGCGATTAGGTTAGCTGCCGTGGACGCCGGGCCGTTTAGGCAGTACGCCCGCGAAACCGCTGCATCAGCTTGCGCGTCGCCTGGCGCTTGCGGCGCTTGTCCCGGTGCTTCTTCACCTGGCGGCGGATGTCCTCGGCCATCTCATGGATCGAGTGGAGCATGTCAGGTGACGCTTCCTTGGCGCGGAGGGTGACGCCCTTCAGCCCGAGGGTCGCCTCGGCGACCATCCGATCCGAGATCCGCGGATTCTTCTCCTCGAAGAGCTCGACCTGGAGGGTCGCGAACTCCGAAACCTGCTTGCCGACCCGCTGGAACCTCTGCACTACCGCCTCGCGAAGCTCATCGGTCACCTCCACGTTCTTGCCTCGGACCTCGATCCTCACGTCGGCCTCCTTCCGTCGGGGTGGCGCCCGGATGCTACGCCCGCGGCCCGATCACGACAAGTCGGGCTGGACGCTCGGTCACCTACAGCGCTCGGGCCAGCGTCAGAGCGACGATCCTCCGTGAGCCCGCGGCGCGCAGCGCCTGGGCACAGCTTGCAAGCGTCGCGCCGGTCGTCCATACGTCATCTACCAGGAGGGCGTTGCGCGGGGCCGAGTCGACGGTCCAGACCCGGGGCGGATCGGCGAGCCGCTGCCAGCGCTTCCTCCCGACCTGGCGACCGCCGCGCCCGCGGCGCAGGCACGGGTTGAACGGCATCCCGACCAGCTTCGCCACGGCAATCCCGATCTCCTCGGCTGGGTCGAACCCTCGCCAGCGCCAGCGCCAGGGACCGGGAGGGACGGGCACGACTGCGTCCGCCGACTCGCTCGCGGGCAGGGCGTGAAGCATCGCGTTGGCGGCGACCTTGGCCAGGACCAGCCTGCGCCCGAACTTGAGCCCGTGGATGACCCGCCGCGCCACGCCTTCGAACGGCGCGGCCGAGACGGCCAGGTCGATGCCCGGCGGCCCCGGCTCCCGCACCCGCGGGGCCGCTGCGAGCTCGCTCCCACACCGGTCGCACAGTTCGCCGTCCCCACTGGGGCCGGAGTCACAAGCCGGGCATAGCGGCGGCGCGATCAGCGAGGCGATCCGTTCGAACGCGGTCAGGGCGATGCGCGCAGGGTCGCGCTTCGTCTGTGACGGATGGCGCGGGCCGAGTCACGCGTCAGTGCCCGGGCACACACGCGGCTCACAATGAGGGAGCCATCGCTGCGAGGGGTCGCCGAACGTCCCGGAGTGTGCGCTGGAGGGGGTAGTGAGGAACGTTCGGCGGACTCAGCCGAGAGGACGGTTAGTGTCGATGCCGTAGAGGCCGCCGACCACCAATCCGCCGGCGGGGACCTCGGCGCGCGGTAGCACCACGCAGTCGCGGAGCATCGCTCCAGCCCCGAGGCGGCAACCGTCGCCGACCACAACCGGCCCGTGCAGGCTGGCCCCCTCGCCGATATGCGAATCCGGCCCGATCAGGACCGGCGCCTTCACGCGTACGGCGTCGAGATCGGAGCCGCCGCCGGCGTAGACGCCCTTCGACACCTCGGGAGCCGGAGGCTCGATCCCCACCTCGCCCGCCAGCGCATCGAGATTGCCCTGCACGAACTCGCCGACCGAGCCGATGTCGTTCCAGTAGGCGTCGATCTCGTGTGAGTAGAACGGAATGTCGCCGTCGAGCAGGGAAGGGAAGACGTCCATCGCCCAGTCGACGAAGCCCGGCGGCTGGTCCTCGTCGCCCGCCGGGCTCTTGTGGTCCGGCGGGGGGAAGTGGTCGAAGATCTCCTTGCGGAACATGTAGATGCCGCAGTTGGCGAGGTCGGAGAGTGCCTCGGCGGGCTCGGGCTTCTCCTGGAATCCCTGGATGCGACCCTCATCGTCTGTGATCGCGACACCGAACTGCGTCGTGTCCTCGACGCGCTTGGTCGCCAGCGTCGCGATCGCGCCCCGCTCCACGTTCGACTCGTGCGCGGTGCGCATCGTCCTCAGGTCGATGGTGGTGAGCGCGTCGCCGGAGATGATCAGGAAGGAATCGGTCTCGGAGAGGAAGTCGCGGACCTTGCCGACCCCGCCCGCGGTGCCGAGCGGCTCCCGCTCCTCGCTGTAGGTGACCTCGAGCCCGAAGTCCGACCCGTCCCCGAGCACCTCCCGGATCTGCTCGGGCAGGTAGGAGACGTTGGTGACGACCTGCTTGAAGCTGCTCGCCGCGAGCAGGTCGGCGATCCAGGCGACGATCGGCCGGTTGAGCACAGGCGCCACCGGCTTCGGCATCAGGTAGGTGAGCGGCCGCAGCCTCGTACCGAGCCCCGCCGCCAGGATCATCGCCCTCATACGGGGCCGGACCCTACCCGGGCCGGGCGCCCGGCAATCGCTAGCGACGGCCCCGCTTCTTCTTCCGCCTCTTGCACTTCTTCTGGTGCTTCTTCTCCGCCTCGGCCGCGCGGGGCTTCTTCTTATGATGGCGCTTCTTGCACTTGCGCTTCTGCGCCGCCGGGAACGCCGGCGGAGTGGCGCAGGCTGGAGCGGCCGACTCGGCGGAGCCGACGATGCGGAAGACCGTCGTCGTGTTCATCACGTAGAGGTTGCAGCTGGAGTCCTCGCCAAATGAGCGGGCGCTCGAAAGGGCGTCGGGCGGGCTCTCGGCGCGGTCGCCGCTCGCCAGCGGCACGCCAAGCTGGATCGAGCGGAGCTGAGCCGTGCAGAGGTCCGCGTAGAGGTAGCGGCCGGCGATCTCCGGAGCCCGGCTGCCGCGATAGACATAGCCGCCGATGACGGCGCAGCCGAAGGCTTGACCTCCCCCGGGATCGGAGTGCGGATAGGCAAATACCGGAAGAGTCGTGCCCGCGCAGGAACCTGAGAATCCCTCGCAGTTCGGCCAGCCGAAGTTCGCACCCCAGCCCCATCCGGTCGAGCTCGGCGCGAGATCGATCTCCTCGAATGGGCTCGGCGGGCCGCTCCCGACATCGCCGATGATCAGATCCCTGGTGAGCCGGTCGAACGAGAAGCGGAATGGATTGCGAAGGCCGAGGCTCCAGATCTCTTGGGTAGCGCCGGGCGTGCCGACGAACGGGTTGCCCGGCGGGACCCCGTGAACCCCCTGCCCCGCACCGTGCGGATCGACTTTCAGGACCTTGCCGTAGGGATTGCCGGTCTGCTGCGCATTGGCGCCGTTCGCGTTATCGCCGACCGAGATGTAGAGGTAACCGTCCGGCCCGAATTGGAGCTGCCCGCCGTTGTGGTTGGGGGCGCTGTGAGGGAAGGTCCACACGGTTCTACGACTGGATGCGTCGGCGACATTCTCATTCGAGCTGACGTGGAACTCGTCCACGTGGATGTCGCCGAGCGCACCGCCGGAATCGACCCCGTCACCCGTGTAGAAGACGTAGAAGAGCCCGTTGGAGGCGTAATGGGGGTGAAATGCCATCGAAAGCAATCCGCGCTCGTTCTCCGTGGTCGTCCGCGTGTGGATGTCGAGGAACTGTGTGATGGAGCCGCCATGCAGGGCCTGGATGTATCCGGGGCGCTCGACAACGAAGAGCCTCGTATCGCCGGGCGGCGAGGTCACGAAGATCGGCTGGTCGAAGCTCGCCCCGATCGACTGCACGCCGACCGCGCCCGCCCGCGAAGGCGCGAACAGCAGCGTCAGCAGGCAGAGTGCCGGCAGCGCAATCCGGAGGCGCAGTCCCACCGCGCCCATGATGCCCCAGGCGGCGGCGTTCTACTGAGGCTGGACGAATTGAGGGCCTTGCGGGGCCCTAGTACCGGTAGTGGTCGCTCTTGTACGGCCCCTCGACCGGGACGCCGATGTAGGCGGCCTGCTCTGGCTCCAGCTCCGTGAGCTCGACCCCGAGGGCATCGAGGTGCAACCGCGCGACCTTCTCGTCCAGGTGCTTGGGCAGCACGTGGACCTCCTTGCCATAGGCCTCCGCCTTGCCGAACAGCTCGATCTGGGCGATCACCTGGTTGGTGAACGAGTTCGACATCACGAAGCTGGGATGGCCCGTGGCGTTGCCCAGGTTCAGCAGCCGCCCCTCCGAGAGCACGATGATCGAATGGCCGTCGGGGAAGCGCCACTCGTCGACCTGAGGCTTGATGTTGATGCGCTCGATGCCGTCGAACCCCTCCAGGGCGGCCATCTGGATCTCGTCGTCGAAGTGACCGATATTGCCGACGATCGCCTGGTGCTTCATCTGTGCCATGTGATCGACCGTGATCACATCCTTGTTGCCGGTCGCCGTGATGAAGATGTCGGCGGTGTCGATCACGCTCTCGAGCTTGCGGACCTCGTAGCCCTGCATCGCGGCCTGGAGGGCACAGATCGGATCGATCTCGGTCACGATCACCCGCGCGCCCTGCCCGCGCAGCGACTCCGCGCAGCCCTTGCCGACATCGCCGAAGCCGCAGATCACCGCGGTCTTGCCGCCGATCATCACGTCGGTGGCCCGGTTGATCCCGTCGATCAGGGAATGGCGGCAGCCGTAGATGTTGTCGAACTTGGACTTGGTGACCGAGTCGTTGACGTTGATGGCCGGGAAGAGCAGCGTGCCGTTGGCCTGGCGCTCGTACAGGCGGATCACACCGGTGGTGGTCTCCTCGGTGACTCCCTTGATCCCCTCAGCCATCTTGGTGAACCGCTGCGGCTCCTCGGTGAGACTCTTCCGGAGCAGCTCGAGGATGACCTTCTCCTCCTCGGAGCCCGCCGTGTCGGCACTCGGGACGGCGCCCGCGGTCTCGTACTCGGCCCCCTTGTGAACGAGCAGCGTCGCGTCGCCGCCGTCGTCGAGCAGCATGTTCGCGCCGGTCTCGCCGTTTGGCCCGGGCTCGGGCCAGGTCAGGGCCTGGAGGGCGCACCACCAGTACTCCTCCAGCGTCTCGCCCTTCCAGGCAAAGACCGAAATCCCCTTCGGATCCTCGGGGATGCCCTCGGGCCCGACCGCGACCGCCGCCGCCGCGTGGTCCTGCGTCGAGAAGATGTTGCAGCTCGCCCAGCGGACCTCGGCGCCGAGGGCGACCAAGGTCTCGATAAGCACCGCCGTCTGAACGGTCATGTGCAGGGAGCCAGTGATCCGCGCGCCACGCAGCGGCTTCGACTCGGCGAACTCCGCACGGGTTGCCATCAGGCCCGGCATCTCGTGCTCGGCGAGGCGAATCTCCTTGCGGCCGAAGTCGGCCAGCGAGAGATCGGCCACGCGGAAGTCGAGGCTGGTGGACGTCGGGGCGCTCGTGGCAGTGCTCATGCGGTGGTTGCTCTCCTGGGTCGAAGGCAGGATCGTCAAGGCTAACGGGGATACCGTGCGGGCATGGACGAGGGAATCCGGGTCGCCCAGGATACGGTCATTCCGCTCGAGGAGATCCAGTTCCGCGCCAGCCGCTCATCCGGACCGGGCGGCCAGCACGCGAACGTCACCGCCTCCCGCATCGAGGCCGTTTTCGAGGTTGACACCTCGGAGGCACTGAGCGAGGAGCAGCGCGAGCTGCTGCGGAGCCGGCTCGGCGATCGCGTCACGGCGGTCGCTCAGGACGCCCGCAGCCAGGCTCGTAATCGCGAGCTGGCCCTCGAACGACTGCGCGAACGGCTCTCCTCTGGCCTGCGCCGTCCGAAGCCGCGCCGCCCCACCAAGCCGTCACGCGCCGCGCGAGAGCGGCGCCTGGAGCAGAAGCGGCGCACCTCAACGCGCAAGGCCCAGCGCCAGCGTCCGCCGGTCGACGATTGAGCGCCGGAGCGATGAGTCCGGCGACGAGCGCCGGTCTATTGGGTCGAACTCCGAAACGAGGAGGGTGCAGATGGCGAAACTAGACAGGAACTTCGAGGCGAGGCTTGTGAAGAGCCGAGCCAGGGGGGCTGGACCTACGTTGTCATGCCCGGGTCGGCCGAGTACTTCGGCACCAAGGGATTGGTCAAAGTCCGCGGCACGATCGACGGGGAACCGTTCCGTAGCTCCTTCATGGCGCTCGGCGACGGGACCCACAAGCTCCCGGTGAAGGCTGACGTACGCAAGGCAATCGGCAAGGACGCGGGCGACGAGGTGGTCGTGAGGCTCGACGAACGCCTCGGCTAGCGGGCGGCTATTTACCGGTCCTATGTACCCGTAAATCGCCTTACGCCAACTCGGGGCGGCCGAGCTCGCGCTTGAAAGCCTCGATGCCCTCGACCGGCATCGGATCCACTCCGCGCGCACCGGCGAGCTCGACCGAGACCAGGTCCCCGAGCATCACAGCGTGAAGCAGGCGATCGGTGCGTGTCTCGCCCTCGGTCTCCAGGCGGATCACGGCGGCGGCGTGGGGCTCGATCGCCCTGGCGGTGAGCTCGAAGCGCCTGCGCTCCCGGGGATGCTGATCGCGGTCTTCGAGGAAGACCGCCGCAAACCGGCCGTCGGCGCCGGACCAGCCTTCCAGCTCGTTGTGATCGGTCTCGGGCAGGACCGCGGCGAAGGCCGGAGACTTGGCGTTCTCGTTCACCTGGGTCTTCCAGCGGTAGGCGACGGGAGCGGTGAGGTCGCAGCCGTAGATCACCGGCACGGCGCCTCCGATCTGGCCCGCGAGTTCGCGCGCCCGCGACTCCACGGCGTCGAACGCCTCGCCGAGATGTGAGGCGGCGGCATCGATCTCGGTGTTAATCCTGGGTCCGGCCAGCGCGAGCGCGGCGAGCTCGGCGGCGACGCAGAACATGTAGCCGACCGCGGCTCGTGGTTGGAGGCCGGCCGGCAGGCCGATCACCGGCACGCCGTCGCGGCGGGCGGCCTCAGCGATCTCGCCACCGGTCGTCGCCACCAGGCGCTGGGCGCCAACCGCCTCGGCTGCCGCGTAGCAGGCCAAGGTCTCCTCCGTGTCGCCCGAATAGCTCGAGCAGAGCACCGCCGAGCCGGGCGGCGCCCAAGATGGCAGCCCGTAGCCACGGGCCACGAGCATCGGCTTGGTCAGCCGGTCGGCGAGGGCCGCCGCCGCGAGGTCACCTCCGATCGCCGAGCCGCCCATGCCGCAGACGAACACAGCCGGCGCCTCCATCGTTCCGGCGCGCGCTGATTCGATCCGCCAGAGCGCGTCGCGCAGGTGCTCGGGCAGCGCCTTGACCGCATCAAACATGGTCCCCCCGATCACATTCATGCCGAAGCCCCCTCCTCAGCCGCAACCGTCTCCCCCTGTCCGATCACCGCGCTGTCGAGATCGGCTCCAGCCTCGACGGTCACGCCGCGGCTGAGGATGCTGTTCACGAGGCGCGCGCCCTCCCCGACGGTGCAGCCATCGAGCAGGACCGAGCGCTCGACTACGGCGCCGGATTCGACGCTGGAGTTGGTGCCCACGACGCAGGGAGCTCGCAGCTCCGCATCCGGGGAGATCTCGCAGCCCTCCCCAACCATCACCGGGGAGTCGAGCCGCTCGCCAATGACGGTCTCGACCCGACCCTCGAGGATGTCCCAGTTTGCCTCCAGGAAGCGCTCCGGCGTCCCGATGTCGATCCAGTAGCCCTCGAGCCGGATCCCGTAGAGGCCGTCACCGATCAGCTCCGGGAAGACCTCGCGCTCGATCGAGACCGCGCGATCCGACGGGATGCGCTCGAGCACCGAGCGCTCCAGCAGGTAGGCACCGGCGTTGATCTCGTCGGTGTCGATCCGATCGGGGGTCGGCTTCTCGAGGAACTCGGTGATCTCACCGTCCCGCTGACGATGGACGAGCCCGTAGCCGGTCGGATCCTCGACCGGGTAGAGGGCGATGGTCGCCCGCGCGCCGGTTCGCTCGTGCTGTGAGATCAGCGCGGTTAGGTCGAGGTCGCAGAGCACGTCGCCGTTCAGGACCAGGAACCGCTCGCCGATCATCTCCTCGGCGAAGCGGATCGCGCCCGCGGTGCCGCGCGCGTCCGGCTCCTCGGCATAACGGATCTCGACTCCGGGCTCGAGCTCGGCGAGCGCCCGTCGCATCCCCTCGGCGAGATGGCCGCAGGAGACGACTACTTCGTCGACTCCGTGGCGGACGAGCCAGTCGATCACGTAGGCGACGTGGGGCCGCCCGGCCAAAGGCAGGACCGGCTTCGGGACCGTGTAGGTGAGTGGGCGCAGACGGGTTCCCTCGCCGCCCGCCAGGATCAGGGCCTGCACATCAGCGCTCCGCGTCCTCAGCTTCGCTTCCGGGCGCTACGCGAATAACCGCCGAGCGGTCGGGTGCGCTCGGCCGCCCGATCGCCTCGTAGGTGATACCCGCGTCCCGAACCGTCTTCGGGTCGAGGAAGTTCCGTCCATCGACGAGTAGCGGGTTCGCCATTCGCTTGGCGATCTCGGCCCAGTCGAGCTCCGCGAACTCCGGCCACTCGGTGACCAGAACGGCCGCGTCGGCGTCTTCGAGGGCCTCCTGCGCGGAGTCTGCCATCTCGACGGCGGGGAGCAGCTCGCGTGCGGCGTTCTGGGCGACGGGATCGAAGGCGACTACGGAGGCGCCCTCGCCCTCCAAGCGCGAAGCGAGCACGAGGCTGGAAGCCTCGCGCATGTCATCCGTGTCTGGCTTGAAGGCAAGGCCGAGCAGGGCGACGCGCTTGCCGACCAGCGAGTCGAAGTGTTTGGAGAGCTTCGCCATCACGCGGCGCTTCTGCAGATCGTTGACCTCGATCACCGAGCTGAGCAGCTGGAAGTGATAGCCCGAGTTCCCGGCGAGGATCTTGAGCGCCTGGGTGTCTTTAGGGAAACAGGAACCGCCGAAGCCCAAACCGGCGCTGAGGAACCTCGACCCGATCCTCGGATCGAGCCCCATGCCCCTCGCGACCTCGGTCACGTCCGCGCCGACCTCGTCGCAGACGTTTGCGATCTCGTTGATGAAGCTGATCTTGGTTGCCAGGTAGGCGTTGGAGGCGAGCTTGATCATCTCGGAGCTGGAGAGGTCGGTGCGCACGATCGGCGCGCCGAGCGGTTCGTAGACGGACTCGACTGCGTCGGCGGCCCAACCGTCATCGGCGTCCGCTCCGATCACGACCCGATCCGGCTCGAGGAAGTCTTTGACCGCCGTGCCCTCCTTGAGGAACTCCGGGCAGGAGACATAGGCGAGATCCTGCGCCTCGCGCTGGATCGCCCTGCCGGTCCCGACCGGCACGGTGCTCTTCATCACCAGTGCCCTGCCTTCCGGCTCGCCGATCTCCTCCACGGCGCGCTGGACCGCTGAAAGGTCGGCGTCGCCCGAGTAGGTGGGCGGCGTCTGCACGCAGATGAAGATCAGGCGCGGCCCGTCGAGCAGCTCGGGCATCTCAGTCGTGAAGAAAAGCCGCTCGCGGTTGCGCTCGATCAGCTCGGGCAGCCCGGGCTCATGGATCGGCACCTCGCCGCGGCTCAGTGACTCCACCTTCTCCGGGACGATCTCGCGGACCACCACTCGGTGGCCGAGCTCCGCGAAGCAGGCGGCGGTGACCAGGCCGACCCACCCGGCCCCGACGACCCCGATCGGCTCCCGCTGGCTCACCTCAGCCTCACGATCCTAGGTACCCGGGAGCTGGCGGAAGCTCTGCGCGATCTTCAGCATGTCCTGCGCGGGGATCGTGTCGATGTAGGAGTTCGAGACCCAGAACGAGCCCCGGTCCGTCTGCCACGCGACCATCCGCAGCCGGTCCCCGTCGTAGTAGAGCTTGTAATCGCGGTCGCCGATGGTTCGCTCCTCGGTCGGGTTGTCGAGGATCGGCGGGTCCGTCCAGAGCGTGCCCATGAAGCCGTAGTAGTCGCCCAGCGTTGGCAGCGAGAAGACCCACTTGTACGCGCCACGCTGAGCGTGCGGGGGTGACTCGTCCCCCTTTCCGTTGATCTTGTAGACGCGCGGCTTCTGCGCGTAGTCGCTGCCGTTCTCGAGCAGGGTGGGGTAGTAGATCGGCACCTTCGTCTTCCGGTCGCGGATGCCCTGTGCGAGCTGCTTGCCGTAGGTGGTCTTGATCACGTTCGTGTCGGCGGCGGGCTTCTGCTCCTTCGGCGCCGCCGGGGTGGGCTTGCTGTAGTCGGGCGGCTGTGCCGCTGTGACCTTCTCCTCGGGCTTGGCGGTCGAGCCTGCCGGGCCGGGCGTCCCCTCGATGCCGAGGAACTGGTTGACCGCTGTCTCGATCTGCGCCTGTGACGCGGTCACGTAGGACGGACCCAGTTTCCCCTCGAAATGGATCTCTTTGATCTGGGACCCACGGAGATCGAAGAACAGCTTCAGCACCTGGAGCATCTGCTCCGCGGAGTCGATGTCCGACGTCGTGTAGGTGGTGAAGATCTTGATCAGCTTCTCGCGGTCCTCGACCAGGCGGGAGGGAGGCACCTTGGCCCGGGCCTCCCTGAGGAACGACTGCTGGCGCGAGGAGCGGACGATGTCGTTATCGGTGTGCCGGTATCGCACGAAGGAAAGCGCGTCGAACCCGCAAAGGGCCTGGTAGCCCGGCTGGAGGTTGATCTCTGCGGTCCCCGTGTGGGGCGCGATGTAGTAACGGCGGTCGACGTCGACGTAGACGCAGCCGATCGCGTTGACGGCCCGGGCAAAGCCCGTGAAGTCGACGTTCACCAGATGATTAGGCTCCAGGCCGGTGAGCTGCTTGACCGTCTGCAGGGTCAGCTTCGGTCCGCCGAACGAGTAGGCGTCGTTCAGCTTGCGGGTGCCGTAGCCGCCGGGAATCTCGACCTTCAGGTCCCGCGGCAGCGAGAGAAGCGCGATCGCTTCGCGGTCGGGGTCGAGGCGCAGCAACATGGTGGTGTCCGAGAGCCCGTACTTCCCGCTGATCGCCTCGTTGCGCTTGTCGGACCCGAGGATCAGGATCGTCTGCGCGCCGGAATCTGGGACGGGAAAGAGCTCTCTCTTGACCGCCACCCCGAGGTCACTGCTCCTCAGCGCGTTCGCGATGTCGGACAGGTAGAGGATCAGGCTGGCCGAGGTCGCAACCGCGATCGACACGACGATCACGAACGAGGCCGTCAGGAACCGGAGCCAGACCGGGAAGCCAATGTGGCTGCGCACGGTCTTGAGGCCCGAGGTGGTCGCCGAGCCGACCGCCTTGAAACCGTCCGTCGTCTTGGCGCTTACCTTCTCGAAGCTCGAGGTGATCGCCGAGCCGGCCTTCTTGATGGCGGTGGGCTCGTCGGCCTTGGCCTCGGCCGCCTCCAGGCCCTCCCATTCCTGGGTCTCGGCCGAGACGAGCTGAGCGAGCCTCTCCTCCTCGGAGAGCCCCTCGCCCTCCGCCTCAATCGGCTGCACGTCCTCATCGACCTGCTCGTGCTCATCGACGTCGCCCAAGTCCTCAGCGGGCTGCTCGTCCCCGACGTCCTCGTCGCGCTGCTCGTCCCGGGGCTCCTGCTCGGCGTCCTCCCGGCGCTCGTCGCTCAGGTTGAACTCCTGCGTCTCGTCCGGGCCCTGGTCCTCGTCGCCCCGGCCATTTCTCCCCTCGCGCTCTGGGCTCACGCCGTCATCCCCGGAAAGCTCCTCACGAATCCCTCCAGCGCCTGCCGGTAGCTGTGCAGCGAGGAGACCGAGACCCACTCACCGGGACCATGATGGCCGTCGCCGATCGGACCGAACTCGACCGCCGGCACCCCCGCGGCGAGGAAGGAGACCGCGTCGGATGCCCCGTCCCTCCCGACGCTCATTACGCGCTCGGGATGGTGCGGCGAAGCTGCCTCGCAGAGCCCCACGACATACGGGGAGTCGGGCTCCACCACCGCGGGGGAACGCCTGAAGGTGGCGAGCACCACGGTGTCGGGAAGCCCGCCCACCTGTTCGAGGATCTCGTCGGGGTCCTGGTCGGGCAGGAAGCGGATATCGACGTCTATGACGCAGGTGTCGGGCACTTTGTTCAGGGCGTCGCCGCCCATGATCCGACCGAGATTGATGGAGGGGCGATCGAACAGGGCGGAGCTGTGGCGTGCAAACGGTAGCGATTCGATGCCCCTGAATACCTCGACTGCCTTGACGACAGCGTTATCGCCCAGCCACGGCGTGGCCCCGTGCGCCGAGCGTCCCCGGACCTCCAGCCGCATCGCCAGGACGCCCTTGGCCTGCACCCCGACCTGGAGGTTGGTCGGCTCGCCCGTGATCGCGAAGTCGCCGATGAAGCCGCTTGCGACGAGGGCGTCGGACCCGCGGTTCTGCTCCTCCTCGGACTCCTCGTCCGAGACGATGCCGAGGCGCAGGCGGACGTCCTCCTGGTCGCGCAGGTCATGGAGGACCATCAGCATCACCGCGAGCGCGCCCTTCATGTCGTAGGCGCCACGACCGAGCAATCGGTCACCTTCGACCCTCGGTTCGAACTGGTCCCTGCCGCCCGGGACGACGTCGAGATGACCGTGCAGGACGAGAGTCGGAACATCGCCGTCTTCCGGTCCAACCTGCGCCCTCGTCACGGGAAGTCCGCGAGCTTCGGTCTGCTTGGCCTCGATGTCGTTTGACTCCAGCCAGCCGCCGACGAACTCAGCGGCCCGCCTGAGCCCCTCGGCGTTTGAGGTGTCGAAGGCGATCAGCCGCTTGGCGAGGGCGAGCTCGTCCATGGCCGCGAATCGTAGGTGCAGGCAGCCTGGTGGCCGCGGACGCTACTTCCCGGCGCCGATTACGAGCGAGATTCGGCCACTTCGAGGAACGCCTCGGCGCGCGCCTTGTCCTTCTCCGCCTGGGTGTGAGCGCCGGAGCCCTCCTCGGACTCGCTCAGCCTCGCGTCGGCGTCCTCGACCCGGTTGCGCAGCTCGCCGGTGTCCAGGTTCTCGGGCGGGATCGCCTCGCCGACCAGGACCGTGGCGCGGTTGGCGAACACCTGCAGCCAGCCCTCGGCCTGCGCCCAGCGGCGCACCTCGCCGTCCGGCATGTGCAGCCGAAGCTCGGTCGGCAAGAGCCGCGCCAGCACCGGCACGTGGTTCGCCAGGATTCCGATCTCGCCGACCGAGGTACGCGTGGAGAGCTGCTCCACCTCGCCGGTGAAGACCTCGCCCTCCGGGGTGAGGAGGCGAACCTCGACGTTGTGCTCGGCCATCATCATCACCGCTCCGTCTCCTCAGCTTCGCGTCCGGGGACTACGCGAATCACGATCAGGCCGCGGCCTCCTCCTCGCCCTGGTCCTGATCCTCGGCAGCCTCCTCCTGCTTCGCCTCCTGCTCGGAGGCCTCTGCCTGGGCGGTCTCCTCGGGCTCCTCGGCGCGCATCTTCTTGGAGGCCTCGAGCACCTGGTCGATCGGGCCCTGCATGTAGAAGGCGCGCTCGGGGATGTCGTCGTGCTCGCCGTCGACGATCTCCTTGAAGCCGCGGACGGTCTCGGCGACCGGGACGTACTCGCCGCTGCGCCCTGTGAACTGCTCGGCCACGAAGAACGGCTGAGAGAGGAAGCGCTGGATCTTGCGCGCCCTCGACACAGTCTGCTTGTCCTCGTCGGAGAGCTCGTCGATGCCGAGGATGGCGATGATGTCCTGGAGCTCCTTGTAGCGCTGCAGCGTCTCCTGGACCCGGGTCGCGGTCTCGTAGTGCTCGTCGCCGAGGATGTCCGCCTTGAGAATCGTCGAGGTCGAGTCGAGCGGGTCGACGGCCGGGTAGATGCCCTGCTCCACCAGGGAGCGCGTGAGCACCGTCGTGGCGTTGAGGTGCGCGAACACCGACGCCGGGGCCGGATCGGTGAGGTCGTCGGCCGGCACGTAGATCGCCTGCACCGAGGTCACCGAACCTTCCCGGGTTGAGGTGATCCGCTCCTGAAGGCCGCCCATCTCGGTCTCAAGAGTCGGCTGGTATCCGACGGCGGAGGGCATCCGGCCGAGCAGCGCCGAGACCTCGGAGCCGGCCTGAACGAACCGGAAGATGTTGTCGATGAAGAGCAGCACGTCCTGACCGCCCTGCTCGCGGAAGTACTCCGCCATGGTCAGCCCGGAGAGCGCCACTCGCAGGCGGGCCCCCGGCGGCTCGTTCATCTGGCCGAAGACGAGCATCGTCTTGTCGATGACGCCCGACTCCTTCATCTCGAGCCAGAGGTCGTTGCCCTCACGGGAGCGCTCGCCGACGCCGCAGAAGGCGGAGAGGCCCTCGTGCTCCTCGGCGATGTTCCGGATCAGCTCCTGGATCAGCACGGTCTTGCCGACGCCCGCGCCGCCGAACAGTCCTACCTTGCCGCCCTTGGCGTAGGGAGCGAGCAGGTCGACGACCTTGATGCCGGTCTCGAGGATCTCCTGCGACGGGGTCAGGTCCTCGACCTCGGGTGCGGGCCGGTGGATCGGCCAGCGTTCGTCGCCGTCCACGGATGGGCCCTCGTCGATCGTCTCGCCGAGCAGGTTGAAGATCCGCCCCAGGGTCTCATTACCGACCGGAACCGTGATCGGCCCCCCCGTGTCGAGCACCTTGTCTCCGCGCTTGACGCCGTCGGTCGCGTCCATGGCGATGGCGCGGACCCGGTCGTCGCCGAGGTGCTGCTGTACCTCGCAGACCAGCCTTCCCTCGGTTCGCCCACCCTCCGGCGGGACGTCGATCTCCAGCGCGTGGAAGATCTCGGGGATGTGGTCGGGGAAGGCGACGTCGAGCACGACGCCCCTTACTTCCTCGACGCTGCCGATGTTTCCGTTTGAAGTTCCGTTCTGGTCAGCCATTGGTCTCCTTCGTTCTGCCAAGTCTTACGAGACGCCCTCGGCGCCGGCAACGACCTCGAGGATCTCCTGGGTGATCTCCGCCTGGCGCACCCGGTTCATCTCCAGGGTCAGGTCCGAGATCACCTCCTTTGCGTTGTCGGCCGCGTTCCGCATCGCAGTCATCCGCGCGCCGTGCTCCGAGGCGGTCGACTCGAGCAGCGCCCGGAAGACATTGAGCTGGGCGTACTCGGGGATCAGCTCGCCGAGCAGCTCCTCGGGCTCGGGCTCGTAGTCCCAGAGCGCCTTCCGGTGGGCGTCGACCAGCTCCTGGTCGAGGTCCGACTCCTCATCGGCGGTGAGCTCCTCGACGCCTTCACCGAAGACCTCCGCCTGCTGGACGGGCAGCAGCGTCTGCCTGCGCACGTACTGGGTGAGCGGCGAGACGTAACGGTTGTAGATCAGATCGACCCGGTTCAGGTCCTTGTCGGTGTAGGACGCGATGAGCTGATCGGCGATCTCCCTCGCGTTCGCGAACGCGGGGCGGTCGGTGAAGCCGGCGTACTCGCCGTACAGCTCCTCGCCCCGGAAGCGCATGGTCGAGACGCCGCGCCGCCCGACGACCGAGAAGCGGACCTGCTTGCCTTCGCTCGCGAGGTGCCGCTGCAGCTGGACCCCGGCGCGGATGATCTGCGAGTTGAACGAGCCCGCCAGGCCGCGGTCGCCCGTGACCAGCAGGATCCCAACGGTGCGCTGCTCCTCGTGCTCCTGGAGCACCGGAAGGTTGCGCGCCTCGACGCCGGCGGCCTCGGCGACCTGCCGCGTCATCTTGCGCAGCTCGCGCGCGTAGGGGCGGAGCGCGTCGATGCGCTGCTCCGCGCGCCGCAGCCGAGCCGCGGCGACCATCTCCATCGCGCGCGTGATCTTCTGCACGTTCTTGACGGAGGAGATCCGGTTCTTGACTTCCTTGCGGGTGGCCATCGATCAGGCGGTGGCGCCGGCCTCCTCGCGCTCAGCCGCTTTTCCCGGACCGCCGTCCTCGGAACCTGTCGCTTCGCCGCGCTCCTCCGGCTCCTCACGCTCCTCGGGCCGCTTGATTCGGTCGGACTCGCCCTCCTCGAGGGGGTTGCCCTCCTCGTCGAAGTCGGGACCGAAGTCGTCGACCATCTGCGCGATCGCCTTCCCCAGCAGCTCCTCGTCCTCGTCGGAGAGGTCACCCGACTCGTTGATCCGATCGAGCAGGTCCTTGTTCTCCGAATGGAGCCTGGCGATCAGGTCGGCGAGGAACTCGGCCACGCGCTCGGTCTTGATCCGGTCCAGGTATCCCTCGGTACCGGCGTAGATCGAGGCGACCTGCTCGGCCACCGGCATCGGCTGGCGCTCGGTCTGGTTGAGCGCCTCGACCATCCGCTCACCCCTGGCGAGCTGCTTCTGGGTTTCCGGGTCGAGCTCGGAGCCGAACTGCGCGAACGCCTCGAGCTCGCGGTACTGGGAGAGATCCAGGCGCAGCTGGCTGGCGACCTTCTTCATCGCCTTGGTCTGAGCGTTGCCTCCCACCCTTGACACGGACGTGCCGACGTTGATCGCCGGGCGCACGCCCGAGTAGAAGAGGTCGCTCTCGAGGAAGATCTGCCCGTCGGTGATCGAGATGACGTTGGTCGGAATGTAGGCCGAGATGTCGCCCGCCTGGGTCTCGATCACCGGCAGCGCGGTCAGCGAGCCGCCGCCCTGCTCGTCGTCGAGCTTCACCGCCCGCTCGAGCAGCCTCGAGTGAAGGTAGAAGACGTCGCCCGGATAGGCCTCGCGGCCCGGTGGGCGGCGGAGCAGCAGCGACATCTGCCGGTAGGCGGCCGCGTGCTTGGAGAGGTCGTCGTAGATGCAGAGCGCGTGCTTGCCCTGGTAGAGGAAGTGTTCACCCATCGCGCAACCGGCGTACGGCGCCATGTACTTGATCGGCGCGGCCTCGTCGGCGGGCGCGGCGACAATGATCGTGTTCTCCATCGCGCCGTTCTCCTCCAGGGTCTCCATCACCTGGACCACGGTCGACATCCGCTGGCCGATCGCCACATAGATGCAGATCAGGTCGGAGTTACGGTTGTTGATGATGGTGTCGATTGCGATCGCCGTCTTTCCGGTCTGGCGGTCGCCGATGATCAGCTCGCGCTGGCCTCGGCCGATCGGGATCATCGAGTCGATCGCCTTGAGGCCGGTCTGCATCGGTTCCTTCACCGGCTGACGGTGGACGACGCCCGGAGCCTTGTGCTCGGCAGCGCGCGTCTCGTTGGTGTGGATCTCGCCCTTGTCGTCGAGCGGGCGGCCGAGGGGGTCGACGAGGCGGCCGAGGAGTGCCTCGCCCACCGGGATCTCGAGCAGCTTGCCGGTGCGCTTCACGGTGTCGCCCTCCGAGACCTTGTCCCAGTCGCCGAAGAGCACGGCGCCGACGTTGTCCGCCTCGAGGTTGAGCGCCAGCCCTACCACGTCGTGCGGGAGCTCGAGCATCTCGAGCGACTGGCAGTTGTCGACCCCGTGAATTCGGGCGATCCCGTCGCCGATCTCGAGCACGGTCCCGACCTCTGAGAGGTCGGCGGATTCCACGTCCAGGCCTTCGATCCGCTCGCGCAGGATGCTGGCGATCTCGTCTGGCTTGATTTCCATGTGGCGGCTTGTTCCTTTCCTACGCCGCTTGGGCGACGCTCTTTCTCAGTTTCTCGAGCCTGTTGCGAATACTCGTGTCCAAGACCATGTTCCCAACCTGCAGCACCAAGCCGCCGAGGATGTCCGGGTCGACCCGGCTCTGCAGCTCCACCGTATTGCCGGTCTGCTGCTCGATCTCCTTGCCGATTCGAGCGACTACATCCCGATCGAGCTCGACGGCGCTGGTCACCGTCACGCCGAGTCGCTTGTTCTCCTTCGCCCAGAGGGCGTCGAGCTGGCGGCGAACCCTGAAGATCACCGGCATCCGGTGCTTCTCGATCAGCAGGCCGAGGAAGTTGAGCAGCTCCGGCTCGGCGTCGGCGACCGCCTTCTTCAGCCCCTCGCTCTTCTCAGCCGAGGAGAAGTAGGGGCTGAAGAGGAAGAGCTGCATCTCCCTGTTCTCGCTGAGCGCATCGACGAACTGCCCGAGCTGATCGCGAATCGCGTCGAGCTTCCCTTTGGCCTGGGCCGCCTCGAAGAGGGCGGTCGCATATACACGGGCGATCTCCTCCATCTATGTGCGCTCCTCCCCGCCTTCGCTCGTCGAGGCGGCGTGCGAGACCTCGCCGTTGCCGCCGAGGCTCGAAAAGTCGACCTCGCCGAGCGCCTCCTCGATCAAGCGCTTCTGATCGTCTGGATCGAGCGTCTTCCGGGTGACCTTCTCGGTGGTGAGCACCGTGAGGTCGGCGACCTCCTTGCGGATGCGCTCGAGCGAGCGCCGCGTCTCCGCCTCGATGTCGCGGCGCGCGGCCGCTAGGAGCTCCTCGCGCTTCTGGCGACCCTCCTGGGCGGCCTCGGCGGTTGCGGTCTCCGCCGTCCGGCGGGCGCGGGCGACGATCTCGTCGGCCTGCTCGCGAGCCTCCTTCAGCCGCGCGCGGTATTCGGCCAGGATCTCGTCGGCCTCCTTGCGGGTCTTCTCCGCCTCGTCGATTGACTCGCGGATCGCGTTGGCGCGCTTGTCGAGCGCCTCCTGGATCCGCGGGAAGGCCACCCTGCTGAGCACGTACATCGTGATCCCGAAGACGAGCAGCGTCCAGATCATCAGGCCGAGGTTCGGCGAGACCAGGAAGCTGCCGCCGGAATCCTCCCCGCCGCCTCCTCCGCCGTGCTCGGCGGTCTCCTGGGCGAGGAGGACGAACTGGCCTATGTCGGTGAGGAACTCCACTCGCTCGGCTAGATGATCGAGGCCCTGGCCGCGCGGACCCCGGGGCGCGCGTGGCCGAGCAGGTCGAGGACGCAGGGAGCGACGCGTGGCAGCGCCACGCGAGCGACCGAGGACGAAGAGCTGCGACGCGCCACGCGCGTCATCCGGGTTCGTGTGGTCGGGGTCTCGGTCATCTTTAGAGGAAGAAGGCGATCAGGCCGAAGATGAACGTGTAGAAGGCGACCGCCTCGGTCAGCGCGAAACCGAGCCAGCGGATCGACTGGAGGTCGTCCTTCATCTCGGGCTGGCGGGCCACCGACTCGATCTCCTTGCCGAAGATGATGCCGATGCCGATGCCTGCCCCGATCGAGCCGAGGCCGGCGCCGACGCCGAGGGCAATCGCCTTGCCGGCATCGGTCACCCCGGTGTCCGTGACGCCCTGAGCTGCCTGGGCGATCAACACATCAACCATGAATCAGCGCTCCTTTGATTAGTGACTTTCGGCGACGGCGCCGCCGATGTAGATGGCAGAGAGGGTGGCGAAGATGAACGCCTGCAGCGTTGCGATCAGGCCGACCTCAAGCACGAAGAAGACGAATGCCAGTGGGAAGGTAAGGGCTCCGAGGGCAGCGAGGCCGAGCAGCACGGCAAGCCCGCCCCCCATGAAGAGCAGCAGCAGGTGTCCCGCGAGGATGTTGGCGAAGAGCCGGACGGAGAGCGAGACGAGCCTCATGAAGTGGGAGAGCACCTCGATCCCGAAGATCAGCGCCTTCCCGATCGGGTTCATGTCCTCTAGCCCGGCGGGCAGGAAGCTCTTCAGATAGCCGAACAGGCCCTTTGCCCTGATCCCCTCGACGTGGTAGCTGAACCAGACGACCAGGGTCAGGACCAGGGCGAATGAGATGTTCGCGGTCGCGGCATAAATCGCGAAGGATGGGATCCCGATCCCGAAGATGTCGACGGTCTCGGCGCTGTTCGTGGGCAGCGGCAGGTACCCGATGATGTTCGAGAAGGCGATGAAGAAGAAGAGCGTGGCGATGAAGGGGAACCACTTGGTCGCGTACGAACTCGGCAGGTTGCCGCCGGTGATGTTGTTCTTCGTCAGGTCGTAGGCGACCTCGACAGCGGCCTGCACGCGGTTCGGCTTCATCTGCATGCGCCGGGCGATGTAGGTCATCACCCAAATCGTCAGCGCGCTCGCCAGGACCAGATAGAGGACGGCCCTGTTGATCGAGAAGTTGATGCCCCCGATATGGATCGGGATCCAGTCGTGCAGCTTGAACTCGTCCTGCGGCTTGAACTCCTCGTTCTTGCCGCTGCTGCCGAAGATGAGGAGCAGCGCGATCGTGATCCCGAAGTAGACACCGGCCCCGAACAGGACCTTCTGCTTGGTCGACCAGGCGGCCATCAGCTTCTGGACTCCTCCGGCTCGATCAGGCGGATCAGCAGGCGGGCGCCGAAGTGGACCGTGAAGAGAATCGCCGCGAGTACCGCGGCGGCAAGGCCGGCGTCCTTGCTGTCGATCAGCCCAACCAGGAGAACGGCGAGGGCGATGATCCAGACCCGCGCCAGCGTGGTCGCGCCAACCCAGCCCATCGCGGCGCGCCTGTCACCGCGCTCCATCGCGCGGGCGGCGGACCGGTCCGCCCAGAGCTCGATGCCGTGCTGGGCGATCCAGACGAGGGCGATGACGATGTAACCCGCCATCGGCAGATCCGCCGCGAGGAACACGGGCAGGGCCACCGCGAGCAGGGCCAGGTCGAGGTAGCGGAGCAGGTTCGCCATCCGAGATGGGCCGGCCGCCCCGCTTGGTCCGTCTAGGGCGAGGGTCGACAACTGCTGGCCCCAACTGTGATGTCGATGTCGAACGAGCGCATGAAATCCAGGCCCCCCACCAAACATGAACGCGGCCACCGAAACCCGCCGCCGCGTCAACCCTCCGGGGGCTGCCCCGAAGGGGCGGCGAATGCTAGCGATTGGGCTTGGACCGAGGCGGTTCCCGGACGCGGAACGGCCACCGGCTTGGCCGGCGGCCGCTCCTGGAGTGGACGCGCCGAAAGGGACCAGGGCGCGTACATCGGATCCGAGCCCCCGGCACCGAGGGCGCCAGGGTCGCCGGATCCGAGCCTTTGATCAGAAGACGATCAGCGAGACCGTCTTACCGTCGACGAGCGCGCCGGCGTCCGGGTTGTTCCAGACGTTCAGATTCAGCTGGCCGTCCACGACCTTGCTGGCCGCCGTGACGACGTTCGCCCCCGGGCCGCCCACGTTGGCGCTCGAGGAGATCGCGACGCCCGAGTCGATGCCGGCGAGGCTGAGCGTGTACCGCCCAACGCCGTTCCTGTGGACAGTCACCGCATCAGTGGCCCGGCTGGCGCAGTCGAACGCGGGAACGACCGCGTCCGGCGTAGCGTCAGTCAGGTTCGCGGTGTCAACCACCATCGAGGCCTTGAGCCAGCCGGTCTGACACCCGCCGGGGGCGGCTCCGCCCAGCCGGGAGGCATTCGCCGCGTTGGCTGCGTTGGTCGCGTTGGGCGCGACCGCGTCCGGCGCCAGCTTCGGCGTGGTCACGGCGCCGTCGGCGATCTTGGCGGTGGTCACCGCGCCGCTCTTGATGTTCTTCGCCTTCACGCTGTTCGGCTTCAGCTTCGCGGTCGCGTAGCCGATCCCGCCCATCGTCGCGAACAGGGCGACGAAGGCGACCACCAGGGCCGGGCTGGGCCGAAGGACCCGCTTGCCCGCTGTCTTGAGGTTGCGCATTTGGAACTCCTTGGGTCGATTGCAAGCCCAAGGACGGGGTCCGCCCGTATTTATTCCGCGGGCCCTCGGAATAGATCGATCGCTCGCGCGTCTTCATCGGTGGGACACGCATGAGCGGAGATCAATCACACAGAGACCTCGACGAGCGGACGCAGCGCGAGCTCGTCTCCCTTGCTGACGGTTCGCTCGAGGACGACCGGCGGGCGGAACTAGAGGCCCGGCTCGCCGCATCTCCCACCCTGCGCGCTGCCTTCGAGCGCCAGCGCGCTGGTGCAACCGCACTTCGCGGGCTCAGCTTGGAGGCGCCCGCGTCCCTGAGGACGCGGATCGCCGCTGAGGCCGCGACTTCGCCGCGCCGCGTGCGCCGACCGGGCTTCGCACTCGCCGGTGCCCTGGCCGGAGTCGTGGCGGCGGCAGCCGCTGCGATCCTCGTCCTACCGACCGGCTCGGAAGCGCCATCGGTCTTGGAGGCCTCCCGGCTCGCCGAGCGACCCCCGACCGGTCCGGTCACGGTGGACCCCGACAGCCAGAAGCTGCTCGCCGCGAACGTCGAGGGGGTCCCGTTCCCCAACTTGACCAAGGAGTTCGGCTGGCGACAGGTGGGCACGCGCTCCGACCGGCTCGGCGATCGCGAGGCACGGACCGTGCTCTACGCGCACGACGGGAAGCGAATCGCCTACACGATCGTCTCCGGCGACGGAATCGCCGCGCCCAGCGACGCGAGCACGACCAAGCGCAACGGCGTCACCCTGCACGCGCTCGCCGATCGCGATCGCCGGGTGGTCACCTGGTGGCGGAACGGCCGGACCTGCGTGCTCTCCGCGTCGGATGTCGGCGACCGTGAGCTGCTCAAGCTGGCGTCCTGGAAGGGCGATGGGGCGGTGCCGTTCTGACCGCGATGCTCGTCCAAGGGGAGGGACGCCGGCTTGATCCCGAGACCGCAGGCGACCACATCGACACGCTTTTCCGAGCGGCGTGCGCGATGTCCGGATCTCGCGATCTCGCGGAGGATCTCGTCCAGGAGACCTACGCCAAGGTCCTCTCGCGGCCCCGGTTCCTGCGACGCGAGGACGACCTCGGATACCTCGTCAAGGCGTTGAGGAACACCTGGTATAGCCACCTCCGTGAGGAACGCAGCCGGCGCGAGGCGACGGATCCGCGCGAGCAACTACCCGAGGAGCTGGCGGCGCGCACCTCCAAGGGCGACCCGGAGTCCTCGTTCGAGGCCGGCGAGGTGCTCGATGCCCTCGCCGAGCTTCCGCGGCCCTATCGGGAGGCCGTGGCGGCCGTGGACGTGGCGGGCCTGAGCTACGCGGAGGCGGCCAGAGCCCTCGGGGTCCGGCAGGGGACGATCATGAGCCGCGTGTATCGGGGGCGCGAGCAGGTTGCTCGGGCGGTCGGGGCGGTCTGACCCCCTCCCCGTCATCCTCTTCGACCGCCTCCATCTCGCCGGTGTCCGGGTCCACCGCGGTGAACTCGCCGGTCTCCGGGTCGACCACGGCGAACGTCCCGGTCTCTATTTCGCGCAGGACCCCCTCCTGAACCTCCGGCTCGACGGGCGCCTCGGGGATCTGTGCCAGCCCGAGCCGGCGGCGCCACTGCCGGTTGCGCACCTTGAGCAGCTTGAGGATCTCGAGTGCGGCGAGCAGCCGGAAACTGGCGACAGCGGCGGCGACCAGGCAGGCGGCCATCACGACGGTCCAGAGCGGATCGAAGTTTCCATGGTTGTCGGTGTACGGGACGAAGCGGAGGGCGAGCGCCAGGCCCGCGAGGATCAGGGTCCAGCCGTAGAGGTAAGCGATCGTGCGTCGCTGGCTGAAGCCGATCCGAGCCATCCGGTGGTGGAAGTGCTCGGTGTCCGCGCGGTAGATCGGCTTCCCGTACTTGACTCGCTTGGCGACGACGAAGCCGGTGTCAAGGATCGGAACGGCGAGGATGGCCAACGGGAAGAAGAGGGCGACCACCGCGTTGGTCTTCAACGCTCCCTGGACCGTGATCACCGCCATCAGGTAGCCGAGCAGGTTGGAGCCGGTGTCCCCCATGAAGCTCGACGCCGGCGGGAAGCCGTGGCGGAGGAAGCCAAGCGACGCGCCCGCGGTCACGGCCGCCAGCACGCCGGCCGCGTTGCGGTCGAGCGAGAGGGCGATCACCGTGAGCGCAGCGGCCGAGATCAGGCAGACGCCGGCGGCCAGCCCGTCGACCCCGTCGATCAGATTGATCACGTTGGCGACGGCCACGATGCCGAACACGGTCAGGACCTGGCCCAGATCGACGGCACCGATCCCGGGCGGGTCGAGCAATTGAACGGAGCCGGGGTCGATGCGCCCCAGGAAGGGCAGGGTGAAGGTGTCGACGGTGACCCCGGAGGCGACTGGAATGATCGCCGCCGCGATCTGACCGACCAGCTTCAGTCCGGCCGGCAGGTCGACCAGGTCGTCGATGACCCCGACCGCGGTGATCACGATCGCGCCGGCGAGGATGGATCGGGTCTCGTGGTCCCAGGGCAGGAAGATCGTGCCGCCGATCAGCACTGCCACCAGCACGGCGATTCCGCCGAGCTTCGGCGTCGGGTCCTCGTGCAGGCTGCGCTCGTTGGGATAGTCGATCGCGCCGATCCGGACCGCCAGGGACTCGGTCGCGGGCACCAGAGACCAGACCGCCGCGCCGGCGAAGATGAAGGCGAAGAGGGCGTCAATGGTGTCGGGCATCAGCCTGCCTTTCCGGCTGCCGCCGTCGCCGGCTCCCGGGCGTAGCGGTCGAACCAGAGGGTGAAGTTGAGCAGTCCCCAGATCTGCCGGCTGAGGTCCTCCTTGCCGGAGATATGGTCATCGAGCACCCGTGTGACCGCCGCGGGGTCGAGATATCCCTGCCGTTCGATCGCCTCCGGCGAGAGAACGTCGCGGGCGAACGGCCCGAGATCTCCGCGGAGCCAGGCGGCCACCGGGATCGAGAAACCCTGCTTGCGCCCGTGGATGATCTCCCGTGGCAGCAACGGCTCCGCGGCGCGGCGGAGGAGCCGCTTCTTCGAGAAGCCGCGCACCTTCTGCTTTGTCTCCAGCGCCAGGGCGAGCTCGGCGACCTCGTGGTCCAGGAACGGCACCCGCGCCTCGAGCGAGTGGGCCATGCTCGCCCGGTCGGTCTTGACCAGCAGGTCGTCGACCAGGTAGATACCGAGGTCGAGGTCCTGTAGGCGCGCCAGCTCCTCGGCCCCTTCGGTCTCCGCGTAGCGGGCGCGGTAGACGCCCAGCGGGTCGGAGGTCCTCGGGGCGCTGAGCAGGTCGTCCTGCGCGTCGGGCGAGAAGATCTCCTTCCAGGCGTGGTGGCGCTCCACCGGCGGCAGATGCGCGCCGCGGACGAAGCGCTTGGCCTTGTAGTCGAAGCTCACCTTTCCCGATGAACTCGGCAGCAGCTCGACCAGCGGCCGCAGGACCGGGGCGGCCCAGCCGACCCGCGGCGCCAGCCGGTCGGCCACGTAGGTGTAGTAGCCGCCGAAGAGCTCGTCGCCGCCCTCGCCCGAGAGGACGACCTTGACCGTGTCCGAGGCCAGCTGGGAGACCAGATATGTGGGGAGCGCCGAGGAGTCGCCGAACGGCTCGTCGAACGCCTCGACCAACCGGGGCAGCAGGTCGATGGCGTCCGGGCGCAGGACGAGCTCGTGGTGGTCGGTGCCGTAGCGCTTTGCGACCAGTCGCGCCCGCTCGAGCTCGTCGAATGACTGCTCCTCGAAGCCGATCGAGAAGGTGCTGACCCGGTAGCCGCTCTCGGCGGCCGCCAGCGCGGTGAGGGTCGCGGAGTCGATGCCGCCGGAGAGCAGCACCCCGACCGGCACGTCCGAGACCAGGTGCGCCCTGACCGAGTCGCGTAGGCGCCCGCGGAGCTCCGCGGCAAGCGAGCCGTCGCCCTCGGCGCGCACCTCGTCCGCCGGGACTGGTGTGGGCCTGGCGTAGCGGTGGATCTCGACCTCCCCCCTCTCCGCCACGAGCGTGTGCCCCGGCGGCAGCTTGCGCGCCTCGGTGAAGATGGTGAGCGGCGCCGGGATCGAGTTGAAGGAGAGGAAGGCCTCCAGTGCCGACGGGTCGATCTCGCGCGAGAAGCCGGGTTGGCGCAGGAGCGCCTTGAGTTCAGAGGCGAATGAGAGCTGTCCACCGGCGACCCGGTAGTAGAGGGGCTTGATGCCGAACCGGTCGCGCGCCAGCATCAGGCGGCCGCGGCGCGCGTCCCAGATCGCGATCGCGAACATCCCGCGCAGGTCCTCGACGAAGGCAGGGCCGCGCTCTTCATAGAGATGGACGAGGACCTCGGTGTCGCAATGGGTGGAGAAGGCGTGGCCACGGCCCCGGAGCTCCTCCATCAGCTCGCGGTAGTTGTAGATCTCGCCGTTCTGGATCACCTGGATCCGGCCGTCCTCGTTCGAGATCGGCTGGTCGCCGCCGGCGAGATCGATGATCGAGAGGCGGCGCATAGCCAACCCGCAGGAGCCATCGATCAGGCTGCCGTCCGAGTCGGGGCCGCGGTGGACCAGGGTCTCGTTCATCGCGGCCAGCGCCGCGGGATCCGGGGCCGTGGCCCCGTCGAGGCTGACGAGACCGCATATCCCGCACATGCGGGGAAGACTAGAGAGAGGGTGGGATCACTCGCGCGAGGATGAGGGTGTCTCGCCTACCGCTTCTTCTTGGGCTTGCCGTTCGCCCCGAGCCAGGCGTTCGCCTCGACGGCGACGTCGTCGGTGAGGTTGCCGAGGGCGATGTTCGCGTCGACGAGGTGCAGCCCCCAGGTCGCGTCCGGCACGGGGTTCAGGACCGGAGCGCCGCCTACCGGGCTGATCTGCAACACGTCCGCGTCATTGCTCGAATCGCAGGCGCCGGTGTAGCCCTGCACCTGGAACCACGACGTCGTCGCGCCGCTCGGCGTGGGCATGCCGACGAGCTGAGTCGCTAGCCCGATGGTCGTGCCGGGCGCAAACGGTTGTGTTGGGAAGACCGAGGTGAGCAGCGCCGAGCCGCCGCCGAGCGCCGCCGGGTTCGTGCAGAGCACGTCTCCGGTGCCGCTCAGACGCCCGAATCTCGCGTCGGCCGGTACCGGGGCGTTGAAGGTGGAGAAGGCGATCGCGCAACCGAACTGCTCCGCCTGGCGACACGCGGGAATGTTCTTGAAGTCGCCGCCGACCGTACCGCCCTCGGGAACGGTCACGTTGCCACCCAGCAGCACCGCCGAGACCAGCTGCCGTCTGGACTTCTTCTTCGGATCGATGACGTCATGAATCACCTGGCGAAGCACGAAGGTGCCCTGGGAGTGACCGATCAGGACAACGCCACGGCCACCGTTGTAGTTGCGCAGGTAACTCTTCCAGGCGGCGAGCACGTCGTCGTAGGCGATCAGCCCGGCCTCGTCGGGAATCGGGTTGCCGCTAAACAGAGCCGCCAGGGTGATCTGGCGGTACATCGGCGCGAACACGCGACAATGCAGGCCGTAGCGAGCCGCCTGATAGAGCGCGATCGAGCGCTCCTCGGCGTCAATCGAAAGGTCCGAGTTCGTAGTCTGGTCATCGCTGACCGTCGGATAGACGTAGAAGCAGTCGAATTTCCGCTCGCTATCCGGTTCGACGGACTCGGTCCCGACGATCTGGCCGGACGGCGAAAGGAGCGTCGTGTCGAAGCCCGGCTCGCAAGGGTTGTTGGGGATCCCCGGCTTGCAGAGCCAGACGGTCGTGTCCTTGACGTGCTTCTTGGGCTTCTTGGCCGCGAGCGCCGATGGCACCAGCAGGCAGCCGAGCGCCAGCGCGAGACCAACCACGATTCCCAACCTGCGCAGCGTCCCGCTCCGCTCCTCCATCGCCCGACAGCCTATGCCCCGCGTGAGACAGGCCGTCGGCTATGTCCCGCTAAGCGGGCTAGCGGTTCCGCCCGCTCAGGGTGAGCCGGATGATCCGGGCCATGGTCGCCCCGAGCACCCGCAGGTAGAGGCGGATCGAGCGGTCCGCGATGTACTCGAGGTCGTGGATCAGCTTGTCCTCCCAGGAGTCCTCGCGTGTGATCCGGGTCTGGGCGAACCCTGTGACCCCGGGCCTGACGACGAGGCGCTGCCAGTACTGGGGGACCTCCTCGACGAGCCGGTAGAAGAACGCGGGCCGCACCGGCCGCGGGCCGACCATGCTCATGTCGCCGCGAAGCACGTTGAAGAGTTGCGGCACCTCGTCGATATGAGTGAGCCGGGCGGCCCTGCCGGCCATGGTCACCTCCTGCTCGGTGCGGCGGCTGAGCTCCTCGCCGTAGACGTTGCCGAGTCGCTCCTCGGCCCCCGGCCGCAGCGTGCGCAGCTTGTACATGGTGAAGACGCGGCCGGCCCGCCCCACCCGCTCGCCGCGATAGAGCACCGGCGTCCCCGAGGTGAGCAGGGTCGCCAGCGCGAGTAGTCCGAGCAGCGGCGAGAGGACCAGGAGCGCGCCCCCCGCGATCATCAGGTCGAGCGCGCGTAGGACGATGTCCACGCGGCGGGGAGCGAACGCCTCCGAGGCCATCACCGAGTACTGCTCGGCGAGCGTAAGGCCCCTGTCGGCCTCGCGGGAGCCGGCCGGCACGGTCTCGCTCCGCGCGGGCGCCGGTGTCGGGGCGCTCACGCCGTGGCCTCCGGCTCGGCTGCTCCGAGCATCAGGTCTACGAGCAGCTGGGGGTCACGGCGGATCCGCTCCCCGTGACCGCTCTTCTTCTCGAGCGCGAGTGCCCGTGGATCGGTCAGGGGCCGCAGGCGACCGGACCGGATCAGCGCCTCGTCGACCCCACCGAGGCGCCCGCCGTAGGTCGTGTAGACCGGGGTGCCGAGCGCGACGGCCTCGCGATTCATCGTCCCTCCCGCCGAGACCACCAGGTCGGCGAGGGCGACCAGACTCTGCGCCTCCACTGCGTGATCCGGAACGATCAGGGACGGCAGGGCAAGCTCCTTGACGTAGTTCCGCTGCTCCTCGGTCCGGGGCAACACGACCGCATGGACACCGGGCTCAGAGCCTACTCGCGCCAGCACCTGCGGAAAGAGCGGGTTCGAGCGGCGGTGATATAGCGAGACGTCGGGTGGCGGCCGGACCACGACGACCACACGGGCCGTGTCGACGCCGAGCTTCTCGAGCGCCTGCTCGTCGACCTCGAAGTCCGAGAGGTAGTACTCCTCCTTGATCCCGGGGTACTGGAAGAGCTTGTCCGGAGTGACGCCGAAGCGCTTCAGCCGCTCGGCGGGCACCGAGTCCGGGAAGATCACCCGCTTTGCGAGCCGGCAGCCGACGTGATGCTGCATGACCGCGAACTCGTAGTCGTGCATGTTGGCCTCCGGGATGCCGAGCATCCGTGAGGCGATGGCGATGTCGTTGGAGCCGTGGGCGATCGCCAGATCGAAGCCCTTGTCCTTGCCGAAGCGGCGCATGCCGGTCGTCCGCTGGATCAACCGGATCAGCTTGCTCGCACGGGACGCCCCGCCGTGCTTGCCGATGAGCGTGTAGTCCATCCCGTGGAGGTCGAGCAGCTCGAGGGTCTGGGTGTATACCCGCGCCGTGATCAGCACCTCGTGGCCCTGTGCTCGAAGGCGCTCGATGATCGGCCGGAGTACGAGGACATGCGCCGGCCCACTCATGTCGGCCCAGATCCTCACCGGGCCGGGCTAGACCGCTGCTGCTGAGAGCTGGGGATAGAGGGGATAGCGCTCCATCAGCACGCGGGAGCGCTCCAGGAGCGAGTCCTTCTGCGAATCGAAGTCGTCGGAGAGCGCCGCGACGATCACCCTCGCGACCTCGCGGAGGTCGTCCTCGACCAGCCCGCGAGTCGTGAGCGCGGGGGTCCCGATCCGCAGGCCGGACGGGTTCATCGGCGGGCGCTCGTCGAACGGAATCGCGTTGCGGTTGACCGTGATGCCGACCTCCTCGAGACGATCCTCGGCGGTCTTGCCGTCGAGACCTGTGTTCGTCAGGTCGACGAGCACGAGGTGGACGTCGGTGCCTCCGGTCAGAACGTCGATGCCGCCCGCGATCAGCTCGTCCGCAAAAGCCTGGGCGTTGGCGATGGTCTGCCGCTGGCGCTCGGAGAACTCGTCGCTCTGGGCGATCTTCAGGGCCACGGCCTTGGCCGCGACGATGTGCATCAGCGGGCCGCCCTGCTGGCCCGGGAAGACCGAGCGGTTGATGTCGGCGGCCAGCTCCTCCTTGCAGAGGATCATCCCGCTGCGCGGACCGCACAGGGTCTTGTGGATCGTCGTCGTGACCACATCGGCGTGTGGGACCGGGCTCGGGTGCTCGCCGGCCGCGACCAGGCCGGCGAAGTGCGCCATGTCGACCATCAGTTTCGCCCCCACCGAGTCGGCGATCTCTCGGAAGGCGGCGAAATCTAGCTGCCGCGGGTAGGCGGACCAGCCGGCGACGATCACCTTCGGCTTGTGCTCCTCCGCGAGCGAGGCGACCTCGTCCATGTCGACGCGCCTGTCCTCGCGGCGGACGTGGTAGGCGACGACCTCGTAGAGCTTGCCCGAGACGTTCAGCTTCATCCCGTGGGTGAGGTGGCCGCCGTGGTCCAGGGCCATCCCCATGATCGTGTCGCCCGGGTCGAGCAGCGCCATGTAGGCCGCGTTGTTGGCTTGGGCGCCGGCGTGCGGCTGGACGTTGGCGTGCTCGGCTCCGAAGAGCTCCAGGGCCCGGTCGATTGCCAGTTGCTCGGCAATGTCGACCCACTCGCAGCCGCCGTAGTATCGCTTGCCGGGGTAGCCCTCCGCGTACTTGTTGGTGAGCACAGACCCTGCTGCGTCCAGCACCGCCTGGGGGACGAAGTTCTCCGAGGCGATCATCTCGAGCGTCCCCTGCTGGCGCCCGAGCTCGCCGTCGAGGACCCGCTGGATGTCCAGGTCTACCTCCGCGAGGTGGGCGGTCTGGAAGTCGTCGGGCAGCTCGCTCATCGCCCGGCCACGATACCGAGGCGGCCGGACTTGACATTTATTGAACGCTCGATAAATAATGGGCAGTCCACGGATCCCAGCGAGGAGGAGAGATGACCGACGCAACCGCGACCACCAACGGAGAGCTCCACACCGACGACGAGGCGCTCTCGGTTCTGCTCGACGGCGACATCGACAAGGTCATGTCCGGACTCGACAAGATCGTCGAGGCCGCCCCCTCCTACGAGAAGCTCTTCATGCGCTGGCAGCGGCAGCACTGGTCGACCGAGGACTTCGACTTCACCGAGGACGCCAAGCAGTGGGCTGACCCCAACATGTTCACCGACGAGGAGCGGAAGTTCTTGGAGTTCGGGTTCTCCGAGTTCTTCCTCGGCGAAGAGCGGGTCACCGTGGAGCTGCTTCCTTTCGCGATCGCGGCCCCGACCCACGAGGCGCAGGTCTTCCTCACCACGCAGATCTCCGATGAGGCCAAGCACACCGTCTTCTGGAACGGCTTCTACCGAGAGGTCTTTGGTGTCGAGGCGGGCAGCCTCGGGGAGATGATCGACAAGCAACGCTACGTGGTGAACAAGGACTGGGAGACCCTGTTCGACGGGATCCTTCACGAGTGCGCCGAGGACCTCCGGAAGGACCCGAGCGACTTCCCCTCCCTGGTCCGCGGGATCACGGTCTACATGATCGTGATCGAGGGGATGCTGGCCCTGACCGCCGCCCGCTTCATGATCAAGTCACTGCGCGAGCGCGGCTGGTTCCCCGGCTTCACCGCCGGCTTCACTGCGGTCAACCGCGATGAGTCGCGGCACGTCGGCTTCGGCGTCAAGTTCCTCGCCGATGCGATCAAGGCCGACAATGCAAACGCGAGGATCGTCGAGGACACGCTGAAGGAATGCCTCGCGGTCGCCCCGCTCGTCTTCGTCCCGCCGTGGGTCGACGACCCCTACAACTTCGAGACGCCCTTCTACCACTCGAGCGAGATCTTCGAGTACGCCGCGAGGTCGCTCTCCAAGAAGCTGGCGGCGATGGGCCTCGACCCGGCGATGCTTGCGGCGGCATGAGCGGAGCCACAACGGCGGTGCGGCGCGGCCGGCCCTCGACCGGCGCCCGCGAGCGCATCCTGGAGGCCGCGATCGAGGTGCTCAAGTCGGATGGCTACGCGGGCCTGACGATCGCCAAGATCGCGACACGAGCGGACGAGTCCAAGCCTCTGGTCGCCTACCACTACGGCTCGAAGCAGGGCCTGGTGCAGGCGGCGGGGCGCTCGATCGCGGAGATGATCACCGATGAAGTGCTGGACGCCGTCGACGGCGCCACCACCGTCGAGGCTGTGATCCGCGGCGTGGACGCCGGAGTCGAGCGCGTTCTGGACGACGATGAGCGGGTCGCCCGCATCTACTTCGACCTGGCGGCCGTCTCGGTCGTCGAGCCGAAGGTGCGCCGCACGATCGCCGAGGTGAACGCGCAGTGGCGCGAGGTGCTCGTCCGCCTGCTGACCGAGGCGAGCGATGGGCTGACACCCGCCAGGGCGCGCGTCCTGACGGTGATGGTGATTGCGGCGATGCAGGGCATGACGCTCGAGCGGATCGAGCGCGGCGCCACGCCCGAGCGCAAACGGGCCCGCGAGCTCTTCATCCGCTGCGCGGTTGCGTCCGCCACCTGAGCCGTCCTACGCTGGTTCCCGTGGCGAGCAGCAACCTCGAGATCGTCGAGCGCGGATTCGAGGCGTTCAATGAGAACGGGGTCGAGGGGATCCTGCCTTACATCCATCCCGAGTTCGAGGCGACCACCCCGCCCGACCTCGCCTCGGAACCTGACACCTATCGCGGCCACGACGGGATCCGCCGCTGGTTCTCCTCGTTCGACGAGGTGATGGACGAAATCCGCTGGGACGCGCACCGCTTCCAAGAGGTCGATGGCCGCGTCCTGGTCGAGTTCACCCTCCGCGCGCGGGGCAAGACCACCGGACTCGACTTCGGGCAGGACGCCGTCATGGTCTGGGAGCTTCGCGATGGCCAGGCGATCCGTGTCTCGCTCTATGCAACCGTCGATGAGGCGCTTTCAGCGATCGAGCAGGAGCCATCGATCTAGCTATGCCCGACTACCGGAAGCTCCTCGAGCAGCTGCGCGACTCGTACAACAGCCGCGACCCGGACAGGTGGGTCGAGGTCTGGAATCCCGACAGCGAGTGGCACCCCTTCACCACCGCGCGGGAGGAGGGCGATCCCGGATACCACGGGCACAACGGCATGCGCACCTGGTTCGAGGACCTCGACGAGCTCTTCGAGCTGACGCACGTCGAGCTCGAACGGTTCCGCTCGATCGGTGACAGGCTGCTCGTCCTCGGCCGGATGACCGCCAGGCGCCGGGGCAGCGCCGAGGAGGTCGAGAGCGACGTCGGCTGGGTCGTCGAGCCGAAGGGGGAGAGGTTTCAGCGCGGCTGGGCCTATGACAGCCACGAGGAGGCCGAGCGCGCGGCGAAGGCCTAGGCCCTGCTCAGGTCTGGCCCAGTACCCGATCGATCACGCCATGCGGCAGGGCGCCCTCGCGCAGGACATGCCAGCGGCCAGCCGAGTCGACCTCACTCAGGTCGACCACGGTCGAGGGGGCGCCGATCAGCTCTCCGCCATCGATCGCGAGGTCGCTTGCGGCCAGGACTTGCTCGTCGATCTCGTCGAAGCTCCGCGGCGCCCGTGACCCGCTGGGGTTCGCGCTGGTCTGGAGGATCGGCGTCATCGTGCCGGCAAGTGGGCCCTCGATCAGGCGCACGCCGAGCTTCTCGGGGTCCTCGGTGGAGGCGAGCGGATAGCTGCGCAGCGGATTGGCGATCACAAGCGTCACGGGGCCTGGCAGCAGGTCGGAGACAGCCTGGCGCGACCGCTCCCCCAGCCCAGAGACCAGCTCCCGCATCGCGAGGGGCGAGAAGTACATGACAGCCATGGGCTTGTTCTCATCGCGCCCCTTGATCGTCCGGACCCGCTCCACCGCTTCGACGTTGAGGGGGTCGCACGCCAGCCCGTAGAGCGTGTCGGCCGGGAAGATCGCGACTCCGCCCTGCCCCACGCAGCGCTCCAGGGACGATCGAGCCGCGTCGGGCCCATCGCGCTCGATCGAGACGATCTCGGTCATCGCCCGATCACCGCGCGGTCGAGGCCCGCGAGATCACGGCGAATCTCCACCTCGCCGTAGCCGGCTCCGCGCACGATCTCGGCCACGGCCTCCCCCTGATCGGCGCCGATCTCCAGGGCGATCGCCGCGGGCCGACCCTCCATGCCGACCAGTTCCCTGACGAGCGCCTCGATCGCCTCGAGGCCGGTGGGCCCGGCCACCAGCGCCTCACGCGGCTCGTGGTCGCGGATCTCCGGCTCGAGTCCCTCCCACTCCGCTTCGCTCACGTAGGGCAGGTTGGCGAGCAGGAGGTCACAGGGGCCGCCGCCCGTCCCGCCCAGCGAGTCCCGGCCACGCAGCACGACGTCGACCCGGTCGGCGAGGCCGAAGCGCTCGGTGTTGCTCTGAGCGACGCGCACCGCATCGAATGAAGTGTCGGTGGCCACCACATGGGAGGACGGGACCTCGTCAGCCACGGCCAGCGCGATCGCACCGCTTCCGGTGCCTACGTCGAGCACGTAGCTCGGCCCCAGCTCCAGAGCCACATCGACGAGCAGCTCGGTCTCCGGCCGCGGGATCAGCACCCGGTGATCCACCAGAACCTCGATGCGGCGGAATCCCTTGCGGCCAAGGATGTAGGCGACCGGTTCGCGCCGTACGCGGCGGCGCACCATCTCCCCGAACTCGCGGGACGCGCCGACCGGCAGCCGGGCGTCGGGCTCGGCGGCGATCTGCGTGCGATCCCAGCCAGTCGCCTCCGCCAGGAGGAGCTCGGCATCGAGGCGGGCCGTCTCGCAGCCGGCCGCCTCCAGGGCGCCGGCCGCCGCCCCAAGCGCGTCGCGGACGGTGTTGCCCAGCACGGCCGTCAGGCCGTTTCGGCGGTTTGCGTCTCGAGCCGGCGGCGCTTCTCCTCGGAGGAGAGCGCCTCCGTGATCTCGTCGAGCTCCCCGCCGAGGACCCGATCCACACCGCTTACCGTCTGTTTTACCCGGTGGTCGGTGACGCGATCCTGGGGGAAGTTGTAGGTGCGGATCTTCTCCGAGCGCTCACCGGTCCCGACCTGGGCGCGCCGCTCGGAGGCGATCTTCGCCTGCTGCTCGGCGATCTCGCGCTCGAGCAGGCGGGCGCGCAGGACGCGCATCGCCTTCTCGCGGTTTTGGAGCTGCGACTTCTCGTCCTGCATCGAGACGACGACCCCGGTGGGGTTGTGGGTGATGCGGACCGCGGAGTCGGTGGTGTTGACCGACTGGCCGCCGGGGCCAGAGGAGCGGTAGACGTCGATCTGCAGATCGTTGGGATCGATCTGGATGTCGACCTCCTCGGCCTCGGGCAGCACCGCCACCGTCGCGGTCGAGGTGTGGATCCGACCCTGCGACTCGGTCTTCGGGACTCGCTGCACCCGGTGGGTGCCGCCCTCGTACTTGAAGACGGAGTAGGCGCCGTCGCCCTTGATCGAGAACGTCACCTCCTTGAAGCCGCCGACCTCCGCGGGCGATTGGGAGAGAGGCTCGACCGAATAGCCGCGGCGCTCCGCATAGCGGGTGAGCATCTTGTAGAGATCGCCTGCGAAGAGGGCTGCCTCGTCGCCGCCGGTCCCGGCCCTGATCTCGACGATCACGTTCTTGTCGTCGTTGGGGTCCCGCTCGACCATCGCCAGCCGGATCTGCTCGGCAAGATCCTCAAGCCTGCCGGGGGTGTCGGCGAGCACCTTCTTGATCTCCGGGTCGTCTCCGTTCTCCGCGACCAGCTCGCGGGCCCCCTCGAGGTCGTCCTTGAGGGTGAGCCACTCCCGTGCCAGCTCGTGGGCGTGCTGAAGTTCGCGGTACTCGCGCCCGACCTCTGCGTAGCGCTCCCGGTCGGCGATCACCTCCGGGTCGGACATCTGCCGCTCGAGCTCGGCGAAGCGGTCCTGGATCTGGTCAACCAGCTCTTGGATCACACCCTAAGTTTGACGCCCTGGCGGGCGAATCTCAGCCGAGGGTGCGCCGGTGGATCCCTCGGCCGACGTGCAGGCGGGTCCTGGTCACGACCCTCGTGGCGCCGGCTCCCTGGATCACTTCCAGGACGTAGCGTCCGCGCGGGAGCGGCTTCGAGCGGCGAAAGCGGAGGACGAGCATCCCCTTCGGGCCGCCGGTCGGCTTGCCAGAGGCATAGATGACGCCGTGGCGGGAGAGACGGACCTTGGTCACGTCCGCAACCACGTCGAACGCGACGGTGCACTTGACCCGCTTCCCCTTGGGCCTGCAGGTGAGTGTCGCGTCGCTACCTGGCCGGCGCTGCCTGACACCAACTCCCTGCGGCGCAGTGGGACCCTGCGCCCCTGGTACCGGCGACAGCTCGCGAGTGAAGCTGACAATGGCGTCGTCGAACGAGGAGGCGGTGTAGACGCTCCCGCCATCCGGACTGATTGCGAGATCCTGGACGTCGTCGAGTCCCTGGGCCGTCGACCCGCAGGCGGCAACGGCGGGGGGCTCTGGGACGTCCTCGATGCAGCTCGGGTTGGAGAGCGCGCCATCCGGTGCCCGGTCGAACGTGACGATCGCCTTGTCGTCACCCGCGACCGAGTACACGTTCGACCCGTCGGCGCTGACGGCAACGGCGCGGGCGTCCTCCAAGCCCTGGGTCGTGTTGCCGGGTCCGCAGCCGGCGGTACCGCCGACGTCCTCGATGCAGCTCGGGTTGGAGAGCGAACCGTCCGGTGCGCGGTCGAAGGTGACGATCGCGTTGTCGCTGATCGCGGAGATATAGACGTTCGCCCCGTCGGGGCTGATCGCCATCCCCTTGGCACCGTTCAGACCATCAGCGGTGTTGCCGGGCCCGCAGTCGGCGGGACCGCCCACGTCCCCGATGCAGCTCGGATTCGAGAGCGCGCCGCTGGGGGCGCGGTCGAAGGTCACGATCGCGTCGTCGACGTCGGAAACGACGTACATGCTCGACCCGCCCGGGGAGACCACCGCTCCTCTAGCCGCGTCGAGGCCATCGGTCATCGCGCCGCAGCCGGCCAGGTCGGGCGCATCGGCGATACAGCTCGGGTTGGACAGCACTCCGTTGGGGCCTCGGTCGAAACGCACGATTGCGTCGTCGAAGTTCCCGAGCGCGTAGACGCTGGTCCCGTCGAGACTGATCGTCAATGCCCGTGCGGAGTCGAGACCCTGCGCGGTATTCCCCGCTCCGCAGCCGGCGGAACCGCCGACGTCCTCGATGCAGCTCGGGTTGGAGAGAGCGCCATCCGGTCCGCGGTCGAAGGTGACGATCGCATCGTCGGAGCTGGAGACGACGTAGACGTTCTCGCCGTCCGGGCTGACCGCGACCGCGAAGGCGCCCCCCAGTCCTTCCGCCGTATTCCCGGGTCCGCAGCCCGCGGTACCGCCGACATCCTCGATGCAGCTCGGATTCGAGAGTGCCCCGTCGGGGGTGCGGTCAAAGCGGACGATCGCCCGGTCGCCATTTGCGACGGCGTAGACGCTCTTCCCGTCGGGGCTGACCGCGACACCGCGGGCGGAGTCGAGGCCCTGGGTCGCGGCGCCGCAGCCGGCGGTGTCGCCGAGATCGGCGATGCAGCCCTTGGAGGTGAGAGCGTGCATGGCGACAGCCGAGGCGCTGGCCACTCCCAGGACCAGGAGGGTGACCGCCACAGGGATCGCGACCGCGGCCGCCCGCGAGCGGACCCGCGGAGCCCCGCGGATAGTCATCGCCGGGCGAAGGCGGGCCTGACGATCCGGAAGCGGCGGAACGCCGGCGTTTGATCGACATTGCCGAGGGCGTCCTTCGCACGCACCCGGAAGATGTGGGCGCCCCTCCGCATCTTCGGCAGCCTCAGCGGCGAGCTGCAGGGCGCCCAAGCCTGGTCATCGATCCGGCATTCAAATCCAATCGCCGGCTCCAGCGCGCTGAACCTGAAGGCCCACGCCTTGCGCTTCCCCTTCCCGAGCCGCGATGCTGTCTTGCGTGACCGGAGCTTCACCTTCGAGGGCGGGCCACCGGTGATCACGGTCTCAGGTCCGGTCGTGTCGGGGATCACTGCCGGCAAGTTGACGTCGCGAAAGGCGGCGACCAGTGTCTCGGTGTGGTCGACCGTGATGTTGTGGGTGGCGGGACCGCCGTCGGACCACGAGCTGAACTGGTAGGTCGCTCCTCCGAACTCCTGGTCAGGTGCGATCACCGTGTTCTGGGAGCCCTCGATCACCGTTCGGGTGAACGGCGTCGCCGTCGGATTGTCGTTCAGGGCGAGCTCGAGGCCCGAGGGTGCGGTGTCGAGGGTGAGATTGACGATTCTGGGGTCGATCGTCACCGACTCGGTGTCGGTGAGCCCGCCCGCGTCGGTGACCGTCAGGTCGATCGTCAGCGAGGACGGATAGTCGTGGTCGGGAGCCGCGAACGAGCCGCTCTTGGTGTCGAGGAAATCCTGAATCACGTGCTGGTGGCAACCGCTCGGGCCGCTCGGACAGTGATTGAGCACGATCTCCCAGTCGAAGGCCGACGCCGGCAGGGTCTGCTGTGCATCGGTGGCCGAGCCTGAGAAGTCAACGGTGTCGCCGACCGCCCATGTGTCCGTGGCCGACGGGGCATCGATCTGAGCGATCGGGGGGGTGTTGTCGACCTGGACTTCAACGGAGGCCGTGCCGGTGGCGTCGGAGGGATCGGACACCTGGACCGCCGGGTGGTAGATCCCGGGGGCGGTGAACGTCTTCATCGGATTCGCCAGATTGGAGTCGTCGAACTGGCCGTCCTCGTCGAGGTCCCAGGCGTAGTGGAGCGGTGAGTCGCCGTTCGGATCGGTGGACCCCGATGCGTCGAGCTGCACCTGCAGGGGCGCTGATCCGTTCGAGGGAGTGGCGGTAGCCACCGCCGTGGGCGGGCTGTTACCCGTGGTGTGAAAGACGCGCCGGATCGTCCCCTTGTCTAGGTCCGGGTAGTAGAGGTCGCCGTCCGGGCCGATCTTGAGGTCGACGGGATTGGCCGCCCCCTGGACGAACGGCTGAATCGTGGTCGGGTCGGGCAGCCCGTCGGCTCCGGGAAGCATCGCCCAGATGCAGTCCCGGGAGTAGTCCGCGAAGAACAGGGCGCCGTCATAGGAGTCCGGGAACGGGCCTCCGGGGTAGAAGGCGACACCGGAGATGGACGAGCTGCCGAACCCGCAGGTCTCGTTGACGATCGGAGCATCGTGGTGATAGGCGAAGTAGGGATTGACCACGGCTCCCGGGCCCTGGCTGTAGAGGCTCTCGCAGAGATTGAGATTGGCCGCGTCGAAACCACCCTGGCGGGGGCTGGCCTCATAGCAGGGCCAGCCGAAGTTGTCGGCGGTCCCATCGGTCGGGTTGGTGAGGCGGTTGATCTCCTCCCAGGTCCCCCGACCGACCTCACCGGCCCAGACCTCGTTGGTGCCCGGACGCAGCGTGAACCTGAACGGGTTGCGCAGGCCGAAGGCGACGATGCGGCGCGCGTTGGCGTCGGTGCTGGCGAAGAAGGGGTTGCCGGGTAGGCCCGCCCCTGTGTCGGGGTCGACGCGAAGGATGGCGCCGTCGAGACCGGTCGGGTCGGCGAGAGTTCGAACGTCCTGGCTGCGCAGAGACCCACCCTCGGCGGTCGGTGGAGTCAGCGCGGTGCCGGGCGGCCCGGGAGGGTCTCCGCACGGGTTGACCGGATCGCCCTCCTGGCCGTAGTCGGTGAAGCTCCAGGTGGCACCGTCGCCGCCGCTCACGTAGAGCGCGCCGTCGGGACCGAAGGCGAGGTCACCGATCGAGTGGCTCGGGTACTGGATGCACCAATCCGTGATCAGGGGCGTCTGGGCCGTCATGACGCCGCCGCTGATCGTCAGCCGCGAGAGGCGGGCGCTGGCGACACAGCCGTCGCCGAGGGGACCGGGAGGATCCGGGCATGGATCGCTCAAGACGCCGGGCGAGCCCCATCTCTGGGGATTCTGTCCGAGCTCGGCGTCGCGCGTGTAGAGGGCGTAGAGATAGGGCCGCCCCGTCGCGAACGCCGGATCCACAGCAAGCCCGAGTAGGCCGCGATCTCAGTAGTTGTAGACCTCGTCGCTCAGGTCCGCCACGGTGGTCGGCGTGGTGTCGCTGAAGTCGTCGAACGACTTGATCAAGCCGCCCTTCTCGGCGACGAAGATCGTGCCGTCAGGGGAGAACGCGATGTTGGTCGGGTCTGTGAGCCCGGAGAAGACGACGGACTCCTGGAAACCGCCTGGGAGTGTCGGGGCCGCCTGCGCCGATTGAGAGCAGGCCAAAATTGCGACCCACGCGAGGAGCAATGCGAACCCGTGCCTCCGCACGACACCGAGCGGGTCCCTACGAGCCAAGAAGAAAAAGCGTAGAGGATCCGCCGCCCGGTTCGGTGTGGTACATCCGTCCAGATTCCGGGGTGCGGCTAAAGGGCCGCTACGCCACGATCTCGATCGTCTGCTCGCGCTTTGCCTCGTATGGATCCTCGACGGCGAGGACCTCCTCGAGCGCGCGGATTGCGACCTCGAGCTGGTCGTGATCGGGCTCGCGAGTGGTCAGGTTCTGGAGCATCAGCCCCGGCCACATCAGCGCGCGGACCCAGCGCTTGTTGCGGTTCTTGCCCGCCCACTTGATCACTTCGTAGGAGAGACCCGCGATCAGTGGGATGCCGAGGATCCGCGAGGCGACCAGCCAGTACCAGGCGGGCAGTCCGATCGGTGCGAAGACGAAGATAGCCAGCACCATCACGATGAGCAGGAAGCTCGTCCCGCAGCGGGGATGGAGCCGCGAGTACCGCTCGGCGCGCTCCGGGATGAGCTCGTCGCCGGCCTCGAAGGTCGAGATCGTCTTGTGCTCGGCGCCGTGGTACTCGAAGACGCGCCGCAGATCAGGCAGGCGGCTGATCGCCCAGATGTATCCGATGAAGATCGCCGTCCGCAGGACCCCCTCGACGAGCCAGAAGAGCAAAGCCGAGCCGAGCTGGTCCTTGATCAGGCTCGTCGCCCCCACCGGGATCACGAAGAACAGGCCGATCGCGAGGACAAGCGAGAAAGCGATCGTCAGGCCCCACATCCAGCCGCCGATCTCCTCCTTGTTCCCCTCGTCGTCCTCCTCCAGCTGGGCGTTGGCGGAGATCGCCAGCGCGCGGAAGCCGATCTTCAGTGACTCCGCCAGGGCCACGACACCGCGGATGACCGGCAACCGCAGAACCCGGTGCCTTTTCGCCCACGAGACGATCGGCTCGGAGGTGATTTCGATCTCGCCCTCCGGGTTCCGAACGGCAACCGACCAGGTCGAGACCCCGCGCATCATTACGCCCTCGAGGACGGCCTGGCCCCCGACCGGCGCGTCGCCAACCGCTACGGGTCGGCCATCGGGCATGCGCTCGGACTGCGCCCGAGGGACGGGTCGCTCCGAGCCGTCGCTCGGCTGAATGACGCGAGGCGCGCCGTCGCCAGAGGCGCCGTTCGCCCCTCCCGCCTCCATCGAGGGCGCCTACTCCCCTCGCTGACGCTTTGCCGCGCGGCGGCGGAACCGCTCGACGCGGCCGCCGGTGTCAACCAGCTTCTGCTTGCCCGTATAGAAGGGATGGCACTGCGAGCAGATCTCCACGTGCAGCTCGGGCTTGGTGGAGCGCGTGTAGAAGTCGTTCCCGCACGAGCAGTGGACGTGCGAGAGGACGTACTCGGGATGGATATCGGTCTTCATCGTGTTCAATTCTAGCCAGGCACCGGAACACCACCCACGGCAGATCGGAGCGCCGCTTGGAGTGTGGCGCCGCTCACATTGACATACAGCCTGTAGGTGATATGCATACAGGCTGTATGCGAACCCGATCCCGAGTGGAGGCCCAGCGATGACGACCGCGACCGACTCGACCACCGCCGTACGAATGCTCGCCGAGCGCTACGGCGAGGCTTGGAACAGACAGGATCTCGACGCGATCATGGACCTGCATACCGACGACTCCGTATTCGCCGCCCACGCCGCGGGCACTCCCCCGGCGGAGGGCAAGGAGGCGGTCCGCGAGGCCTTCGCGGGTTACCTGGCCCTCCTCCCTGACATCAACTTCGCGGAGCGCGCTCTGCACGTCGGCGATGACCACTGGGTTCTCGAGTCCACAATGAGCGGCACCGTGGCCCAGCCGATCGAGGTCGAGGGAGAGGCCCTCGGAGAGAGAGGCGCCCGCGTCGAGGTCGACTGCGTCGACGTGATCGAGGTCCGCGACGGACTGGTCTCGAGCAAGCAGACGTACATCGACTCTCTGGCCATGCAGCGCCAGCTCGGGGGCGAGTGATGGCGACCGGGACCGGTAACGGCGCAGTCGCAACCGCGAGAGCCGAGACGAGCCCCGAGCAGGCGGAGGCTGCCGCAAACTGGGTCGCGGTCTTCGCCCAGGGCTGGGCCAACCCGGTGGACACCGACACCTTCTGCGACCACTTCGATCCCTGGCTCGATCCGGAGGTACGGATGATCCAGCCCTCCGTCCGCCCGACCGTCGGGCGCAAGGCGTTCCGCGAGGAGTTCGCCCGCCCCCTGTTCAACCTGGTCCCCGACCTGCACGGCACGGTCGAGAACTGGTCCGCGACGGGCGACCTCGTCTACATCGAGCTGCGCCTCGAAGGGACGATCGGCAAGAGGGCCTTCACCATGCGCACCTGCGACCGGATCAGGCTCCGTGACGGCAGGGCGGTCGAGCGGCTCGCCTACCTCGACCCCGCCCCGCTGCTGAAGGCGGTCGCCTTGAGCCCGCGCTCCTGGCCTCGTTTCCTCCGTTCTCAACTGCGTAGCGTGAGGAGGCAGGCATGAGCGAGGCGAACCTCTCCCAGGGCACGATTCACTACCGCGAGTCGGGTGAGGGACCGCCGATCGTCTTCGTCCACGGGCTGCTGGTCGACGGACGGCTTTGGCGCAAGGTCACGGCGCTGCTCGAGGACCGCTTCCGTTGCATCGTTCCCGACCTGCCGCTCGGGTCGCACCGGACGTCGATGAATCCGGACGCCGACCTCTCTCCCCCGGGCCTGGCGCGGATCGTAGCCGACTTCCTGGAGGCACTCGAGCTCGAGGACGTCGTCCTGGTCGGCAACGACACCGGTGGCGCGATCACCCAGATCACCGCCGCCAACCACCCCGAGCGGATCGGACGCGTCGTCCTGACCAACTGCGATGCCTTCGAGAACTTCCTGCCGCCCATGTTCCGGCCGATGCAGTGGGCGGCTCGCGTGCCTCCCGTCCTCAATGGACTTCTCCAGGGAATGCGGTTCGCGCCGATGAGGCGCCTTCCGAACGCCTACGGCAGGCTGATCAAGCGCGACTTCGCGGCGGCGCCGACACGCGAGTGGGTCGATCCATTCCTCTCCGACCGCGAGATCCGCCGCGACACTGTCAAGGTCCTGCGCGGCATCGACCCTCGCTACACCTTTGAGGCTGCCGAGAAGCTCCGCGATTTCGACCGGCCGACGCTGCTCGCCTGGGCGGTGGAGGACCGCTTCTTCAAGCTCTCCTTCGCGGAGAAGCTCGCGGACACCATCCCAGGCGCCAGGCTGGAGCGGATCCAGGACTCCTACACCTTTGTCCCGGAGGACCAGCCCGCGCGCCTCGCCGAGCTGATCGCGCGCTTTGCCAGAGAGCCCGCATCGGTCGCGTAGCGTCGCCGCGGCGGGCAGCGCCGTCTTCCTCGCGCTCGCGCCCGGCGTCGTCGCCGGCCTCATTCCCTGGCTGCTGACCGGCTGGCAGATGGAGGCCGCGCCGGTCGTGGTCCGCATCGCGGGCGGTCTGCTGATCGCCGTCGGCGTCGCCTATCTGCTGCGCGCATTCGCCCGCTTCGTCGTCGAGGGGCTCGGGACACCGGCGCCGATCGCGCCCCCTGAGCGGCTCGTCGTCGGCGGGGTCTACCGCTACGTGCGCAACCCCATGTATCTCGCCGTCGGCGGGACGATCGTCGGTCAGGCGCTGTTGCTGGGGCACTCCGTGCTGCTCGCCTACGCCGCGGCCGTCGGGGCCGTCTTCATCGGCTTCGTACGCCTCTACGAGGAACCGACGCTCAGCGAACAATTCGGGGACAGCTACGACGAGTACCGTCGGGCCGTCCCACGCTGGCTACCCCGTCTCCATCCCTGGGAGGGCAATAACTAACGGCTCAGCAGTGAAGCGTTCGCTGCAAGCTGACCGTCCGTCCGTCGAGCGATGTAGCAACCGCCTCGAGCTTGTCGCCTGAGGAGGGTCGCGGCAGCTGCGTCCGAATCGGCGGCTTGGCGTCCCGCTTGACCTTCTTGCCCCGCAGGTAGAAGGTCGCCTCCTGCGGTTTCCCCTTGCCGGCGACCTTGGCGCTCGAGCAGCGCGCCTTCAGCTTGACCTTCGGGCGCACCCGGCAGCTCTTCCCCGCACAGTCCGCCTTGGCGGAGAGCAGGCGTTGGAGGGCGCTCTGTACCGGCGCATAGACCGGATTGCCCGACTGGTTCTGAAGCTCGAACGGATCGATGCGCAGGTCGTAGAGCTCCTGCTCCCCGTTCCCGTGGTTCACGTACACGAAGCGGTCCGTGCGCACCCCGCGGTAGTTGAGCGGCGGATCCTCGGGGTCGTCGATGGTGTCGGGCGTGAGATAGGTCTCCAGGCCGAGCGAACGCCCCAGCCAGTTCCTCTTCTTTTCAATGATCGACAGCAGCGAGACGCCGTCCTGCTTACGGCCCGGTTTCGCATTGGCGAAGTCGAGGATCGTCGGCGCGAGGTCCACGTTCCCGACCGGCTGGCGGCGATGAACGCCCTTCGGCACTCCCGGGCCGCGGATCAGCAGCGGGACCCGAATCGAGGGCTCGTAGACGCGCACCTTGCCGTTTCGGACTCGGTGCTCACCGTGGAAGAACCCGTTGTCCGAGGTGAAGATCAACACGGTGTTCTTGAGTTCGCCAGAGGCCTGGAGGGTGCTGACCACGTTCTGCACTAGGTCGTCCACCCCGAGAAGCGACTCGGCCCGTGCCCGGTAGCGCGCGTCCACGCCGTCGATCTGCGCCTGATTCATCGGGGTGAGGCTCTTGATGCTCGACGGCTTGTCCGAGACGTTGGCCTCGTTGAAGCTCGGGTCCCGAGGCGCCGTGAGTCCCGCCAACGCGCCCTCGTGGCGAGGTGCGGCGCGCGGGTTGTTCCCCGCGCAGTTGCACGAGCCTGCCTCGGAGTGCGGAAGAAGTGGCGCGACCGAGAGATAGAACGGCTGCTTGCTCGAAGCCCTGCGGCTGATGAAGTCCGCAGCCTTCTGTGAGTAGACGTCCGTCTGGTAGGTCGCCGGGTCCACCGCGTCGGGCGTCGTCCCGTGATGCACGACCCGACCGTTCTCGTTGAGCGTGTAGCCGTAGGCGGTGTAGGTGCCGCCGGTGAAGCCGTCCGGGCCGTCGAGCGAGCCGTACCACTCGCTCCAGCCCGGGGGGACCTCGATGTCCGGCGAGGTGGTCCCGTAGCCGTTCAGGAACTTGCCGATATGCGCCGTGTAGTAACCCGAGCGCTGCAGCCAGACCGGCAGGGCATTGCTCATCGTCGGCGCGAGCTTGCCGTACCCGCCGATCGGCAGTCGGTTGCCGCGCACGCCGTTGTTGTGGGAGTACTGGCCGGTCAGCATGGTCGCCCGCGACGGGCAGCAGAGCGAGTAGTTGACGAACGAGTTGTTGAAGGTGACGCCCTTGCCGCCGATCGCAGCGTTCGTCTTTGACAGGAAACGCTGCATCTCGACGTTCTGGTCGTCGTCCATGATCAGGACGATGTTCGGCCGGCTCTGCTTCGCCTTCTTGCGCTTCTTCGCCTTGCCTCCCGCCGGCGCGAGCGCGATGGTGATGGAGAGGAACCCCGCCAGGAGGAGCGCCCCGGTCACCCGCCTGCTTCCGGACCGCCCGCTCCGCGGCTCGATCTCCGCTCGCTGTCGCCCCATCCCCACATCGCGATAAAACCGTCCCACGGGCCGCGAGTTGCGCTTGGCGGCCTCCGGCACCATCGCCTCCGCGCCGGGTTAAGGTACGGCGGTGTCCGCTACAGGGGGACAGGCAACGGGAGAGAACATCTCTGTTGTCCTCGCTGACGATCACGCGGTGGTGCGCAGCGCTCTCCGCCTGATGCTCGAGCGCGAGCCCGACATCGAGGTCGTGGCTGAGGCGGGCGATGCGGACTCAGCCGCGCGCTATGTCAGCGGGCACCATCCGAAGGTCCTGATCCTCGACATCAACATGCCCGGCGGGTCCGGGCTGGCCGCGATCCCCTCGATCCGCGAGCAATCGCCGGACACCGAGATCGTCGTTCTGACCATGCAGGACGAGACCGCCTTCGCCCGCGAGGCCCTCCAGGCAGGAGTGCTCGGCTACATCCTCAAGGAGGCCGCGAGCGAGGAACTGGTCAAGGCCGTTCGCATGGCAGCCGAGGGGCGCACCTACCTGCAGCCCGAGCTCGGGGCTCGGCTGGCAGCCGAACCCGACGCGGCGTCGCCCGACGATCTCTCCGAGCGCGAGCTCGAGGTGCTGCGGCTGATCGCGCTCGGACACACCAACAACGAGATCGCGGAGCAGCTCTATCTCAGTGTGCGCACGGTCGAGTCACACCGTGCCCACATCCAGCAGAAGCTCGCGATGACGACCCGCTCGGAGCTGGTCCGCTACGCGATCGACCGCGGTCTGATCGACGTCTAGCTTTCGTCCTGGCTGGGGTTGAGCGGGATCTCCGCTCGGACCTTCGTCCCCGATCCCGGCGTCGACTCGATCCGCAGCGTCCCGCCGAGCAGCGCCGCCCGCTCGCGCATCCCCACCAGCCCGAACCCCTCGAGGACCAGGTTGGGTTCGAAGCCGACCCCATCGTCGTAGACCTCGATCTCGATCTGACTGCTCGACTCCTGCACCATGAGCTTCGCCCTCCCGGCAAGCGAGTGCTTGGAGACGTTGTTGAGTGCCTCCTGCACGAGCCGGTAGACGGCCGTCTCGATGAGTGCCGCGGGCCGCTCCTCCGCCTCGCGCGGCAGCTCGAGGTCGCAGTCGATCCGGATCTCGCCCGCCTGCTGATGCTGCTGCGCGAGGGCGTAGAGCGCGGCCTCCAGCCCGATCGTGTCGAGTGACGCGGGCCGGAGCTCGGTGATCAGCCGGCGCAGCTTGACGATCTCATCGTCGATCTGCTGAACCGCCTCCTGGCCGGTCTCGCGGAGATCGTCCGGCGACTCGTCGCGAAGGGCCGAGGCGAGGCGCATGCGAAGCACCGCCAGCGACTGCAGCGTCTCGTCGTGCAGTTCGCGGGCCCAGCGCCCGCGCTCCTGCTCGGCAGCGTCGATCGTGTTCTGGAGGCGCTCCTCGGCCATCGATCTCGCGGTCGCCACCCCGATGGCCGCACTGGCGGCGAACGACTCCAGCATCCGCTGGTGCTCGTCGACGAAATGGCCCGGATCGCCGATGTGGTCGAGGGCGACGACGAGGCCGAGCGACTGGCCGCGGAAGAGAAGCGGCGCGATCAGCGCACGCCCGCTCTCCTCCGCCCCCAGCTCCGTCCCACTGATCCGGCCCAGGAGGATCTCCTCGGAGGCCTCCTCTACCTCGAACCTGAGATGCGCCACCTTGGGATCGAGTCCGCCGGCAACCGCGGCCGTAGCCGCAACCGCGAGCTCGTCGCCCTCCCTCAGCAGGATGATCAAGGCCCGGGCCTCGACCAGCGCCCGGCCGCGCTCGACGATCGCGTCGAGCGCGCGCTCGAGATCGGTTTCGCCTCCGACTGCGATCGCGACCTCGGTGGCGGCCTGCAGCCGCCTCACCGCCCTGCGCAGTTCATCGCGGTCGCGACGGCGATCGGTGATGTCGCGGATCGCGGCGAGCGCCATCATTCCCGAGTCCGTGGCCACCGTGGAGAGCGAGATCTCGCAGGGGAACTCGCTGCCGTCCTTGCGGCGTGCGGACAGGTCGAGACCCTCGCCCATCGGCCTGGTCCGAGACGCCGCGAAATAGCTGTCGCGATGCGAGACGTGCCCGTCGCGAAGCCCGCTCGGGACCAGCATCTCCACCGGCTGGCCGATGAGCTCGCCGCGCGGGTATCCGAAGACGGTCTCGGTGCGCGAGTTCACGAGGACGATCTCCCCCTGCTCGTCCACCCCGACGACCGCGTCCGGCGCGAATTCCAGGAGCTCTCGCTCGAGCGTCTGGCTGCGACGGTCGGGCATCGCGGCGAGCATAGATCAGCCCCTACCGGGTACGCGCAAAGCGTCATGGAGAGACCGTCCCGCTCGCTCGCAGCGTGCCTCGTCGCCGGCCTCGCCTCCCTGGCGCTGGCCGGGGGCTGCGGCGACAACGGCTCCGACAGCGTCGAGCAGCAGACGGCCACCGCCGGCGCCCCAGAGGCTCCCGACGTCGAGCAGCCGCTCTCCCCCGCCGAGAGCAAGGGCCGCGACCTCTTCGTCCAGCACTGCGGCTCCTGCCATACGTTCGACGCGGCCGGGACGGTCGGTCAGATCGGGCCGAACCTCGACGACATTGCGATCAACGAGGGCGACGTCCTCTACGCGATCAAGAACGGCGGCGGCCGCCACGTCAAGGGCCAGGAGGCGGGGCCCAGCGGCAACATGCCTCGCAACCTGGTCACCGGGAAGGACGCGCAGGACGTCGCGGCGTTCGTCGCCGCTAGCGCCTCGGGCAGCTCGACTCCCTAGAGGTCTTGGTAGAGGGGGCCGTCGCCGCCCTCGGGCAGGGTGAGCCGGCCGCCCTTGGCGGTGATCGCCCCGCACTGCACGCAGTTCGAGGGAGTGACTTGGACGTCGACGGTCTCCGACCCCGACTCCAGCTGCTCGTCGGGGATCTCGTAGACCTGCGCCGGGCACATCGAGACCCAGGTCTGCGCCAGTTCGCGCGGCACCTTCTCCTGAATGCGGATGTGGTTTGGGGCATCGTCGCGCGTGGCGTTGCCCGAGAGAAAGACCGAGTTGAGCTTGTCGAAGATGTACTTGTTGTCGGGCTTCGGGTACTTCTTCGCCGCGCCGTCGATGTCCACCGGCACCTCCGCGTCGGGCTCGTTCTTCCAGTGCCCGCCAGGGAAGGCACCCTTCGTGGCGACCATCAGGCTGCCCATGACCCCGCCGAAGATCAGCCCGCGGGAGAGTGGCTGGCGCATGTTCCGCGACTGCCAGAGGTCCTTCTCGATCAGCGAGTCCTTCACCTTGCGCTCGTAGTTCTCGAAGTTGACCGAGTCCTGCTTGAGGGACTCGACGATCGCCTCGGCCGCGTACATGCCGGAGTGCATCGCGTAGTGGATCCCCTTCAGCGTCGGGACGTTGACCATGCCGGCGGCGTCGCCCGTGATCACCATGCCGGGGCTGGAGAGCCGCTTCGGCATCGACCAGTAGCCGCCGGAGGGAATCGTCTTCGCGCCCCAGCCGACCCGCTTGCCCCCCTCGAGGATCTTCTTGACGAAGGGGTGGGTCTTGAGCTGTTGGAGGGCGTCGTGGGTGGAGAAGGTCGCGTCCGACGTGTCTAGGCCGACCACCAGGCCGATGGCGACCTTGTCCTCGCCCATCGGGTAGATGAAGCTGCCGCCCGCCTCCTTGTACTTGGGGCGCCAGCGCAGCGGCCAGCCAAGGGTGTGGATGACCCGGTCGAGTGGCTTCCCCACCTCCCAGACCTCCTTGACGCCGAGCTCCCAGCGCTGCGGGTCGGGGCCGCCCAGGTCGAAGTAGTCGAGCGCCGCGCCGGTCAGGTGCCCGAGCGTCCCCTCCGCGAGCACCGTCGCCTTGGCGACCAGGTCCGAGCCCGGCTCGAAGTTGGAGAGCTCCTCCCCCTCCTTGCCGCGGCCCTTGTCGCCGGAGCGGACTCCGCGGACGATCCGGTCCTCGACAAGCAGCTTGTCGGCGGCGGTTTCGCTGAGGATGTAGACGCCTGCCTCCTCGGCCTTCTCGCCGAGGAAGCGGCCGAGCTTCGCGATCGACGTGACGTAGTTGCCGTGGTTGCGGAAGTTCGGCGGCATCGGCTTGAGCGGCACCGCCACCTTCGAGGTCAGGAAGTAGACCGCGTCCTTCGTGACCTCCTGGTAGACCGGCCAGTCCGAGGGGTCGAGGTCCGGAAAGAGCTCCCGCATCGCGGAGGGCTTCATGTTCGCCCCGGAGAGCAGGTGCGCCCCGGTCGTCTTGCCCTTCTCGACCACGGCCACGGGAACCTCGCCGAGCTTCTCCGTCAGCTCCGGCTCGTTCTCGAGCAACTGCATCAGCTTGATCGCGCAGGCGAGGCCCGCGGGGCCCCCGCCGACGATCGCGACACCGACCTCGATGCGCTCCTCCTCGGGATCGGTGATGCCGGTGATGAACTCCTCCGCCGGCTTCACCGGCGGCGGGAACTCGAGCGGCTCGACGGCCATTAGCCGCCCTTCTTCGCCTTGATCGCCTCGGTCAGCTTGGGGACGATCTTATGGAGGTCGCCCACCACGCCGAGGTCCGAGAACTCGAAGATCGGTGCGTTCTGGTCCTTGTTGATGGCCAGGATGTTCTCCGAGTTCTGCATGCCGACCTTGTGCTGGATCGCGCCGGAGATCCCGAGCGCCAGGTAGAGGTTGGGGGCGACGGTCTTGCCCGTCTGCCCGATCTGGGCCGCGTACGGGTACCAGCCCGCGTCGACCACGGCGCGGGTCGCCGCCACGGCGCCGCCCATCGACTCGGCGAGCTGCTCGGCGAGCTCGAAGTTCTCCTTCTTGCCGAGCCCGCGGCCGCCGCCGACCAGGACGTTGGCGTCCTCGATGTTGACGTCGGCGCCGCGCTGCTCGCCGCGCGTCACCATCCTCGCTTTGGTCGACCACTCGGAGAGCTCGACCTGGACGTCCTCGACCTCGGCGGTGCCGTCGCCCTCGTTCGCGTCGAAAGCGTTCAGGCGGCCGATGATGATCCCCGGCTTGTCGACGTAGCCGACATCGGCGATCTGCGAGTCCTGCAGGATCGGCCGCTCGGCGACGAGCTTGCCGTCCTGGACGTTCACCTGGGTGACCTCCATCGTCACGCCGGCGTTGAGGCGAGCCGTGAGCCCGGCGCCGATCTCGAAGCCGAGCAGGCCGCCGCCGAAGAGGGCGTAGTCGAAGTCGTTGTCTGAGATGACCTTCGCCATCACGTCGACGATCGGCTGCGCCAGCCCCTCGGGGGCCTCCTTGCAGCGATAGACCTTGCCCACGCCGTACTTGCCCAGACCGGCTGCGGCATCGTCGGCGACGTCGCCGACCACGACAGCGGCTGCCTCGGTGCCCAGCTCGCCAGCCAGCTTCGCGGCCTCGGAGAGGGCGCCCAGGGAGTTCTTGTTGAAATTGCCCTCGTCGTCGTGGAGGGCGTAAACGAGAATTCCCGCCATCTAGATCAGCTTCCTTTCGTCGAGCCAGGCGACGATCTTCTCGACCGTCTCGTTCGTGTCCTCGTCCTCGATGATCTCGCCGGCCTCCTTCTCGGGAGGGGGCTTGAGCTCGAGGACGGCGGTGCGCGAGCCGCCCTCGCCGACCCGGTCGGCCTCGATACCGACGTCGCCGATCGCCTTGGTGTCGAGCGGCTTCTTCTTCGCTCCCATGATCGCCTTCAGGCTCGGGTAGCGCGGCTCGTTGATCGCGTCACCGACGCTGATCACGGCCGGCAGCTCGACCTCGACGGTGTCGTAGCCGTACTCGGCCTGGCGCTCGCAGGTGAGCTTGGCGTCGGCGACGTCCATCTTGATCACCTGGGTGAGCGACGGCATCTTCAAGTGGTCGGCGACGACCGCGCCGATCGTGTAGCACTCGCCGTCATCGGACTGCTGGCCGAGCAGCACCAGGTCGGGGCTCTCGGCCTCCAGCACCCTGGCGAGCGCGTAGCCGGTCGCGCACACGTCGGAGCCGGCCAGGGCGTCGTCGCTGAGGTGGACGGAGCGGTCGGCGCCGAGGGCGACGGCCTTGTGAAGGGCGCGCACGGCACTCTCCGGTCCCATCGTCACGGCGACGATCTCCTCGACGTCGGAGCCACCCTCCTTGACCTGCATCGCGGCCTCGAGGGCGTGGGTATCGAAGGGATTGAGGTTCTTCTCGCCTGAGCGGTCCAGGCGCTTGGTCTCCGGATCGATCCGCTTGTCTACCGCGGCGTCCGGGACCTCTTTGACGAGTACGCAGATCTTCAAGTTCGGTCCTCCACGGGGAACGGGGACGTGGGCGGCGCGGGATGTTACCGACTTCGCCTGGCTGACTGACCAGTCAATCAGCCCTATACCCGGGGTCAGGTCTTGCAATCCCACCTGTGGTAACGGAAGACCTGGCCCCTGGGTCTGGGCGCGCGGGCCTAGGAGCCGAAGCGAGCGATCAACGGCTCCGCGCCCGGGCTTGGGAGCAGCCGGACAAACGCGACGTGGTGCAGATCGACCGAAACCCCCCCGCCGGAGGTGCCGGAGCGGTCCAGATGGAACCAGCGCAGGGGCACCCCCCTGCCGTCGTCCATCACCAGCTTCGCCGCTCGAAGATCCGCGCGGTGCGGCGCTTCGACTGTGATCTGCAGCCAACTCGGCGAGCCCAGGTAGCTGAACACGGTGCCGGCGCGGGCGCCATCTTCCCTGTGCAGCGGGGATGCGTAGAAACCCTGTCCGTTGGCGTCCTCCAGAGTCTGGCGATAGTCGGAGGCGAGGTCGAGGTCGTCGGAGACGATCGCAAGCGTGATCGCGACCGCCGCGAGCGCGGCCGCGGCCGGCGCGAGCACGAGTGCCAGGCGGCGCCGGCGCCGGCGTCGCGGGCTCGGGGAGGGCAGCACCCGGCGCAACACCTGGGACTCGAATCCCACCGGCGCCTCCCGATGCGGGGCGAGCAGGAGCAGCTGGTCAGCCACGTGGGCGAGCTCCTCCACCCGCCTGCGGCATTCCGGGCAGTCGGCGAGGTGCTCCAGGGCGCTGCCGCGCTCCTCACCCTCGACGATCCCGAGCGCCAGCTCGGGCGCCAGCTCGCGCACTTTCTCGCAGCGCGGATCCATCACTTCCCCACCTCGAGCTCCTCGCGGAGCTTCAGCATCGCGGTGCGGATCCGCGTCTTCACGGTTCCCAGCGGTACGTCATCGAGATCGCTGATCTCGCGCGCCGTCCGGCCTAAGTAGGCGGCCAGGACGAGCGCCCGGCGCTGATCGTCGGGAAGATCGGTGATCGCCGAGCGCAGCTGCTCGCGCTCGTCCGGCTGCAGACCGGTCTCACCCGCGGGTGGTACCTGCGAAGTGAGGGAGACCTCCGCCGCGATCACCTCCGGATCCACTGGGTCAAGTCGTTTCATTCGCGTCACGTCGATCGCCAGGTTGCGGGCGATGGAGAGGAGCCAGGTCGAAACCCGGCCCTTGCGGGCGTCGTAGTTGCCCGCGTGGCGGAAGACTCTCGCGAAGGTTTCCTGGGCCACCTCCTCCGCGATCGCCGGCTGGCGGACGATCGTCAGGGCAAGGCCGTATACCCGTCCCTGGAAGCGCCGCACGAACGCGGCGGCCATGCCGGGGTCCCCGGTCGCGAAGCCGGCGAGCAAGGCCTCATCGGAAGGGTCCACATCTCTATTTACGTTCGGCTTGGGAGCGGGGATTGAGCGGCGCCGCAATCCTCGCTGGCGCGACCGGCGTAGTACTCGCGGGAGGGGTCGGGGCACAAGCCACCAAGGTAAAGGAGACCCTCAGATGCACCTCGGACGCAATTCGATCCTCGGGATCGCCGCCATGGCCCTGCTCGCCCTGGGACTGGCGGCGTGCGGAGGAAGCGACGACTCAGACAACGGGTCTGCCGCCGCGACGACGGGCGGCGGCGGCGGCAACCAGACCGTCGCGACTATGTCGATCTCCGGCATCGGCAACGTGCTGGTTGACTCGAGCGGCAAGGCCCTCTACACGAACGACATGGACACGGGATCGAAGATCGTCTGCACGGACTCGTGCCTGACCGAGTGGCTCCCGCTTGCCGCTCCGGGCGGAGGGCAGCCCACTTCCGATGACTCCGCCGTTCAGGCGAAGCTCGGAACAGTGCAGCGGCCCGACGGCTCGAGCCAAGTGACCTTCGGCGGCATGCCGCTCTACACCTTCGTGGACGACGGCACCGGCGAGGTGACCGGCGACGGCTTCGCCGACAGTTTCGGAGGAACGGACTTCGTCTGGACCGCGGCTACCGCCTCGGGGAAGCCGGCGTCGTCATCGGACACGACCACGGACTCGGACTCGTCGTCCGGCGGATACAGCGGCGGCGGCTACTAGACGCCGGAGCTAGCTTGTCGCAGAGGTCTCTTCGCGCCCGGCCACCGCTCGCCGCACGAACTCGACGATCTCTTCGGTGGGCGCTCCGGGCGTGAACACCTCCGCCACCCCGAGCTTCTTGAGCTCCGGGATGTCGTCGGCCGGGATCGTGCCGCCGACGGTGACGACCACGTCGTTCGCGCCCTGATCCGCAAGCAGCTCCACCACCCTGGGCACCAGAGTCATGTGGGCGCCGGAGAGGATGGAGAGCCCGACCGCATCGGCGTCCTCCTGGATCGCCGTCTCCGCGATCTGCTCCGGAGTCTGATGCAGGCCGGTGTAGATCACCTCCATGCCCGCGTCACGCAGCGCGCGCGCGATGATCTTCGCGCCGCGGTCATGCCCGTCCAGGCCGGGCTTGGCGACGACGATCCTGATTTTTCTAGCGGACTCGGTCGGCACTATTGAGTCAGGCGGTAGCTCCGAATGGCGAGTTAACCGTAATCGAACACGAGGTTTCTACGGTTTCAACCGAGGTAAGCCGATACGAGAATGAGTAGTGCATAGGGGAACACCGACAGGAGGCATAGCGGTGTACGACGTTCTTTTTCTGGACCGGACGCATGCGCAGAAGGTGCTGGCGAGTGGCCTCGATCACGATGCGGCCTGCGAGTTCGCTCGGGCGGAATCTCACCGGCGAGGCGTAGGACGCATGTTCCTCGCGGGGTCCGAACT
>DATFOK010000140.1:0-13705 GCA_035265665.1 Solirubrobacterales bacterium | reverse complement strand
GGAGGTCGCGCCGATCACATCCGCGACGCCCGTCGCGTCGGCGAGCGCCACGCTGACGCCCTCGATGTTCCGGAAGCTCTTCGCGACGGGCTCCTCCTCGGGGCCGATCACGACCAGGGTCGGGCGGTCCGCGCCCCACTTGGTCAGGGCGTCAGCGGCCTTCTTCGTGGCTGGCTCGGAGAAGCTCGACCCATCGAGCACCGCCACCGAGTTGCGCTCCGCGTGAACGGAGAGGGCCGCGCGCAGCGCCTTGCGACGCGCCTTGCGGTTCACCTTGACCGTGTAGCGCCGCGGCTTCGGCCCGAAGGCCGCGCCGCCGCCGTAGCGGTGCGGGACGCTGAGGGCGCCCGCGCGGGCGCGCCCGGTGCCCTTCTGCCGCCAGGCCTTCGCGGTGGTCATCGAGACCTCTCCGCGGGTCAGGCTCGAGTGGGTCCCGCGGCGGCGGGCCGCGAGATCGGCTCGAGCCGCCTCGTGGACGAGCGCCTCGTGGAACGGCTCGCTGAAGATCTCCTTCGGCAGGTCGGACTTCGCCTGCTTGCCGAGGGTCGTGGCCTTGATGGCGGCGGTCGACCGCTTCTGCGTGGTGCTGGATCCGTCGGCGGTTTTTGTGGCCGACGATTTTGTGCTGGCCTCAGCCATCGCTGCGCACCTCCACGGTGGCGTTCTTGCCGCCCGGCACGGAGCCCCGGATCAGGAGCAGGTTGCGCTCGGCGTCGACCTCGACGACGTGCGCGCCGCGCTGGGTGACGCGCCGCGCGCCCATCTGACCCGGCATGCCCATCCCCTTGAACACCCGCGCGGGATCCGCGCTGGCGCCGATGGAGCCCGGCGCACGCACGTTGTGGGAGCCGTGGGTCTCCGGTCCACGGCTGAAGTTGTGTCGCTTGATCGTGCCCTGGAAGCCCTTGCCGATCGAGACCGCGGAGACCTTGACGCGCTGGCCGGGCTCGAAGCTCGCCACCGTGACGTCATCGCCGACCTTTGTCTCCCCCGCGTACTCCGTCTCCTCGCTCTCCCCCTCCTCGCCCTCGGAGGTCTCGCCGGCGCTCGTGGACCCACCGACCTCCGCGTCGCGGAATTCGACCAGGGTCCGCATCGCGGATGCCCCCGCCTTCTTCAAATGGCCGAGCTCGGCCTTGGTGAGCTTGTCCTCGGGCGCGACCGGGTCGGCCGCCAGCTGCACGGCGTCGTAGCCGTCGCGATCGCTGCGGCGGATCGCTGTGACCTTGTTCGGCTGCGCCTCGATCACCGTCACAGGGACGGAGCTGCCGTCCTCGGTGAAGACCCGCGTCATGCCCAGCTTCTTGCCGACGATCGCGCTCATCAGAGGCGGATCTCCACGTCGACGCCGGCCGGCAGGGTCTCCATGCGCTGGAGCTCGTCGACCGTCTTCGGGGTCGGCTGGTGGATGTCGATCAGCCGCTTGTGGGTGCGGATCTCGAAATGCTCGCGCGAATCCTTGTCCTTGAAGGGCGAGCGGATCACGACATAGACGTGCTTGTCGGTGGGAAGCGGGATCGGGCCGGCGACCGTCGCGCCGGTGCGCTCGGCGGTGCCCACGATCTCCTGGGCAGCCCGGTCTATGGCGTCGTGGTCGTACGCCTTGAGCCGGATCCTGATCTTTCCCGATGTCAGTGAAGCCACTTGCTCGTTTTCGTTTCTGGTCTTTCGCGCAGTTAGGGCGCCGCCCCCGGTGGAACTAGGGCCGCGCCCTGGGTCGTATGTATTTGCAGTTGTCCTGGCCCTTTGCCCTGTACGGGAGGGCCGTACTAACAATGGGCCCCCGAGGGGGCCCGGTTGATGCCTATTCGATTACGTCGGTGACGACGCCGGAGCCGACGGTGCGACCGCCCTCGCGGATGGCGAACCGCAGGCCCTGGTCCATGGCGATGGGCTGGATCAGCTCGACCTCCATCTCGGCATTCTCGCCCGGGGCGACGAATTCGCGTCCCTCGGGGAGCTTGACGACGCCGGTGACGTCAGTCGTGCGGAAGTAGAACTGGGGCCGGTAGCCCGAGACGAACGGCGTGTGGCGGCCGCCCTCCTCCTTCTTCAGGCAGTAGACCTCCGCCTTGTACTTCGTATGCGGGGTGATCGAGCCGGGCTTGCAGAGCACCTGGCCGCGCTCGATCTCCTCACGCTTGGTACCGCGGAGCAGACAGCCGACGTTGTCGCCCGCGCGACCCTCGTCGAGGATCTTGCGGAACATCTCGACGCCGGTCACCACGGTCTTAGTGGTGTCCTTGATGCCGACGATCTCGACCTCGTCGCCGGTGTTGACGACGCCCTGCTCGATTCGGCCGGTCGCGACGGTGCCGCGGCCCGTGATCGAGAAGACGTCCTCGACCGGCATCAGGAACGGCTTGTCGAGGTCGCGCTCGGGCTCGGGGATGTACTCGTCGAGCGCGGCGGTCAGGTCGATGATCGACTGCTTGGCCTCCTCGTCGCCCTCGAGGGCCTTGAGCGCCGAGCCCTTGATGATGGGCACGTCCGCCCCGGGGAACTCGTACTCCGTGAGCAGGTCGCGGACCTCCTCCTCGACCAGCTCGAGGAGCTCCTCGTCGTCGACCATGTCGGTCTTGTTCAGATAGACGACCACGTAGGGGACGTTCACCTGGCGCGCCAGCAGGATGTGCTCACGCGTCTGCGGCATCGGGCCGTCGGGCGCCGAGACCACGAGAATCGCGCCGTCCATCTGGGCGGCGCCCGTGATCATGTTCTTGACGTAGTCGGCGTGGCCGGGACAGTCGACGTGGGCGTAGTGCCGGTTGTCCGTCTCGTACTCGACGTGCGAGGTGGCGATCGTGATCCCGCGCTCCTTCTCCTCGGGCGCGTTGTCGATCTCGTCGAAGGTCTTCACCTCGGTGCCGCCCTTGTCGGCGAGTGTCTTGGTGATCGCGGCTGTCAGCGTGGTCTTGCCGTGATCGACATGGCCGATTGTGCCGACGTTCACGTGCGGCTTATCGCGATCGAACTTCTCCTTGGACATCTCGCTCCTTTGGGGGTCTCGTTGGTGACTTTAAGTAGTTAGTGGCCGAACCTGAGGAATATAGCTACGCGCTGGCTCCCACGGGCTCTCCCGAGCGGTGCTCGATGATCTCGTCCTCGATGTTCTTGGGGACTTCGTCGTAGCGTTCGAACTGCATCGTGTAGCTCGCCCGGCCCTGCGTCGAGGAGCGCAGGTCGGTGGCGTATCCGAACATCTCACCCAGGGGGACGAAGGCCTGGACGGCGAGGGCGTTGCCTCGCGGCTCCTGGCCCTGAACCTTGCCCCGGCGGCGGGAGAGATCGCCAATCACCTCGCCGAGGAACTCCTCGGGCGTGACGACCTCGACCGCCATCACCGGCTCGAGCAGCACCGGCTTCGCCTTGCGGGCGGCCTCCTGGACGGCCATGGAGCCGGCGACCTTGAAGGCCATCTCAGATGAGTCGACGTCGTGGTAGGAGCCGTCGACCAGCTCCGCCCTGACGTCCACCATCGGGTAGCCGGCCTTGACGCCCGACTGCAGGGCCTCCTCGATCCCGGACTCGACCGACGGGATGAACTCGGACGGGATCGTGCCGCCCTTGATGGAGTTGATGAAGTCGAAGCCCTCGCCCGGTGCAGGCTCGAGGTTGATGACGGCGTGGCCGTACTGGCCCCGGCCGCCGGTCTGACGAACGAAACGGCCCTCCACCTTTTGGACGGGCTCGCGAATGGTCTCGCGGTAAGCCACCTGCGGGCGACCGACGTTCGCGTCGACCGAGAACTCGCGCAGGAGCCGGTCGACGATCACCTCGAGGTGCAGCTCCCCCATCCCGTGGATCAGTGTCTGGCCGGTCTCCTCATCGGACTCGACCTGGAAGGTCGGGTCCTCCTCGGCGAGCCGCGCGAGGCTGGAGGAGAGCTTCTCCTGGTCGGCCTTGGTCTTCGGCTCGATCGCGACCGCGATCACCGGCTCCGGGAACTCGATGTGCTCGAGCTCGATCGGGACGTCCGGGGCGGCGAGCGTGTCGCCGGTGGACGTCTGCTTGAGCCCGACACCGGCGACGATGTCGCCCGCGTAGGCCTCCTCGATCTCCTCGCGGTGGTTCGCGTGCATCATCAGCAGGCGGCCGATCCGCTCGGTGCGCCCGCTCGAGACGTTGAGCACGCGGCTGCCGGCGGCGAGCTTGCCGGAGTACACGCGGAAGTAGGTCAGCTTGCCGACATAGGGGTCGGCCATCACCTTGAAGGCGAGCGCGGCGAAGGGGGCGTTGTCGTCGGCGGGGCGCTCGGCCTCGGTCGGCCCGCCGTTCTCGCCCTTCTTGGGCGGCTCGAGGCCCTTGACCGGCGGGACCTCGAGCGGCGAGGGAAGCAGCTCGACGATCGAGTCGAGCAGCGGCTGCACGCCCTTGTTCTTGAATGAGGAACCGCAGAGGACGGGCGTGACCTTGATATCGAGCGTCGCGCGGTGCAGGGACTTGGCGATCCGCTCGTGCGGGATCTCCTCCTCGTTCAGGTAGGCCTCCATCAGCTCGTCGTCGTAGTCGGCGCAGGCCTCGATCAGCTGGGTGCGGTACTGCTCGGCCTGGTCGGCCAGGTTCTCGGGGATGTCCTCGTACTCGAACTCGGTGCCGAGCTCGTCCTTCCAGACGAGTGCCTTGTTCTCGATCAGGTCGACGACGCCGACGAAGTCGGCCTCCTCGCCGATCGGGATCTGGATGGGCAGCGGGTTCGCGCCGAGGCGCTCGCGCATCGTGTCGACGGCTTTGAAGAAGTCCGCGCCGGTCCGGTCCATCTTGTTGACGTAAGCGATCCGGGGGACGCCGTATTTGTCGGCCTGGCGCCAGACGGTCTCGGACTGCGGCTCGACCCCGGCCACGGAGTCGAACAGCGCGATCGCACCATCGAGGACGCGGAGGCTGCGCTCCACCTCCACGGTGAAGTCGACGTGCCCCGGCGTGTCGAGAATGTTGATCCGGTGGCCCTCCCACTCGCAGGCGGTCGCGGCGGATGTGATCGTGATGCCGCGCTCCTGCTCTTGCTCCATCCAGTCCATGACGGCAGCGCCCTCGTGGACCTCGCCCATCTTGTGGGTGCGGCCCGTGTAGTAGAGGATGCGCTCTGTCGTCGTCGTCTTACCGGCATCGATGTGGGCCATGATGCCGATGTTGCGGGTCTTCTCTAGCGGAAAGGTGCGGGGCATGGATCCTGTCTTCGTACTGGCGTCAGGGAGGGGCGGAACGGTTAGTCTGAATTCGGAATCAGCGCAGAAAAAAGGCCCTTGCGGGCCCGAGCGCACAGCGTCTCTTCGACCCGAACTGCTCCTATGTCGCGCCGTTCTCCATCGAAACGGTTAACGCCCACGGGGCCCTGCGGGGCACCCCCCGAGCGACCGATGATGATAGCAGCGGTCTGATGGCCCCCAGGAAGAGAATCCGCCGCGGGCTGCGACGCCGTGGACCTCCTATTGATGCGAGCGCGCGCGACCGCGCGACCCGTAATCGGTTGGATGAACTCACCGAGCGCACCCGGCGCGAGGCTCGCGCGATGTCGCGTCGCCGCCGCGCCGAGGCGCGTAGGGCCGTCCGGCCCGAGCAGACCCTCAGCGCCCGCCTGCGCGGGGCGTGGCTCGAGACCGGTCGCCGCCTCCGGCCCCTCGGGGCGCCCATTGCGGCCTTCTTCGGGTGGATCGGGAGGCCGGTGGCCCGGGCCCTGCTCTTCATCGTCCAGCTGATCGCCGCGCTGATCGCGGTGGTGCTCAAGGCCGGGGAGACGGTGCTCCGCTGGGGCGGGGCCGTGCTGCTCAGTGCGGCGCTCATCGTCGCGGAGGCCACGCGCCGTCACGTAAATCCCCGCTCGACCGTCGCCTTCGTGGGCGTCTGCGCGGCAGTGGGCCTCGGTGTCTCGCAGTTCTTCGACTATCACGGGGTCGCCGTCGACGCCCCGGCCTACGCAGGGGAGATCGGGTCGATCGCCTCGGTGCCGATAACGGACAGGCAGACGGCCGGCAGCGCCCATCTCTGGATCCTCTTGCCGGTCGCGGTGCTGGCGGCGATCTTGATGGTTGCCGCATACCGGGGCCGTGCGCGGCTCGCCGGCGGCGTCGCGCTCTGCGGTCTCATCGGGCTGGCCGTCGCGATCGCCATCGACCTCCCGCAGGGCCTCGAGGTGGGCCGGGCGGGGCTCGCGTTCAACGGCACCGAGGCCAGGCTTCTTGAGGGATTCTGGGCTGAGGTCGCCTGCTCGGCGGTCCTCATCCTCTGCGGCGGCCTGCTCGCCCATTACTCTCGCGGTGTGACCCGGGAGAGGCGACGGCGGCGAGGCAGGTCTAGTGGGGCCAGGCGGCGTGAGCCGCACCGGGAGGCCGGGGGGATCTACCCAGGCCTCCAGGCGGAGCAGTGAGCAGGGGCCCGCGCACCAAGCGCCTAGCGGACCTGAGGGTCCCGACTACGCAGACGCTGCTCGTCCTCGCCTGCACCGCCGCCGCGGCGATGCTGGGCGCGTCGCAGTTCACCGACATCTTCCATCTCACCCCGCCGGGCGGCGAGGCTCTGGAGGCGATCAGCTCGAAGGACCAGCACGGCTACGCGACCCTGGTGCTCGCCATCTTCGCCCTCGTCCTCGTTCTGGTCACCCTCGGAGCGCGGGACGAGCAGCTCAGGCAGGTGGCGGCGATGGCGGTCGCCATCTGTGGGCTGATCGCGCTGCTGATCTTCCTGATCGGCGACCTCCCCGACGTAAACAAGGTCGGCACGCTCGACGACCCCCGGCAGTCCTTCATCGACGCGGAGGCGAAGCCGGTCGCGGGCTTCTGGCTCGAGTTGATCGGCTCGCTCGTCCTCACCGTCTGCGGAGCGGCGCTGGCCACGATGCGCCCGGGAGCGGCTGGGGACCGGACCACGGGCTCCGAAAGGCGCCGAAAGCCGAGCCTCGCCAGGACGCAGGCCGGACGGCGAAGCGAGCGTACGATTCAGGTACGTGAGCGAGACGTCCGGCCGAGGACGCCGCGAGGCGACGGTTAGCAGGCGCCTCGCTACGGAAGCGAGCGCATTACCAACGGTAATGCGCGAATGCTTTATTAGCTTGCGCCATGCGGTAGATGTCGTCCTTCCGCTTCCAGGCGTTGCCCTGCTGCTTCGAGGCATCGAGGATCTCGTTGGCGAGACGCTCGGCCATCGACTTCTCGCCCCGGGCACGGGCGAACTCGACGAGCCAGCGAACCGCGAGCGTGCGGGCTCGGCGGGCCGGGACCTCGACGGGGACCTGGTAGGTCGCGCCGCCGACTCGCCTCGAGCGGACTTCGAGGACCGGGGTGAGCTGTTTGATCGCCCCCTCGAGCTCCTCGACCGGGTTGTTGCCCGTCCGCTCGCCCACCACGGCAAGGGCGTCGTAGGTGATCTGCTCGGCGAGCGACTTCTTGCCATCCACCATCACCTTGTTGATCACCTGCTGGACCAGCCGGCTCCGGTAAACGGAATCCGGCTCGAGCAGGCGGATCGTGGCCTGGTTGCGGCGCGGCACGGCTAGGTGGCCTTCACTCCGTAGAGCGAACGGCCCTGCTTGCGGTCCGAGACGCCGGCGGCGTCGAGGGCGCCGCGGACCACCTTGTAGCGGACGCCCGGCAGGTCCTTGACCCGACCGCCGCGGACGAGGACCACCGAGTGCTCCTGAAGGTTGTGCCCCTCCCCCGGGATGTAGCTCGTCACCTCGAGACCGTTGGTGAGCCGGACACGGGCGATCTTCCGAAGGGCCGAGTTCGGCTTCTTCGGCGTTACTGTCGCGACGCGGGTACAGACGCCGCGCCGCTGCGGCGCGGCGACGCGCTTCTTGCGCCCCTGACCCGACTTCAGGCCCGGCGTCGACATCTTCTTCTTCCTGTGGGTTCGTCCCTTGCGGACGAGCTGGTTGGTGTTCGGCACGGCGGTGCATGGTAGCGGCAAGCTGCCGCCAAGCCGCACCGTCTGGCGCCTAATCTCAGCGGCATGCCGCTGTTCAGAAAGAAGCAGGAGGGCGACGGGCCGCTGCTGGCCGTCGATATCGACGGCGTGATCAGCCTGTTCGGCTTCGACGAACCGATCCAGCCCGGCGCCCGCGACGCCGGCCAGGCGCCCGGGGAATTCCACCTGATCGATGGGATGCTCCACTGCATCGCGCTCGAGACGGGGGCCCGGCTCAACCGGCTCGCGAAGACCTACGAGCTTGTCTGGGCGAGCGGCTGGGAAGACCGTGCGAACGACCACCTGCCTGGCATTCTCGGCATGCCGGAGCTCCCCTACTTGACCTTCGATGGACGCGCCCGCTTCGGCACGGCGCACTGGAAGCTCGACGCGCTGCAGGAATACGCGGGCTCCCGCCCGCTCGCCTGGATCGACGACAGGCTGGACGAGAGCTGTTGTCAGTGGGCCGATCAGCGCAGCTCCCCCACCTTGCTCGTGCCTACGGAGTCGGCCATCGGCCTCACCGAGGCCCACGTCGAGGCACTCGAATCCTGGGTAAGTGACGGCTTTCAGCCTCGTTAGCGGGCGGGCCGATCAGGGGTAGACTCGCCCTGGATGGATGGGGTGCTTCCGATCTTCTTCCTCGCCGTGATCCTGAAGATCCCGGTGCTTTTCGGAATGTGGCTGATCTGGTGGGCCGTCCGCGAGGAGCCGGAGCTGGAGGACGCCGGCGGCGCCGAGGACCACAGCTTCAGGCGCTTCCGCCGCAATCCGCTCAAGCCACGGGGACCGCGGCGCCGCGGGCCGCACGGCGGCGCCGCCCAGGCCCAGCCGGACTGCCCACCCGGCGGCCGCAACCGCACACCGGTCGTGGAGCCCCGTCTCGCACCGGGCGTGGCCGCACACGAGCGGCGTGAGCGCACGCCAGTCGGCTCGTGAGGCTCTACGTCTGCTGGAACACCGTCCAGCTGCCTCGTCCCCCACGCGGGCACCCGTGTCACAACTCGTACAAGGCCCTACGCGATGCGGGCCACGATCCCGAGGTGATCAAGGTCCATGGGCTGGGCGTCGGCCCGATCAAGCTGATGACCGACGGGCGACGGGAGGTCCAGGAGCTGACCGGCACCCCGGTCGTGCCCGTCCTGGTCACGGATGACGGCGAGGTCATCAACGAGTCGCAGCGCATCGTCGAGTGGGCCAAGGCCCACCCCGCTTCTCCATCAAGCGCTCCTGACCCGGAACGTTGACCAAATGGCGATGAGTAGGCGGCCCGCCGAAAGTCATATGTGCATCGAACGCAAGCAGCGCCACCGGGGCGCGGAAAGGAAGCGATGGGACAGCCAGTCGTTCACTTCGAGGTGGTCGGCAAGGATGCGAAGAAGCTACGCGACTTCTACGGCGAGCTCGCCGGTTGGCAGTTCGACGTGTACGAGGGCGGCCCGACCGACTACGGGGTCGTCTCCCGCGAGGGAAACACGAACTCCGAGGGTGTCGGTATAGGCGGAGGCGTCGGCGACGGGCCCGAGGGCTATGACGGGCACGTGACCTTCTACATCGAGGTGCCAGATGTCGGAGCGGCGCTCGACAAGGCCGAGTCGCTCGGGGGCACGAAGATGATGGGGCCCGACAGCCCGATGGAGGGCCTGACCATCGGCCTCTTCAACGACCCGGAGGGTCACGTCGTCGGCCTCGTCCAAGGCCAGCCGAGCTAAGAGTCAGCCCGCCGCTCCGCCGACGGGCCAACACCGTCAACCGTCGCGCTAGTCGGCGGGTGGCTCCGTAGGTGGGGCCCAAGCATGCGCGTCCCCGCGCATGCTTGGGACGGTACCTGCGGCGACAGGACCCGCCGCCTAGGCGTTACGAACTTTCGGACTCTTCGCTCTCGCCTGAACCGGCGGTCTGCCCGGCGCCCGGCGTCTCGATCTCCGAGGCGAGCTCCTCGAGCTCCTCCGCGAAGGAGGGCCCGAACCCCTCCATCGGGGAGCTCTCGCCGTCGCCGGCGAGGTCGAGCTCCTTGGCGAGCTCCTCCTCGGAGAACTCCTCGGCGGGAGGCTGCGCGGGCTCCACCGGCTCGATCTGTAGCCCGCGGTAATGCTTCAGGCCGGTGGCCGCCGGGATCAGCTTGCCGATGATGACGTTCTCCTTCAGACCCATCAGCCGGTCGCGCTTGCCCTCCAGGGCGGCGTCGGTGAGCACCTTGGTGGTCTCCTGGAAGGAGGCGGCCGAGAGGAAGGACTCGGTGGCGAGCGACGCCTTGGTGATCCCGAGGATGACCTCCTCGGCCCGCGCCGGCGTCTTCGTCTTCTTGCCCTTCATCTTCTCGTTGATCGCGGCGAAGACCAGGCGGTCCTCCAGCTGACCGGGCAGCAGCTCGGTCGAGCCCTTGGACTCCACCCGCACCTTCTTCAGCATCTGGCGCACGATCAGCTCGATGTGCTTGTCGTTGATGTCGACGCCCTGGGTCCGGTAGACGCGCTGGACCTCGGCCACGATGTAGACCTCGGTGTCGGTGCGACCCCGGATGGCGAGGATCTCCGCCGGGTACAGCGAGCCCTCGTTGAGCTGGTCGCCCTTCTCAACGCGCTTGCCCTTCTCGACCAGGATGTTGGTGCGGGGCGGGAAGGAGTAGGCGTGCTCCTCGCCCTTGTCGTCGGCGATGGTCAGCTTGACGGCCTTGTCGGTCTCCTCCAGATCGGCGACCTTGCCGTCCACTTCGGCGATCTTCGCCAGACCCTTCGGCTTTCGCGCCTCGAACAGCTCGACGACTCGCGGCAGACCCTGGGTGATGTCAAGGCCTGCGACGCCACCGGTATGGAAGGTCCGCATCGTCAGCTGCGTGCCCGGCTCGCCGATCGACTGTGCGGCGATGATCCCGACGGCATCGCCGAGCTCCACCAGGGCGCCGGTCGCGGGCATGACGCCGTAGCACTGGCGGCAAATGCCTGACTCGGCCTCGCACTTGAGCACCGAGCGGACCGGGACGGTGACGTCGTCATCATCCTTGAAACCGTCGGCGATCTCGTGAAGCTCAGCCCAGTCGATCAGCTGGTTCCGCTTGAGGAGCTCACGGCCGCGCTTGGTCGTGAACTTCTTCCCGGCCAGACGGCCGATCAGGTTCGGGTTGAGCTCGGTGCCGTCGCGGTAGAGGGGCATCTCGACGAAATCCTTGGTCTTGCAGTCGTCGATCCGGACGATCACGTCCTGCGCGACGTCGACCAGACGGCGGGTGAGGTAGCCGGAGTCCGCGGTCCGCAGGGCGGTGTCCGCGAGTCCCTTCCGGGCGCCGTGCGTCGAGATGAAGTACTCGAGCACCGAGAGGCCCTCCATGAAGTTGGCCTTGATCGGCCGCTCGATGATCTCGCCCTTCGGATTTGCCATCAGGCCACGCATGCCGGCCAGCTGGCGAATCTGCTTGAACGATCCTCGGGCCCCGGAGTTGGCCATCATGAAGATCGGGTTGAGCTCGTCGAGGTTGCGCTCCATCGCCTGTCCGACCTCCTCGGTGGCTCGGTCCCAGCGTGAGGTGACCGCGTCCTTGCGTTCCTCCGCGGTGATGTAGCCATCGTCGTACTGGCCCATGATCTCCTCGGTCTCAGACTCGTAGCGCTCGAGGATCTCCTCCTTGTCGGGAGGGGCGACGACGTCGTTCTTCGAGATCGTGATCCCGGCCTCGGTCGCGAAGTGGAAGCCGAGCTCCTTGAAGGAGTCGAGCACGAGGGAGACGGCGGGCGCGCCGTAGTTCTCCACCAGGTCGCCGACGATGTCGTTGACGTCGCGCTTCTTCAGCGCGCGGTTGATGAACTGGTAGCGCTCCGGGTCGTACTCCTCGCCGAGCGCTTCGGCGATCGCCCGCTCAACGCGGTCGTTGAAGATGATCCGCCCGACCGTGGTCAGGAAGTGCTCGTGACCAGGCCGGCGGTACTCCGCGTAGTCGTGCAGCTGGACGATGCCGTTCTCGTAGGCGAGCTCGGCCTCCTGCGCAGTCCGGAACGGATGCGGCTTCTGCGCGAGCTTCGCCGGATCCAACTCGCCGACGTCGTCGTCCGAGTAGGTCAGGTAGTAGAGCCCGAGCACCATGTCCTGGGTCGGCGTGGCCAGCGGCGCGCCATGCGCCGGCGAGAGGATGTTGTTGGAGGAGAGCATCAGGATGCGCGCCTCCGCCTGCGCCTCCGCCGAGAGCGGCAGGTGCACGGCCATCTGGTCGCCGTCGAAGTCGGCGTTGAACGCGTGACAGACCAGCGGGTGGATCTGGATCGCCTTGCCCTCGACCAGCACCGGCTCGAATGCCTGGATGCCCAGGCGGTGGAGCGTCGGCGCCCGGTTGAGCAGCACGGGGTGCTCGTGGATGACCTCCTCGAGCACGTCCCAGACCTCGGGGATCATCGAGTCCACCATCTTCTTGGCGGCCTTGATGTTCTGGACCTGCTTGCGCTCGACGAGCCGGGCCATGATGAACGGCTTGAAGAGCTCTAGCGCCATCAGCTTCGGCAGGCCGCACTGGTGGATCTTCAGATTCGGGCCCGACACGATGACCGACCTTCCCGAGTAGTCCACACGCTTACCGAGCAGGTTCTGCCGGAAGCGGCCCTGCTTGCCCTTGAGCATGTCCGAGAGCGACTTCAGCGGCCGGTTGCCCGGGCCGGTGACGGGACGGCCGCGGCGCCCGTTGTCGAACAGGGCGTCGACCGCCTCCTGCAGCATGCGCTTCTCGTTGTTGACGATGATCTCGGGGGCGCCCAGGTCGAGCAGCCGCTTCAGCCGGTTGTTCCGGTTGATGACGCGCCGGTATAGATCGTTCAGATCCGAGGTCGCGAAGCGACCGCCGTCGAGCTGGACCATCGGGCGCAGCTCCGGCGGGATCACCGGAACGACGTCGAGCACCATCCACTCCGGCTTGTTCGCCGACTTGAGGAAGGCGTCCACGACCTTGAGGCGCTTCACCGCGCGGGCCTGCTTCTGGCCCTTCGAGGTGTTGATGGTCTCCTCGAGCAGCTCAGCCTCCGCGTCCAGGTCGACCTGCTCGAGCAGGTCGCGGACGGACTCGGCGCCCATGCCGCCGCGGAAGTACTCGCCCCAGCCGAAGGGCGAGCCGAAGCGGTCCTTGAGCTCGCGGAAGGTGGTCTCGTCGTTGATCACGTCCTTTGGCTTCATCTCGGAGAAGATCTTGAAGACCTCGCGCAGCCGCTCGGCGGCCTCGTCGAGGTAGGCCTCTGTGTCGGAGATCTCGGCCTCGAAGGTCTTGCGCAGCTCCTTGGCGGTCTTCTCGCGGTCGTCGGCCTTCATCCGCTTCACGTTCGGCACGGAGTCGGCCCAGAGCTCGTCGTCCTCGCTGAAGCCATCGGTGGTGCCGGCGGGGGGTGCCTCCTCGTCCTTGCTCTCGGCCACGCCGAGATAGGCGAGGCGCCGCTTCAGGGACTCGTTGAGCTCCTGCGTGCGCTGCTCGCGCTCGCGCTCGTACTCGCCGGCCTGCTTCTCGACCTCCTTCTCGAGCTTGCCGAGGTCCTTCTGGCGGGCCTCCTCGTCCACCCAGGTGATCACCGAGGCCGCGAAGTAGAGGACCTTCTCGAGCTCCTTCGGAGCCATGTCGATCAGGTAGCCGATCCGGCTCGGGACGCCCTTGAAGAACCAGATATGCGAGACCGGCGCGGCCAGGTCGATGTGACCCATGCGCTCGCGGCGGACCTTGGAGCGGGTCACCTCGACGCCGCAGCGCTCGCAGACGATGCCCTTGTAGCGGACCCTCTTGTACTTGCCGCAGTAGCACTCCCAGTCCTTGGTCGGACCGAAGATGCGCTCGCAGAAG
>DATFOK010000139.1:0-17569 GCA_035265665.1 Solirubrobacterales bacterium | reverse complement strand
CCGGAGTGAGTAGGAGGCCGAGCAGATGAGAATCCTCCAGGTCAGCGAGAGCTTCGCTACCGGGACCATGGAGGTGGTCCGAATGGTGGCCGAGGGGGCCGCGCACGAGGGTCACCGAGTCGCGATCGCCTACGGCAAGCGTCCCGAGACCCCCTCGGGGCTCCGCCAACGCGTCGGCGCCGACGTCGATCTGATCGCATTGCCATGGACGGGGCGAAGCGTAGGGGCCCAGCTCCGGACAGTCCGAGAGCTGCGCCGGCTCTGCGACGGCTGGTCACCCGACGTCATACATCTGCATTCATCGTTCGCGGGCTTCGTGGGCGCGCTCGGGATCGCCTCCTTTGGGCCGACCATCTATACCCCTCACAGCTACTCGTTCCTCGGTGCCGAGTCCGGACCCCGTAGGGCGACGTACCGTCTCGCCGAAAGGCTGATCGCGCGGCGGGTGACGATGGTTGGCGCAGTCTCCCAGCACGAGGCGCGACTTGCCCAGAGCGTGGGAGCCAGGCGTGTCCACGTTGTCCCGAACGGCATCCCCGAGCTCGATCGAGCCGGATCAACCCACCCGCCCCGGGAAGCGTCAGCGCGCCCGAGCATCGTTGCCGCTGGGCGGATCGTCCCACAGCGGCGGCCGGTGTCCACGGCGCGAATCCTGCGCCGCCTGTCTCATCTTGCGGATGTGTGCTGGATCGGGGGACCCGGGCCGGATCTTCGACTCGAGGAGTCTGTCCGGGACCTCGGTATACCGGTCACCGGCTGGGTCGGTCGGGAGGAGGCGGTGCGGCGGCTATCTGGGGCGACCGTACTGCTGAACTGGTCCGCCTGGGATAGTCATCCGCTCTCCGTTCTGGAGGCGATGGCCTTCGATGTACTCGTCATCGGCAGCGACATCGAGGCCAACCGGGAGCTTCTCGGCGCGAATCAGATAGCGGCAACCGAGGAGGAGGCGGTACGGCTGGTTTGTGGCATTCTCGACGACGAGACAGAGCGACGGATGATGCTGGAAGATCAGCGGCGGCGCGCAGCGCGGTTCGGTTCGACCCGGATGGTGCGCGACTGGTTGCGTGTCTATCGAGCCCTTTCGGATCGGGCCACGTGCAGGCTAATCGACGGCGGACGAGTCGGTCTGGCTCATCCGTTGAGAGCGTAGACTGGCCGCCCGGTGGATCTCCGCGAACTGCTCTCGATTCTGTGGAAGCGGCGGCTGGCCGTGCTGCTGGTGGTAGTGCTCTCGGCGATCTTCGGCATCGCCTTCGGCGAGAGTCGCCAGCCCACATACGAGTCAACCGATACCGTGGCGATCACGCCGAACGTCGCGAAGCTCGGTTTGATCCCCTCCGATGAGCTGTCGGCGCTGCTGGGCACGTATGCCCAGACGGCCGAGTCCGCCGTCATTCGAGATGCGGCCGAGACCAAACTCGGCCATCCCGTCACAGGGACCGTCTCGGCGAGCACCGAGGCGGGCACCGGAATCCTTCTGATCAGCGCCCGCTCCAGCTCGCCAGGTGATGCGCGAGAGACCGCCCACGCTGTCACGAAGGCTTTCCTCGCCCACATCAAGGGCGACAAGTTCATCACCGCGGAGGTGGTGAATCCCGCGACCACGCCAACCGCGCCGGTGCAACCACGAATGCCGCTGATCATCGGTGCCTCGATCGTTCTCGGGCTGGGCATCGCTGTGCTCGTCGCCCTCGTCTTGGAGCGGTTCCGCGCCCGGATCGAGACCGCGGCCGACGTCGCCGAAGTCACCCAGCTTCCGGTGCTCGCCGAGATCCCCCGTACCCGCGGCCTCTTGCGCTCAGGCCCTCAGGCCGTCTGGGAGGAGGCGAGCAGGATGGATATCCAGGAGGCGTTCCGGACCCTTCGCACGAACCTCCAGTTCGTCACGGGAAGGTCAGGCGGGGCGATCCAGATCACCAGTCCCAGCGACAGCCACGGAACATCGCTGATCGTTGCGAACCTCGGAGTTGCCTTCGCGCAGGTGGGAGTTGGCACCGTAATCGTGGATGCCGATCTCCGCCGTCCGGTACAACACGAGGTATTCGGGGTCGACCGCCGCTCCACGGTTTGGGCACAGCCGTCGCCGTCGCTCGACGCAATGAAGACCTGGACGACGCCAACACAATACCCGGGCCTTTCGGTCGTTCCGGCTGGCGAGCAGGTCGGAAATCCGACGGAGCTCCTGCACATCAGATTCGCGCCCATCATCGAAGAGCTCAAGAAGTCGTACGACCTCGTCCTGGTGGACTCGCCGCCGCTGCTTCCGGTAAGCGACGGGATCATCACTGCAGCCTGGGTCGACGCGGTCGTGCTCGTCGTGTCGGCCGGCCAAGAGAGAGCATCGAACCTCAAGCGCGCGATCGACGGTCTCGAGTTGACCCCCACGACGATCGCGGGATTCGTGATGAACCAGACGGGAGCCGCCAGGATGGGTGGCTACTACCAAAGGCCGGAGGCTGCGCTCCCCGCCTCGGAATCCGTGCCGCCAAGCAAGCCCACGAAGTCTACGTCCCGCACGCCGCCAACAAAGCCCCGGAGCTCTAGGTCCCGCAAGCGCCGACGAGCAGGCGCGCAGTAGGAGGAGGGGACTTGGTCGTCTGGCTGCTTGACGGTCATGGACGAATCTTGACCGCGGCCATGATCGCTGCGGCTGTCGGGTTCGTCGCGGCTTACGATCCCGTCCTCGGGTTCATTGCGTTGGCGGCCGCCGTTCTCGCTCTCCTGGTGCTCGCCGCCCCTCAAGCCGTACTTCTCGTCCTGCTTGCGGCTCTTCCCTGGGAAGGGGTTCTCGGCTATCCGTCGGACGCGCTCTCGGTGGTCAAGCTGCTCGGGATGCTCCTGCTGGTCGCCTTCCTGTTCAAGACTCTTCAGGGAGACCACCGCTTGCGCGCTCCTCCCACCACCTACGCGGTTGGCCTGCTCGGATTGCTGGTCACCCTTTCGTTCATCGTTTCACCGGCCCCCGGAGCCGAGAGCGGCACGCTGCTTCGCTACTACCTCTTCTTGGGGTTCTTCTTCCTGATGGTCCAGCTCGTCCAGGACGAGGCCGGTGTGCTCAAGGTCCTGCGGGTGACCGCCTTATCCGTCACCGTAGCCTCAATGGTCGGCCTGATCTCGTTTCTTCAAGGTCATGTCGACCGGGTTGCGGGCCCGATCCCCGATCCGAATGACTTCGGATACCTGATGGCCACGACGCTCCCCCTTCTCGGTTACCTGATCATCGCTGACCGGCGATGGCGCCCCGTCTGGGCGGTGTCCTTCCCCATAGTCCTCGCTGGGACGTTGGCGACGCTTTCGCGTGGAGCCATTGTTGCCGTGGGGGCGCTCTTGGTCTGGGCGCTCCTAACCCGACGCATCAAACTGGGAGGGCTGATCTTGTCCACAGCGGCGCTGGCCGCGGTGCTGATCGCGGGGCTGCTGCTCTTCTCGCCGCTGATCAACGAGCGGCTCGAGTCGAAGAGCAACATCGCCGCGGAGAACGTCGATTCGCGCGAGGCCCTGTGGCGAGGCGCGATCGCGATGTCGATGGACCATCCAGTCACCGGAGTCGGGCCAGGCCGGTTTGGGGTGGAGAGCACGGATTACGTGCGGGACAACCCGATCGTCCTCAGTGACCCCGTGGCGCATAACACGTACCTCCAGATCCTGGCTGAGAGCGGACCATTCACCCTGGCAGCGTTCTTGGCCTTCCTGGGTGGTTCGTGGATCTCACTCTCTCGCTACCGGAAGAGATGTGCGGCTGTCCCTGATGTGGCGGGCGTGAGACTCGCGACTGCGGTGCAGGCTGGCCTGCTGGTTGCGATCGTCGGGGGAGTGTTCCTGAGCGAGAACCTCGCCAATCCGTTATGGCTACTGGGTGCTCTGGCCGCGATCATCACCGGGCCGGTCGCTTCGCGCCAACTGCCGGTTCCACAAACCACGGCATCCCGGCGGCCCGCGGGGCGTCCGGAATTCGCGCAATCCCACTAGTGCAAGTTCGTTTCGTGACCTCACTGACACGGGGAGGTCCCGTCGAGCACACCCTGTGCCTCGCGCGAGCGATGGCGCGTCAAGGCATCGACGTGGGCTCCGTCTGCGCGACGACGTCAGTGGCCGAGAGGTTCGCCTCGGCCGGCGTCGAGGCTCGTCGGATTCCCCTGGAAAATCCGCTCGACGCATCGCACGCCCGGCGGATATGGCGCTACATCCGCGGAGCGGACGTCGTTCACGCCCAGGATCGCCGCAGCGGGCTCTGGGTCCGCCTTGGCCCGCGGCCGCGCAAGAACGGGCTTCGCGTCTACACGGTGCACGGTCTGCCCGACCAATATCTGCCTGTGCCTGTCGGCCCGAGGCGTCCAGGGATTCGCGCTCGCATTGCCTACTGGGGGGTCGATGCGGCTCTCTGCCGTCGCGCGGATGCCGTGATCGTCCCGTCCCACTCGGTCGCGAGGCTGCTTGTCGGGCGGCTCCGGTTTCCGGAGTCGAAGCTCGAGATCATCCCCGGTGGAGTCGATCCGCCGTCGACCGTCGGTCAGCACAGGGGGGCCGAGGTGGTCGGCACCGTCACGACGATCGAGCCGGTGAAGGGCCTCGACGTTTTCCTACGCGCCGCAAAGAGGCTCGCGCGCGAGCATCACCGCCTGCGCTTCGCTGCCTTCGGTGCAGGATCTGCCGCTGCGGAGCTCCACGAGCTCGCACGAAGGCTGGGAATCGCTGATCGGGTCGAGTTTCCGGGCGAGTTGCCCAAGGACCGAGCCCTGGGGCATCTCGATGTGTTCGTGCTCAGTTCGTACATGGAGAACTGCCCGATGGCCCTACTCGAGGCGATGGCGTCCGGGGTGCCCGCCGTATCGACGCTCGTAGGGGGTGTGCCCGAGATAGCCACCGATGGCACCGTCCAGCTGGTTGAACCCGGCAACGATGCGGCGCTCGCCGCCGCGATCGAACGCCTTCTCAAAGATCCCGAGCTGCGCGAGCGTCAGGCCAAGAGCGCGCGCGAGCGCGTGTTTGAACGTTTCACGGCAGCCAGGAGCGCTCGGGCAACGATCGAACTGTACGAAAGGCTTCTAGGGGAGTGCTAGATGCGGGTGCTGCTCAGCATCGCCGAGATGTCGGCCGGCGGGGCGGAGCGGATGGTCGCGGAGCTGGCCGCGGGGCTGTTAGAGACCGGCGACGCGGTCGCGGTCGCCGGCGAGGGGGGCGAGTTCGACCGACTGTTGGATGGATCCGGCGCCGAGCGTTACGTGTTACCTGGCCGCGGACGGTCGCCGCTGACCATTGCCCGCGCCTTGTGGGGTCTCCGTTCGGTCATGCGGCGGTTCCGACCGCAGGTCGTGCACGCCCACAACGTGAAGGCCACCGGCGTCGCAGCGATCGCGGAGCTGCCGCGAAGACGCCGCAGGCCCCCGCTCATTGCGACCTTCCATGGCGTGCGGCCGGAAGAGTACCGGCGAGCGGCTGGCATCCTCCGGCTCGCCGACGCGGTCGTCTGCGTGTCGAAGGACCTGCTCGAGGGCCTCGAGTGTGCGGGAGTTGCCCGGGAGCGGCTGGGGGTAATCCGGAACGCGGTGCCGCTCGCCCCGCCGCTTTCCGATGCGGGGCGCGAGGCGATCGATCGCGAGCTCGCCCTGGGGGAGGGGCCCGTCGTCTCTCTGATCGGGCGCCTGGTCGACCAGAAGGCGCCTCGACGCTTTCTGGAGGCCGCGGCCTACGTCGCGGCCGAACGGCCCGACTGCCGCTTCCTGATCGTTGGCCAGGGCCCGCTCCGTCCGGCACTCGAGGCCCTGTCGCGGCGCCTTGGCATCGCTGACATGGTCCGGCTCACTGGAGTACGTGCCGACGCTAAAGAGCTGATCGCGCGCTCGGACCTGGTCGTCTTCTCGTCGGAGTGGGAGGGGATGCCCGTGGTCGCCCTGGAGGCGCTCGCGGCGGCTGTCCCGGTTGTGTCCACTGACGTCGAGGGGATGAGCGAGCTCCTCGGTACGGGGGCCGGGACGGTGGTCGACCGGGACGCGCGGTCGCTGGCGACCGAGATTGTTGCGCTGCTCGGCTTGCCGGAGCGGCGTGCGGAGATGGGAAGGACCGGGCGCGAGATGATTGCCGCCGAATTCTCCGTTAGAGAGATGGTGGCCGCATACCAGCACCTCTATAGGGAGCTGGTTTCCAGCCGCATGGCCGGCCTGGGTAGCCTCGTCGACGGGAGTATCTGAGTGTCCTGCGTATCGAACCCGCCCTCCGGAGGGGACCAGAAGAGGGGCCCTCGGACATCCTCACGCAACTGATGAGGCCAGCGCTCCAGATGGCCGTCCGCGCGTTCGCGCGCTGGTGGCATCCCCATGAGCCGGTTGTCACCGTGCTCGGCTATCACCGTGTCGCCGACGCCGACGATGACCTGGCCTTGAGCCCGCGCACCTTCGCCGAGCAGATGGCTGCGCTCGACGAGCTGCGCGACCAGCTGCCCACCGTCCCACTCGACGAGGCGCTCGCCCAGTTGGCTGACGGCTCGGCGCCGATGCGGTCGGTCGTCGTGACGTTCGACGACGCATGGTGGGACACGCACGGGCATGCGATGGATGTGCTCGTCGAGCACAAGATCCCAGCGACGCTCTACGTACCCACGGCCTTCCTCGATCAGCCCGACCACGTGAGTCGCGCGCAGCTGCTCGAGTTGGTGCAGGCCGGCATCCACATCGGTGCGCACACGCGCACCCATCCCGACCTTCGCACCTGCTCTGATGCGCAGCTGGACTACGAGATCGCGGGCAGCCGGGCCGACCTCGAGGACCTGCTGAACGCGAGGGTAGACAGCTTCGCCTACCCGTCAGGCTTACATGATGACCGCGTCGTGAGGTCGGTCGCCCGCGCGGGCTTTCGCTCCGCGATCACCACCCGGCGGGGCTGGTTGCGCCGGGGATCGAATCCGCTGCGCATCCGCCGCAGCTTCGTCGAGGACTTCGCGCTGGACACCTTCGTGGCCGGGGCACGCGGCGGCATGAATATCCTCGCCGGCGCCGATGCCGTCAAGGCGGCGCTGCAGCGCCTGTCTGAGCGCGCCTCGGAGCGGCTGCCGGTCTGACGGCAACCGCCGCGGCCTCCACGGCGGCGAGCGCGGTCTCTGCAAGCAGCGGATCCACCGGCAGCACGTGGCGGGCCCACCAGCGGGCGGCGTCCGGGGTCGGGGAAGGATCCACGAAGTCGCTGCCCGCATAGTCGTCGAGGGGCGGATCGTAGACGTAGTGGAGAGGGTGTCCTGCCGCCTCGAGCGCCGCGCCCGCGGCATCCCGATCTTCCACCAGCAGCGGCACGCGGAAGAGCGCCTGCGCCTCACCCGCCCGTGCCCCGGGCGCGGTCGCCGCAAGCTCCCGCAGTCGGCTCACGCCTTCGACCCGCGCCTCCCGGTCCTGTGCCGCTGAGCGCAGCCCCTCCACTGTCCGCGCCAGTGCCTTCTGGCGCTGGGCGACCCGGTAGTCGTGCTTGTCCACCCGCAGCCATGCGTCGAATAGGTCGACCGCGGGCGCGGCGGCGACAGCCGAGCGCAGTCGCTCGGGCCGCAGCGGCATCCGGTGCATGCGCCGCTCCTCGGCGCCGAGCGCCCGCCGGGCCCACCGCAGCTGCGCGCGCAGGCCCAGGCGCTCGAGTAGTGCGAGTGTGCGCGGGCGCAGCACGTCGGATGTCCGCAGCCCCACCGGGCGCTCCGAGACGAGCGTGTCACGGAGCCGCACAACCTCGTCGCGGCGGCCCCTGTCAGCGAGCGCGACGACCCCGCCGGTGGCGGCGGCGTGCTTCGAGAGGCTGAACACGGATACCTCGCCGAAGGAGCCAACCGGTCCCCCGGCCACGTCGGTGTGGAGGGCGTGCGCGGCGTCCTCTACGAGCACGGTGCCGAGCTGATCACAGCGCCGGCGCAGCTCGGACAGACGATCGGGTAGCCCATACAGGTTCGTCGTAAGGACTGCGCGCACCGACGCCCACGTACTCTCCGGAACTGCGTCGGGGTCGATATTCCCGTCCTGCGGCGACAGCGGTGCCATGACGGGGCGCATGCCCGCCGCGAGGACAGTGAACAGGACGACGTCGTCGTCTACGGGAGACATGAGGATGCGATCGCCCGGCGAGAGCCACTCGACGAGGGCGATGTAGATTCCCAGTCGGCCGGACGGTACGTACACGCACTGGCGGCCGGTGCGCTCGCGGAGGACCGCCTCGATCTCAAGCTCGTAACGGTCGCTCGCGGTCATTCTCGCCAGCCCCGGCGGCGGTGATAGCCGGCGCGGACGGTTCTCAGAGCGTCGAGCACAGGCTCGGGCACGGTGGACTTGACCGACTCGCGAGCCGAGCCCGCGCCGACCTCCGCGAGCCAGGCGACGCGTCCCGCGGCGCCCCGTCGAGCGAGACGGACACGCCGCACGGTGTGCACCGAGGCGCCCCACCTGAGCTTGTGGTCCTCGACGCCGCCCAGGAAGTCGTAGTTGCGGAGCCCCTCCTCGATGGCGGCACGCAGCACCTGTCCGCGGAGCGTCACGCCGAGGCCCCCAACGCCCGGCACCGAGAACTCGGCGTCATATGCCTCTTGCAGGGAGTGAAGGACGCCGTCGTAGGCGAAGGCGAACTGCGAGGCGCGTATCCCGCCATTGGCCTCGAGCTGCCAGAAGCGCAGGCGGCCTGAGCGCAGCAGTCGCCGCGAGACGTCGAGGTAAAAGCTCCGCATCAGCGGGTCGGCGAATACGCCGGGGCGGCCGGTCTGGGTCCAGCGGGCCTGGTGGAGACGGAACAGCGCGTCGAGGTGCGCTGGTAGCTCGGCCTCGGACCCTGTTCGCAGGAACCGGACGTCGCAGGAGCGGAGGAGCTTGTTGGTGCGCTGACGGTAGCGCTGCCGGAACTTCGAGCTGAGCCGGGCTAGGTAGTCCTCGAAGTCATCGGGGAGCTCGATCGCGCTGCAGGGGTGCTGCTGCTCGTCGACTCGCGCAGCCCCCGCTCGTAGCACGCGCTCGAACTCCTGCGCGGCCGGGTCACTCTCGCGCAGTCCGCTCAGGTCGGCGAGGTGCCAGCTCGGTCGCTCCATTGCGAGCCAGCCGGCAGTAGCGCGCGCCACCTCGGCCTCGCTGCCGCGCCGGGCCGCCAACCCGAGGTACTCGGAACCGACCACGCGGTCGCCGAGCACTCCGAGCCGGCGGGCTGGCACGCGCAGGCGCTCCAGGTACAGGGGGGCGATGCCGAGCGTTCGTCCGTCGCCCCTCGTGATGCGCAGCAGGCAGGGATCGATGCCGGTGCCGAAGTTGGCCCACCACGCGGTGATCCAGTCGCGGGTCAGGAAGATGCTGGGGGCAGCGGATTCGGCGATCAACTCCTCCCAGTCATCGATTTCCTCCCACGCCTCGGGTGCAACCCGCTCGACCCCCAACGCCCCGTCTCCGCCCTGCCCCGCGGGGATCACCCGAACCATCACCTCCCCGGACGCGCTACTCGCAAGGGGGGAGTGTCAGCCTCAGGCATTCGGCTGCAGGTCCTCGCGGAGCGGTGCCTTGCGGCCGCTCTCGTACGCGGCGTTCAGCTCGACCCACACCCGCTCGCACGCTAGCTCGACCTCCGGAGATAGTTCAAGCTCCTGTCCGAGGCCGACGGAGCGCGGGTGTATGTCCTCGATGATGCCTCGCCCCGGAAAAGCGACCCCTGCGAGGTCGTAGACCCTTCGCATCGAACGCAGCGGCTCGGAGGCCAGGTCCTCGTACTTGAGCGCCAGGACACGCTCCTCACGAGCTAGGTGGAGATCGAAGAAGAGTCTGTTTCGGGCGTACCAGAAAAGGGCTCCGCCGTCGAACGGGTTCATGTCTGGCGAGTAGTGGCGGGCGACCAGCTCCCGCACATCCTCTGGGACAAACTCACTACGCCAGTTGTCGGGCGGCCGCCGGATCAGAGGCTCCAGGTTAATGCGATTGACGTCGGGCGAGAAGAACCTGAAGTTCGAATGAGCGACGTCCCGGTAGTGGCGGAAGACCCACAGGCATATGGCACGATCGATGGTGCGAAGGATCGCGGTCGCCTTCTGCGACTCGACGAGCGGCTTCAGGACAACGAGCGGATAGCGACTTCGTTCGAGCTTCGCTGCCACCTGATCGAGTGGCTTCATGCGGATGCTGTAGCGGCTGGTTGCCCGAACGCTCCACGGCCGCTTGCGGTCGGCGGGCAGGTTGACCGCTGAATGCTCGGGAAACGTCTTGACCCTCCAATCCTTGTCGAGCGCCTCGACGATCATCGTCGTTCCCGACCGCTGGCAGCCCAGGATGAAGAGAGACCTCGGGGGCGAATCGCCTCGCGGCGTCACGCGCCTTCCGACATCCTTGGCGAGCCCCCGCGTCCGGCGCCGAAGCCGCTCATCCATGAAGCATTCCCTGCCGACGAAGAAGGTGGCTTCTCGGTCTCACGAACGTCTCGATGCTCGCAGGGTACGCGCAACCTCGAGTTCGAAACGGCCGATCGAATGGTAGGACGGGTAGAGCCGGCCCATCAGAAGGGCGTCGCCTTCATCGGCGATGCGCTCGGGACTCGTGGTGAAGCCGAAGCGATAACCGGCTGCGCGAGCCGCCGCGGCGACTCTCGAGTCGGCCTTGCCATGCGGGTACGCGATCAGGGACAGCTTGTCACCTGCGATCTCCTCGAGCTCCGCCCGCCCCTCGCTCATTGCCCGTTCCAGCTCCTCGTCGGAAAGCTGCGGCAGCGCGTCGTGCCCGCGAGTGTGAAATCCGATCTCGAATCCCGCAGCGACCAGCGCCCGGACGTCCTCGGTACGAAGACCCGCATCGTCCGGATCCGAGCCGATCCGCTGAAGCAGCCATCGGGCCACCTCCTCTCTCTCTTCGCGAGGCATCACCTCCATTTTGGAGGCAATCCCGCGGATGCCGCCCCTGCCGGCGGGCGTCGCAGCGAGTGAGACCTTTGCGCGCAGCTCCTGCTCGCTCACGCGATGATCATCGAGCGCACTCTGAAGCCGTTCCCACCAGAAGGCGAAGGGGTTGTGGAGAGAGGCGCCGGAGAGGAAGAAGGTCGCCGGTATCCCGAGGCTGGCGAGCCTGGGCATCGCTGCTCGGACGTGGGATGGCAGGTCGTCGTCGAAGGTGATCGCCACTGGCATCCGCTGGCCGCGGCGCCGGGCCCGCACGGCACCGTGCAGCTCGGATGCCGGCACCAACCGGTACCGGGATCGCAGACGGCGAAGCTGAGCCTCGAACCGCCCGCTACCGATCGCGGCGACGAGATGGCTTTCGGTGTCCTGCTGCCGATGGTCAATCCGGTGGTACACGAGGGCCAGACCAGCCCGCCCGGCCGACCATCGCGTTACGAGATCGAGGAAGATTGCATACGGGGTTCTCAGGCGCTCCTTGAGCAGTCGCCGCATCGCCATATCATCCTCTCCTCTGAGAAGGCCATCCAAGACGGAGCCCAGCATGCGTCTGCCGCAGCAGGCGCTAGAGGAGATCCGCCGCGCACGCCGTCATCCGCGGATCACTCAGTTCGACTACTTACACCTTCGACACCTGCTCCACGACCTCACCGAGGCGCTGGAGCGGACCCCGCGGCCGGTTGAGGACGTTCTCGACGTCTTCTGCGGGACGCGGCCCTACGAGGATCTGCTGCCGGCGGAAGCTCGCTGCGTCGGACTCGACATCGACGACCGGTATGGCGGCGCCGACGTGGTCACCGACAAATTTCTTCCCTTCGACGACGAGTCGTTCGATCTCGTTATCTGCATCTCGGGCTTCTACTACCTCGAGGATCCGGAATACGGGGCCACGGAAATTCGCCGGGTGTTGCGACCGGGGGGCACGGTGCTCATCTCCGTGCCATTCGTGTGGGAATACGACCGAACGATCCTCGAGCACCGCTATACGGGCCCCGCCCTCGCGTCCTACTTTGCCGGCTGGGACGGCGTCGAGGTGATCGAGAACGGGGGACGCGGCGTTTGCTGGGGATTGCTCACCGGCAACCTCATCTACCGTCGCGAGAAGTCCCTGCCCTGGCGTGTCCGGCGCGTCCTGAGGCCTCTCTTCGGCGCGGTCTACGCGCTAGTCAACGGGCTCGGGTCGCTGATCGAATCGAGCGAGCGCCACAGGGACAGCGATCGCTACACCCTGCCAATGAACCTACTGCTCAGCGCGAGGAAGCCGGCGCTGTGAGGCCACACCTCACGCCTCCCCTCGCGGAGTCGATCGAGCCCGGGCACCCGCCTAGTTTTTCGGTGATCGTCGCGGCCTACAACGCCGCCGCGTTCATCGGGGGTGCCGTTGCCTCGGCTTTGACCCAGACGCTCCCGCCGTTAGAGGTGATCGTGTGCGACGACGGCTCCGGCGACGATATCGAGGGGGCGCTCGGGGCGTATGGCGATCAAACCACGATCCTGAGGCGTGAGCACGGCGGCGAGGGCGCCGCCAAGAACACCGCCGCCCGCGCCGCCTCCGGTGAATTCGTTGTCATCCTCGATGCCGACGACGTATTCCTGCCCGATCGACTCGAGGCGCTGGGGGAACTCGCCTCGGCTCGCCCCGATCTCGACATCCTGACTACGGACGCGTGGGTTGAGGCGGGAGGTCGCGCGGTGGGACGGGCCTATAACGTGGGCTGGCGGTTCGAGGTCGCTGACCAGCGCCGCGGCATCCTCGAACGCAACTTCGTATTCGGTCACGCCGCGGTCCGGCGCGAGGCGCTCCTCCGCGCTGGCGGATTCGATGAGTCGATTCTCTGGACTACCGACTGGGACTGCTGGATACGAATGATATTTGCCGGCTCCAGGGTGGGACTGGTCGACCAGCCGCTGGCGCGGTACCGCCTCCACCCGGAGGCGCTCTCGAGCCGGCGCGCGGCGATGCTCGGTGGGCGCCTCATGACCCTGGAGAAGGCGCGCAGCCTCGACCTTACCTCCGAGGAGCGCCGGGTGCTGGAGCGCACGATCGAGGCGCGAGGGCGCGAAGCGGAGCTGGAGGAAGCTCGGCAGGCGCTCCGAGATGGCGCCGCGGACGCGCGCCGGCGCTCCTGGGCGATCGCTGCCAACCCCCGGCATGGGGCCGGCACGCGTGCGAAGGCCGCGGCCACGATGCTCGTACCGGGCCTGGCACGCCGGCTGATCTGTAGGCGGGAGCGCGGAAAGTGGGTCGGAGCCGGAGGTCTGAGCATCGACGGCACGGAGGAGGGGGACGCCCCGCGCGGTGGGCTATCCGCGCGAGCGTGATCGTCACCGCCAGCGGTCCCAGCCTGGGCCAAGGGCCGGGTCGTCGAGCCACCGCCGCGCCAGGCTTGGCCACAGCATGTCAAGCGCTCGAGCCTGCGAGCCGTGGCGCCTCGCGGCATCCTCGCGGTTGCTCTGCGAGAGCCCGTGGTCCAGGAAGCAGAGAGTGGCCAGTGTGCCCACGGCACGGTCGGGAATCCCGCACGCGACAACGCCACGCCGTGTCCACTCGAAGAGGATTTTCGAGTTCTGAAGCTCGCCGCGGAACAGTCGCACCGCGTGGGCCTCACGGCGCGCGAGATCGTTCTCGCTCAAACCCGAGACCCCGTCAAGGCACGCGAGCGCGTCCTGCAGGAAGTACCAGAGGTCCCACAGCGGCATCCCCACTGGTCGGGCGCTCTCCCAGTCGAGGGCCGTGAACGAGGGCCGTGACGCGTCACACGCATCTACAACTACATTCCAGCTCCCGAGATCGTTGTGCTGGAGCACGCCGGGAACAGGCGGCACCTGATCCAAGATGGCCGACGAGGCCCCGTACTCGGTCCACCGGGGCAGTACCTCCGTTCGGATTCGGACGCGCTCGGTGGCGAGGCGGTCGGGTTCGCTGGCGGTCGACCGCGCGATCGCGACCGCCCATCCAGCGATCCGATCGATCGCAGCAAGCTTGTCTCGGGCGGAAGCCGCCGAGCCGAGGTAGCCCACGAGGGACTGCCCGAGCGCCGCGCTCTCGACTGAGGCGTGCAGCCCCTCGAACGTGAATCTGCCGATCAGGCGGGGCGCGTGCCTGGTCACCTCGCCTCCCGCCGCTGCCGCGAGCGACAGGCCTCGCTCCTCCCGATCGAAGGACTCGGAATAACCCGGGACGCGGGCAAATTTCAGCACCCATTCGGGGTCCTCCTGGCCAGGTGGAAACAGATGGAAGGTGCCGCGAGAGAGCGCGTCACCGCTCGCCGGGACCAGAAGCCACTCCGGACTCAACGGCAGCTCAAACCGCCGGCTTGCCTCGGCGACCAGAAATGGCGGTCCCCGCTCGCGCGAGCCGATCGCTACGAGCTGCCTACCCGGAGGGGGAAACCCGGCGGCAAGCAGCGGAATTGCGAGCCGGTTCCGTAGCCGCTTCCACGCCACCGACGGGGGGGATCGGTCGACGGCGTAGCGGAGCTGTTGGCGCTTCGCGAGCGGGAGTAGAACCTTTGGGCTCACGGGGTCCGGGAGGGGGAGGAATCGGCGCACCGCGTAGCCGCGCCTTCTGAGCCCACGTCCTGCCCGACGACCCTCGACGATCAGGCACGGCGGGGCCTGCCGCAGCGCCGCGCCGATCCTTTCGGCGGGAGCCACGACGAGATCCGGCGGGCCGCTTTCCGCGGCGGCATCTTCGACTGGCCGGATGCCCATTGTGGCTAGCGCCTCTGACCAGCCTTCCGCGTCCCGTGTTACCAGCGCCGTGCGCGGCTTGAGGGGGAGGGCGAAGACGGTGTCGGTGAAGCTACGCATGATCTTCGAGGATGCGGCAATAGAGCGCCTCGAAGGAGCGCGCCATCGACGACGCGGTGAAGCTCTCGAGTGCCCTGGAGCGGGCGCGTTTGCCCATTGCCTCGCGTTTGGCTCGGTCATCGAGCAGAGTCGATATCGCCTCCGCCAGGGCATCGGGTGCATCCGGCGGGACCAGCAGCCCGGTCGAGCCGTGCTCGACCGCTTCGGGGATGCTGTCTACCGCCGAGGCGACCACCGGACGGCGGGCCAGCATCGCCTCGATCACCGCAAGCGGGAATCCCTCGAACCGGGAGGGCGCAGCAACCAGATCGAACGATGGGAGGTAGTCGCGGGCGTTCTCTACCCAGCCAGTGATCACGATCCGATCGCGAACGCCGAGGTCCCTCGCCAACCGCTCGAGGTTACCTCGCTCGGGCCCATCGCCGACTAGGACGCCGGTCACGTCCGGAAGCAAAGCGAGGGCGCGGATCAGGACGTCCAGTCCTTTCTGTTCGTGTAAGCGGCCAATGCTGCCGACGGTCGGGCCGGGCCGCGGCCGCTCCACCGGCTCCAGCGGGATGTCCGGGACGCCGTTGTGGATGGTCTCCACACAGCCTTCAGTCAAGCCGATCAGCTCCTCGATGCCGCGGGCGGCCCGCTCGCCCACGGCGACGTGAGCGGTGAGGCCAGAGCAGAGCAGACGCCGCAGCCTGCGCTGCAAGCTCGTCGGAGAGCCGAAGACGACCTGTTCGACTGCCACAACCGGACGCCGCGTTACCAGGCCGGCGAGGATTCCGTACTGACCTGTCCAGGGGGTGAAGAGGTTGACGTGCACGATCCAGGGTTCCAGCGCCCTCACCGCACGCACGTGGGCAGCGATGTTCGGCACGTCCGCCTTGTTGCGCACCGGAGCCAGGACTCGGATGTTGGTGTCAGCGCGACGGGAGGCGACGGCCTCTGCGACGAACGTGTCGACCCCGACGACGTCGACCTCGATGGAGCTGTCGAGCTCAGCCAGAAGATGGCCAAGTGCAATCTCGGCACCCCCCAACGAGCGGGCGTCCGTATAGGCGAGCAGGCGCATGGGCTTCTAGTCTGAACGTCGGGACGGGCGCCCGACTTTCGCCACCTTTGGACAGGCGCTAACCTGGCCGCGCGGTGAAGCAGCTGCGCGCAGGGACGCCAGGGGTCGACCGGTCTAGCGCCGTGGGGTGTTCGGCGGGTTTCTGTGATCAGGCAGGGACGCTCGTCGTACCGTGAAGATCCTCGTCGAGCCCAGCGCGCACGGTATGGTCAACGTCGGGGACGCCGGCATGCTGCAAGTCGCCAGCCGCCGCCTGCGCAAGCTGTGGCCGCATGCCTCGATTGGCGTGATCACGGAAGTTCCGGAGCGCCTCGCCGGGCTCTGCCCGGATACGACGCCTGTTCCGGCTGGCGGGCGTCGGCTCTGGCTGGAGACGCCCAACCTCAGCGCGACCCTGTATCAGCGGCTCCCGAGCGCTGCCGCCCGCGGACTGCGAACCGCGGAGCAAGCGGTCCGGGTGCGATGGCCTTCCGTAACGAGCGCGACAATCCGTTTGCGCAGGCGCTCCAAGGCCCTCGGGAGCGCCGAGCTCGACGAGTTCCTCGATTGGTTGTACTCGGCCGATCTCGTCGTGGTCAGCGGCGCCGGGCTGCTGGCCGACCCATTCGCGCCGCGGGCCTGCACGGTGCTCGAGCTCCTGGAGACTGCAGTTCGCCGCGGCGCTGCGACGGCGATGTTCGGACAGGGAGTCGGGCCCCTGGGCGATGCGAGGCTTAAGGCCGCTGCGCGGCGGGTCCTCCCGAGGGTGGACTTGATCGGCTTGCGCGAGGAGCGGGCCGGCCGGCCAATTTTGCGGTCACTCGGCGTCGCCGACCGGCAGCTGGTCACTACGGGAGATGATGCGATCGAACTCGCGTTTGAGGCGGGCGGGAGTTCGCTCGGAAGCGGGATCGGGGTCGGCGTTCGCGTTGCGCGGTACTCAGGGGCGACGAATCGCGCCGTGGCGGCCATCGCTAGGGCGGTCCGGCGAGCGGCTACGCATCACCGTGCTGAGCTCGTTCCAGTTCCTATCTCCTCCTACATCAAGGAGCGGGACGCCACTGTGATCGCGCAGGTGATCGGAGTGGATGAGGGGATGGTTCCTGAGCTCGACAGCCCAGCCGCGGTCATCGATCAGGTCCAGCGGTGTCGGGTGGTCGTCTCGGGTAGCTATCACGGCGCGGTGTTCGCGCTCGCCCAGGGGATACCGGCCGTCGGTTTGGCGGGAACCGGATATTACGTCCACAAGTTCGATGGACTGGCGGAACTGTTCGGGGGCGGCTGTACCAGCGTCGCGCTGGATCAGCCGGCGCTCGAGGACCGGCTTGAAGCTGCCATCGAGCACGCGTGGGGCTCGGCGCCCGCAATGGCGCCCAAGCTACTGGCAGCCGCCGAGCGCCAACTCGAGGCTGGCATGGAGGCGTATCGCCGCCTGCGCTGCATCTTGTCGCGGCGCGACGTCGAGTTCGTGCGCGGCGGGCGTGGCAAGTGACCGCCCGTACGGATCTGGCGGAAGGCGCGAGAGCCCGCCGTTCGCCCGGCAGGCTCGGAGTGCCTGAGGAGGCTCTTTCGAGCCCTCACTCGTACGCGGAGAGGAAGCGGCGCAGCTCGGGGTCGGCGCGCCACAGCTCTTTGCCCTCGCGCGCCCGCATTCGCCGAGTGCGCCAGCGCTCGAGCGCCGACCTCAGGATGCGTAGGCGCTCAGGCTGCCTCATAACCAGATCCCATGCGGTACGCGCTGCATCGGTTGGCCGCTGCCCGCGGAGCGCAATCGTGACCATGTCGAGGACCTGAACTCCAAGCCGTTCCGGGAGGCATGCGAGCAGACGGGGATCTTC